>CAZHQL010000139.1:0-4750 GCA_964534915.1 uncultured Spirochaetaceae bacterium | reverse complement strand
CCTCTGGGGAACAAGCCTGAAAAACGTCAACAAACAGAATCCATACACGGCAGGTGCAGATCTTTACGATAAAAAAGAAAACCTCTTAATCCAGGTATCTTCGGATGGAGCAAAAGCTAAGGTGGAATCATCATTACAAGCCTGTGCAGAGAAATATCCGGGAGGACATTTCTGTTTTATCTGCCTCGATGTAAAGAAGAATCTCACTTCCAGCGTTAAAATCCCGGAGGGGATAAAGTTTGATTCGAAAAAAGACTTTTACGACTTAGGCAAATTGCTAATGGAAATAGATAGCTCAGAAGAAAGTATTCTCAATGAGGTGTTTGAACTCGTAAGAATGGAATTGTACCCAGCAGATACAGGTAAGCTTACATCGGATCTTGGGCTTATTGTACGGGCATTAATAACAGATCCGCAGATTGACCAGGTAAAACCATCCCTCATCACTCCAGAGCTGCAGTACAAGATAGAATTGAATGATCTTACAGATATGCAATATGAAATTGAAGAATGGTCTTCTTTCTGCGGCCTGGTTGAACAAGTATTCATACAATACCCGATTTCTCACAGAGCAGTAGTTCAGTCAAGAGTCTCAAAAAGCTATCATCAATGCAAGAACAAAGGAGAAAAAGGAAGCTCTCTTTTCTATGCAATCAGTGATAACCTGCGGGAATTTATCCTTTCACATGATAATCTGTGCGGACTGTCATGTGAAAGAATCGAATATGGCTTGAATATTGTCATAACTGATGTCTTCATGCAATGCAGGATATTTGAGAAAACAAAGGAAGCGGAGGAAAACCATGATTCTACCAGATAATGTTAAGCCGGAATCGAGCATTCTATATCTTTCCTCTTTTATCCTTGAAGCACTGAAAGACTCAAAGGAACATTTATCTGTTGGTTATTTGTATGACATAGTGAAGAAAAAACATGATATGTCCATTCATGAATATCTTCTCTGCCTTGACTGGCTGTATCTGATGAATATGGCCTGCATAGACGAAGAAGGAGCTGTAAGAGTATGTTCATAGACCGGTTATTGATAAAAACAAATGATAATACATCATGCACTATCAGGGATATTAAATTCCACAAAGGGCTCAACCTGATTGTTGATGAAACGAGTGCTGAAAATCAGCTTCAGACAGGGAATAATGTCGGAAAAACAACTGTCCTTAGAATGATTGATTTCTGCCTTGGAGCAGGAAAGGATGTTGTTTACAAGGTAGAGCGCAGGGAAAGCGTGGAAAATGCCGCTGTAAGAAACTTTCTTGAGAGCCATAAGGTCTCTGTAGAGCTTGAATTGAAATACAAGGATACAAGGCATACCTTTACCCGTAGTTTCGTTAAAATCGATGGTGCTGATTGCTGGATAGATGGGCAAGCTGTAAACAGTGAGAGAATCTACAGGGAAAAAGTTGATGCCCTTCTCTATCCAGACAAGCCATCCAGGCCATCCATGCGCCAGCTGATGTCCCACCACATCAGATATCAGGAGCCGGGTATGGATTCAACGCTGAGAACACTCCACCAGGCAACAAAGGAATCCGAATACGAAGCCCTGTATTTTTACATGCTTGGCATTGATGTAGCATTACCTGATGAGCTTCCTAAACTTGAAGACGAGCTGAAGGTAGAGAAAAGACAGTTATCCAAGCTGACAGAAACGCATTCACGGAATGACCTGGAATTGATTCTTGAATCCATCGAATCTGATATCCATGAACTGGAGAGGGAAAAGGACAATTTTGGTATGGATTCAAATACTCTTGAGGATATCAACTGTCTTAATGAAATACGCAATAAGATAAACCGCAGAAGCGAAAAGATTGAACAGCTTAATATAAGGCTTTCCGTCATAGAGGAATCCATTCAGATTATTGAGGGAGAGATTTCAAACATCGACATGGAAAGTCTCCATAGTATTTACGAAGAGACCAAACTCATAACGCCTCAGGTTCTTTATACCTTCAATCAGCTGGTTGAATATCACAACAGGCTTGCATACAACAGGATGCAATACCTTGCACTCCAGATTCCTCAGCTGCACCATGACATTGACAGTATGAAGAGTGAACTGGATAGCCTCTTAAGAAAGGAATCCGAGCTGAAGAAATGCATAACACGAAGGGATTCATATTCCGTAATTAATGACATCATTTCTCAGCTGAGCGAGAAAAACCGTATCAAAGGCCAGGCGGAAAATCAGCTGAGGCTGATTAATGACACAACAGAACGCATAAAGGATATAGAAAGCCAGATACGCGCAATTGAGGACAAAAGGAAAGCCTTGAATCTGAAGAATACACTTTCAGAGCATGTCAAGGAATTCAATAAGCAGTTCAGCTTTGTCAGCAGAGAGCTATATGGGGAGGACTATGCATTAAGCTTTGATGACCCGGAAGAATCAAAAAAAGGGAAATGTTTTTCCTTCAAGGTTCTCAGCATGGACAACTTCAGTACAGGCAAAAAGCAAGGCGAGGTAATCTGTTTTGATATGGCCTATATCCTGTTCAGTGATAGCCAGAGGCGCTCATGCATGCACTTCCTGCTCAATGACAAGAAAGAACTGATGCACAACAACCCCCTTTCCAAGATTGCAGAATTCGTTTCCGATAAGGATATTCAGCTGGTCTTTCCAATCTTAAAGGATAAGATTCCAGGTGAAATCGCTACTGGCAATTCCATCATTCTGAAGCTCTCTCAGAATGATAAGCTGTTGAGAATTGAGGAAATCGACAAGCAAGAGAACGTTATATAGAGAATACTCAATCAGGAATTAAAGAGTGCTATGAAACTGTTGAGGATTGAATAGAGATTGCCTTTGTTCAAAGACAAGCATGACAACACTTTCTACTCCATATATACAAGAGGATCCTCAAGCAGGAACTCCTCCAATGGAATAGATGAGCTATCAGGATTCCCTTTTGCAGAGACAGTAAAAGCCTTGCTCTCAGGGTATCTTTTCATAAAAGCACCAAGGCCTTTGCCATGGGTCTTGTTCCCGCTTTTTACTTCAAAGGCGACTGCGGAGCTTTCATTATAGAGCACGAAATCAACTTCATCCTGTTTTTCTCTCCAATACCCGATATGAACATCTTCTCCTCTAACCGAGTTGATGAGGTGAGTTCCTACCGCAGATTCTACAAGGCGTCCCCAGCAAGCATTATCCTCTTTTGCCTGAGCAAAAGATATCGGATGACGCGATGTCATCAATGCATTATTAAAGACCTGCAGCTTCGGGCTGGATGAGCGATGACGAAGCTCGCTTCCCGAATACTTCTGAAGGCCTGTAAGAAGACCGCTCTGCTCCAGAAGGTAAAGATAATGCGACAGTGTTGTTGTATTTCCTGCATCCGTAAGGTGTTCAAGCATATGGCAAAAAGGCAGAATCTGAGCAGAATAATATGAGCCAAGGGCCATGAAGGACCTCAACAGGGCCGGCTTCTGAACAGGGCTGAGCATGATGATGTCCCTCGTTATGCTCGGCTCTATAATCGAGTCTCGTATATATGCCTTCCAGCGCTTCTCATCTCCTATAATCTCTGCAGGTCCGGGATATGAGCCGAAGTATATGAATTCATCAAGCGAAAAACCGAATACGTCCTTCATTTCCCTATATGACCAGTGCGGGAGAAAAATAAGCTCGAATCTCCCTTGAAGTGATTCTGAGAGCCCCTTCGCCAGAAGGAGCCGTGAGGAACCAGAGAGAATAACCTTCACATTCGTACCTGTTTTCTTATCTTCATCCCATAACTTCTTTATGCTCTCACTCCAGTTTGCAATCTTCTGTATCTCATCGATTGCAATCAGAGCTTCACCATGTTTCTTTTCAAGAAGCCTCGCCCTGTCCCAAATTTCCTTCAGCCATGAATCTTCCTTCGCAAGCATGATATCATCAGCACTTTCACTGATATATGGGATATCTATGGAAGAAAGGACATCAGATATTATAGTGCTTTTCCCGACCTGCCGTGGCCCGGCAAGAATCTGAATGAAGCGTTTCCTTTCATTCAGACGGCTTCTCAGAATAGCTGCATACCGGGATCTTTCCATATAGCCTCCTTCGATTTACTCAATAGAGTGAGATAATTAACTCAAACCATTGAGTAATTTATCATATAACTCCTTCATTATTGCAATATTTCTTGCGTCAACATATGCTCTCCCTCTTTCAAAAACCAAACTTTAAAAGTTACAACTCATACCTTTATCCAGCTGCTTGATGCAAAATGAGGGAACTTTAAAGCCTATGGGATTGCTGCCTGTCTTATAATTTCTGTTGATAAATAGAAATATGTACGATTAACAGACTTCTTAAAGCTTCAAAAAAATGATGACAATTGCTAATCTTTCGTGCAAATATCATGATTTACGCATCAGAATTTATCAACTATAATAATTTCAGGAGGCAATATGGCAAAGGAATATATCAACAGGGTCCTCAATCTCAAGGATATTCTTGAAGAGTCTTCCCAGTTCCTTTTTGGCCCGCGCCAGACTGGTAAATCCTCATACATAACTAATGAGCTTAAAGATAGCGCTGTGCTGTACTGGAACCTTTTGGATGTAGCTCTGGTGGCCAGGATAAAGGAAAATCCATCGCTTTTAAGAAACCAGATCCGCATGAAGGGAAAGAATGAAGGCCTTGTAATCCTTGATGAAATTCAGCAAGTGCCATTTCTTCTCGCTGAGATACACACTCTCATTGAAGAGTCCGATCTGCACTTTCTTATGACAGCATCGA
>CAZHQL010000138.1:0-4765 GCA_964534915.1 uncultured Spirochaetaceae bacterium | reverse complement strand
ATTCAGAAAGTTGCTGATGCTAAAGAAAAAGAGATAATGGAAATATAAGAAGATGGCAGAGCTGGTACATTTAGCAATCATCATGGATGGAAACGGCCGCTGGGCAAAAAAGAGGAATCTTCCCAGGGCCGCTGGCCACCTCGAAGGCCTTAGAAGCCTTAAAAAGGTTATCAAAGGGGCCAGGGATGAGGGCATAAAGTACCTTACCGTCTACTGTTTTTTCTCTTTTAACTGGAAGAGGCCTGAGGCAGAAGTCAACTACCTCATGGCCCTCTTCACGAATAAGGTCTACGGGGAGATCAGGGCAATAAACGAACTGGGGGTCCAGATAAGGCTGCTTGGAAACCGCGAAAATCTTCCAGATGCTGCACTGAAGGCACTGGATAGAACAATTGAAGAGACTAAGAACAATACGGATTTAATCCTTCAGCTTGCAATCAACTATGGCGGCTATGATGAGATTGTCAGAGCAGTCAATGCTCTTATTGCAGAGGGCGTTAAGACAGTCACTGCGGACCTGATCAGATCAAAATTCGATAACCCTGACATTCCTCCTGCGGATTTCATCGTCAGAAGCGCAGGAGAAGAGCGCCTTTCAAATTTCCTGTTATTCGATTCAGCCTATTCAGAGCTTGGTTTTTATGATAAACTCTGGCCAGATTGGGATGAAGAGATGATAAAGAAGATTAAATCTGATTTCGCAATGCGGGAAAGACGCTTCGGGGGCCTGAATTGACCTCGCTCGCAAGAAGAATCCTCACATCAGCAATAGCACTCCCGATCCTTATCGCAGCAGCATTTTTATTTCCCTCCCATCATCTTCCGCTCCTTTTTATAATTCTTGTTCTTGCAGTAAGCTTAGGAACCGATGAGATGGCAAGGATCGTAAAGAGCAAGGGAAGGCTCCTTAGCCTGGCGTACCTTGCGCCGCTTTTGACGATAGTCTCTTATGTTGAGAAATTATTCGGAAGCAAAAGCGAGTACACTTTCTTTTTGTATATACTCCTTGTGACACTCTCATTTTCCGTGGAAGTCTTCAGGGGCGCACGCGATGATTTTAATGAGACTATAAATACTCTTGGCAGGAGCATTATCGTTTTTACATACCCTGCCCTTCTCTCTGTATTCATGGTAAATATATTCTTCTTTCCAAATCCCACTGCTCACATAATGCTCTTCTTTGCATTCGTGTTCGGAGAAGACTCATTTGCATACTTTATAGGAATGGCATTTGGAAAGAATAACAGGGGCATTGTGAAGGTCTCTCCTAAAAAGAGCATTGCAGGCTTCATAGGAGGAATCCTGGTGCCAGCGCTTGCAGGCGCAGCTGCTTCTCTTATCTTTCCCTCTGTATTCACATTCTCTTCTCTAACAGGGGCTGCACTTGGCGCGCTCACAGCGCTCTTTGGAGCACTAGGAGACCTTGTTGAGTCAGCCTTCAAGAGAAGTGCTGATGTTAAGGACTCCGGGACTATCATGCCAGGGCGCGGTGGAATTCTTGACTGCCTTGACAGCCTTTTACTTGGTGCTGTTCCCTTCTCAATAATACTTTTATTGATTGAAAAGATATGAGGAAAGTAATAATCCTGGGCGCAACAGGCTCCATCGGACAGACAGCTATAAGAACAATCAGGGAAAAGAAGCTTCCCTTTGAAGTAAAGGCGCTTGTTGCAAAAAGCTCTGAGAGCATTGAAAGAGATGCCTCTTATTTTAAATGCCCCTGCATTCTTACAGAGAACAAGAGCATCAGTGAGATTAAAGCATTCCTCTCATCAATCGATGCAGATATTGCGCTTAATGGCATAAGCGGCTCCGATGGCCTAATATACTCGGACATGCTCATTGATCTTGGCTTTGACATAGCTCTTGCGAACAAGGAGACAGTAGTACTTGGCGGGGAGTACATCTTTAAAAAGGCAGAAGAAAAGAATGTGAGGATTATCCCTGTTGACAGTGAGCACAGTGCCATATACTCACTCATTAACGCACATGGCAGAAAAAACGTTCAGCGCCTTATTATTACAGCATCCGGAGGCCCCTTTGCTGAGAGGAAAGACTTAAGCACTGTTACACTTGATCAGGCACTTTCCCACCCTACATGGAAGATGGGAAAGAAGATAACGATTGACAGTGCAACGCTTGCAAACAAGGGCCTTGAAGTAATTGAGGCAGGATACCTCTTCAACTTCAATGCAGATGAGATTGACGTTACCATTCACCGCCAGAGCGTTGTTCACAGCCTCATTAAAACATATAGCGGAGCCATATACGCTGAGATGAGCATGCCAGACATGGCACTTCCTATTATAAGGGCCATTGCAGGCGGAAAGATTGAATTAAATGATATCGTACGGCCTTTGGACTTTAAATCCCTTACACTCACTTTTGAAAAGTGGGATGAAACGCGCTTCCCCCTTCTCTCTCTTGCATACAGAGCGCTAAAAGAGAAGAATGCATACCCTATTGCATTCAATATCTCTGATGAGGTTGCTGTTAATGCATTCATTTCCGGGAGAATAAGCTTTATTGACATTGCCTCTGTTGTAAGACATGTAATGGATAGGGATTACTCAGAAAAGATCACATGCTCAGAAGATGCTCTTCTATCCATTTCAAGGGCAGAGAAAGAGGCAAGGAACTATATAGAGAAATGTTTATAACTACCCTTAAGCTCATAACAGGTTTAATACTCATCGGCTTAATAGTATTTCTTCACGAACTTTCTCATTATGTTGCTGCGCGCCTTTTTAAAGTAGATGTTGATGTCCTCTCATTCGGCATAGGGCCAAAGGTGCTCTCAAAAAGAAAGAAGGACACAGAATTCAGAATCTCTCTTTTTCCTTTTGGCGGCTACTGCAGGATGAAGGGATCGGCTGACATTGAAAAAGCCCTTCGCGATAAGAGTGAAAGCATTATTTTAAAAGAAAGCGGCTCTTATTTTGCCGCACCTCCATTTCAAAGGATTATGATATTCCTTGCAGGGCCCCTTAGTAATTACATCTTAGCATTCATTCTATTGCTCATTTCTTCCATAATCCCTGTAGAGCGTGTAAGCAACAAAGCATACATTGCTCCGGTTTCTGAGTATGAAAGCCTTTTTAATGCAGGCCTTGAGCAGAGTGAAATAAGAAAGGGGGACCTTGTCCTTGCAGCTGATGGAAGGAAGATTGATGACTACCAGATGCTTGAAAAGATTCTCAGGGAAAAAAGCGAGAGCATGAATCTTACCATAGAGCGTGATAACAACATTCTTGATATCACTATCACGCCAGATTTCTACAATGGCTCATACAGATATGGAATAACGCTCTACCAGGAAGCTGTAATTGGCTCATCCCGCGATAAGGCTCTTTTCCCTGGAGACAGGATAATAAGCATAAACGGAAAAGATGTCTATTCTACGCTCGACTTCTACAGCGCAGAGAAAAGCGATGAGTATACGCTCCTTATTGAGCGTGATGGAAAAATATTTGAATACTCATCCTCATCCCCTTTTCCCTTCTCATGGTTCTCTGATGTTAAAGTAGAAAGCGATGCAGAGCTGAAGGATTCACCTGGCTATGCATTCAAGGAGACAAATGAGCTCATATCAAGGACTGCAAAGGCAATAGGCGCATTAATAACACTGAACATAACTGATGCTCAATCCCTGATAGCAGGGCCAATACAGAGTGCAGTCAGTATTTCAGATATTTCAACTGAAGCATTCAGCGTCTCAAAGAGCTCTGGCATCCGCACTTTATTGTATCTTCTTGCAATAGTCTCAATAGGCCTTTGCATTGGAAACATTCTTCCAATCCCCATCCTTGATGGAGGCAGGATTCTGATAACTCTTGCTGAGATAATAAGAGGTAAGGAGCTTAAGGCAAGAACATACCTCTCTCTTGAAGTAACAGGCCTGATTTTCTCCCTTCTTATAATGATTGTAATCTACTATTTTGACATTAAAGGCCTCTTCTTCAGGCCTTAGAACACTTCATTTCTATACATATGTTTAATTTTGCATGTTAAAATCGGACACTCTGAAAAATATTTGACAAGCCCCCCCCCCCGTGGGGTACCATGGGAGCATCTATGGAGGTTTAGGAGGAAAGTATGGTTAAAAAACTTCTTATAGCGTTGCTCTCAGTTATGATGTTGTTTGCTTTCGTATCATGCGATGATAGCGCTGAGCCGCTTACCAATGAGGAAGTTGCAGCGGTCCTCACAGATTATATTTTCTGGATTGGATCAGAATCAAGTAATGTATTTACGGATTTCCAAACAGCTTGGAATGATGACCGTAGTTTTGAAATTTACTCATCGGACAATGGCCTTACTATCACCAATATAGAGGGATTTCCCTTTTGCGAAACTACGACAGAGATAAAAGGGACTCTCATTCTTGAGTCTTATTTGTATGATGATGCCAATAAAGCAACCGGCAATCTTACTGTCACATTTACAGGATCCCCTTCGGAAGAATCTTTCAATGTTAGCGGCTATACCGTCACTGCTGAGAGCCTGGCGCTAAGCAATAGTAATGGTGCTGTAACGCTTACAGATATTGATGTTAAAAATGATGATTTTAAAGGTACTTTCACTGCCAGCGGATTAGGCGTCTCACAGCTCGGCACTATTTCCGGAACTTTCAAATACCTGGGTTATGAGTATGATATCAGGACAATCCTTGATATCTATGATGCTAACAAAAAGGCCGCAGCGGAATCTTAATCCTCTATACTTATGAAGCTATCGGGCTGTTGCTCTCTGAAGTGACAGCCCT
>CAZHQL010000137.1:0-4787 GCA_964534915.1 uncultured Spirochaetaceae bacterium | reverse complement strand
TCTCTTATTATCAGCATAGAGCTTGTCATTGAAGTATTCCTTTACAATCTGCTGGCCCCTCTGCTTGGCTGACTGGACGGAAGCTGACTCGAAATTCCTCGGGTCAAGGAGTATCTTTACCTCATCCCCTTCCTGGATGTCCTCGATACTTGTCATCTCGATTGCATCCTCAACAGGAATCTCTGTGTACTCAGAGTACCAGTCTTCTTCCTTGACGACCTTTCTTATCTGGAAGACGCTCATCTTCCTCATCGTATCATCAAATTCAATCTGACAGTTCTCATCAGTTCCATACTTCTTCTTATAAGCGCTCTTTATCATATCCTGAATAAGAGAGATTACCTGTTCCTCACCCATGTTCCTGTCAGCTATCATCGCATTGATTTCGCTTGTCAGATCTAAGCTCATTTTTCCCCGGCCTCCGTAAAATAATCCAATTTTGCTTTTGAGATATCACTATAATCAATACTGATCTCATCTCCCATCTCATCAGTATCAGCAATCAGATAAGGCGAGAGAGTGAGAGAGGTATCATCAGAGTTCCTGATCTTTCCATTAATATATGAGGACCTGCTTAGTGAATATACTCTTACATTCTTTCCTGCAAATACCTTGAACTCCCCTGTATCCTTTATGTTCCTGTCAATTCCAGGGGATGAGACTTCCAGATTCAGATCCCTGCTGAAGAGCACCTGGTAGCGCGGATATACAACGTTGTAAATTTTTTCAAGGTCATCTGTTGTGATTCCCTCGCTCTTGTAGCAGAGCATGCGAAGGCTCACAGAGCCCTTATGGTCCGTCCTTGTTGCTTCAACAAGGCTGTAGCCCATGGGCTCAATCAGTGCAGATAAGTCTAAAAACAATACGCTTGAAAAAGCGTTATCTGTAAGCATATTCCTCCATCATTAATAAAGGGACCCATCTGGTCCCTTAAATCGCTTTAATGAAACTACGTGTAGTTTAGTGATAATCCCATTATGTGTCAAGCTTCTTTTTCAGCTCCAAGAGGAAATTGAAAGCATCCACGGGAGTTGAGTTATTTAAATCAAAAGAGCGTATCTCATCTGATATCCCATCATCCTCTGAGAATGAGACATCGCTAGCGATGAAAAGGTCTCCATCCCTGCCTTTCATGTCATAGTCAGCAAAATGTGTCTTCTGGAACTTGAGAGCGCTTTTAAGAACGCTCTTAGGAAGTCCTGCAAGCCTTGCAACATGAATGCCGTAGCTGCTTGTCGCAACTCCGTTTACAGCCTTTCTCAAGAACACTATGTCATTCTTGTTCTCTTCAACTTCGAGCGTAATGAGCTGCATCTGGTAAGTATCAAAATGCGTCAGCTCATGGTAATGCGTTGAGAAAAGCGTAATCGCGGAAAGCTCCTTCAAGTATTCGATTATCGCATAGGCTATGCTCATGCCGTCCTCTGTGCTCGTGCCGCGCCCGATCTCATCCATTATAACAAGGCTGTTCTCTGTTGCTGAGCGAAGTATCTGGCTTGCCTCGCTCATTTCCACCAGGAATGTGGACTCTCCCTTTGCAAGATTATCCTGCGCGCCTACGCGGCAGAAGAGCTTGTCTAAAAGCGGAATCTCTGCGCTTTTTGCAGGAACGAAGGAGCCAATATGAGCAAGGATGGAAATCAAGGCAATCTGCCTTAAATACGTGCTCTTTCCGGCCATATTGGGCCCCGTTATGAGTGCAAAGCGCCCGTTAAGGGATGTAAAGTCATTCTCTATGAACTCATTCTTTCCCATGTAGCGTTCCACTACTGGATGGCGCCCGCCCTTAATAATCATCTGGGATTGAGTGCTTACTACAGGACGCACATAATTCATCTCAAGAGCAAGGTGTGCAAGCGATGAATAGAAGTCAAGGCGGCTAAGCAGCCTTCCGATTCTCTCAACAGAGAAAGCAAAGGATGCACCAAGTGATAGAAAGCCCTTATAGATTTCCTTTTCGCGCAGCGCGGCTCTCTCGCTTGCAGATGTTATTTTTTCTTCAATCCTTAAGAGCTCATCAGTTGTAAAGCGCTCGCCTCCAACAAGTGTCTGCTTGCGGATAAAATATGGAGGCACCTTTTCAAGCTGGCCTTTCGGAACTTCCAGATAGTGCCCTATGATCCTGTTCTCCCCTGCCTTTAAAATAGTGATGCCGGATTTATCCTTTTCCCTTTCAATATACTGATCAAGAAGGGCTGAGCTTCCTGTGATGATCTTGCGAAGCTCATCAAGCTCATCATCAAAGCCGGAAAGGATAATGGTTCCTTCGTTGCTTAAATTAGTGCACTCAGGGTTTATAGCACTCTTTATCTTCTCAGAAAACTCAATAATGGACGGAAAGTCTATATCGTCATCACCATGAACAAGAGAGAGGTATTCCTCATGCTCTGTAAAGAGATGAAACATGATATCAAGGCTCTCTGCAAGGGCTGCAAAATCACGCGGAAGACTCTTTAGGAGGCTCATGCGCGATGAAAGGCGCTCCAGGTCACTTACAAGAGAAAGCTTTTTCCTGACATCCTCAGTCTCTGCTCTCCTTCTGTAGAAATGCTCTACCCAGTCTAAGCGGGAGTTTATCTCACTGACATCTGACAGAGGATTAAGGATTTCTTCTTTTAAAAGCCTTGCGCCGCTTGATGTAACAGTGCAGTTTATTGCTTTAAAGAGCGTATACTCGCTCTTTTTCTCCCTCATGCTCTCAACAAGCTCTAAAGATCGTATGGTAGCAGCATTCATATAAAGGTATTTCTTATCGCTTATCCACTCGATGCTCCTGAGCTGGGGAAGGTCGGACTTTACCATCTCATCAAGATATAAAAGCAATGCAGAGACAGAAAGGAGCATCGGATCCTTCTCAGAGAGCCTGAAGTCTTTGAGGCACTCTGAGCCAAACTGCTTCTCAAGGCCCTTTTTCGCGCTCTTTGCTGAGTAGTACCACAGAGGGAGCTTTGTAACTATTGCAGATGAGTACTCATCAAGACTTCTCCTTAGCTGCTTATCAGAGAAATAGAGGTCATCAAGGATCAGTATCTCCTTTGGCATCACAGTATATAAGGCATCGTTAAATGATGAGAGGTCCTTATCACGAGGAACTTTCCTTATATAGAAATTGCCGCTTGTGATATCAGCATAGGAGATGCAGAATTCCTTCTTCTCAAGGTGTATCGAGAGTATATAAGAGGATGAGAAGGAATCTAAATACTCATCCTCTACAACTGTGGCAGGTGAATAGACCTGCACAACGCGCCGCTCTGCAAGGCCCTTATCAGAAAGTGCTATCTGCTCGCAGATTGCAATCTTCTTCCCTTCCTCTAAAAGGCGCGCTATATAGTTCCTTGCAGCATGGTATGGAATGCCGCACATCGGAACATTTCCTCTATGAGTGAGCGTCAGATTCAACAGCCTGGAGACCTCTATTGCATCCTCCTGGAACATCTCATAGAAATCTCCCAGGCGGAAGAAGAGCACCTTGTCCTGGTGCTCCTTCTTGATCTCAATGTACTGCCTCATCATCGGGGTCAGGTTATCATTATCTTTTGCCATATCCTAATATAAGCTGGTTGAGATGGCCAGCACGAGGTTCAAGGAGCCGATATTTCCATCAGTTACCCAGCTGGCAGTACCGTCTTTAATCGTTGCATTCTGCACAAGGTATAGTCCAAGCGGGAAGCCCGGAATGCTTAAGCGAACACCGGCGCCAAAGGCAAAATACCATTCAAGCTGGTTCCACTTAAGGTCTTCAAGAGTGTTTACTGCCGCTGTTGCACTGCCAAAGACCTCAACGTTCAGAATATCGAGCACAATCGGGTAGCTCAGCTCTATCTGGTTGTTCCAGAGGAACGAAAGGTGCGTCTCTGCATCAAAGCCACGAGCGATGTTCATGCCATCGATATAGAACATCTCATAAGCAGTAGCGCCCTCTGCAGCCTCATGCCAGGTCCAGCCGGTGCCATGATCATCATAAGAGCAGTAGCCATCATTATCCCACCACTGCTTGAACATAAAGCCAACGCTCATGGTTCCTGAGAGCACCAAATGCCTCTCTCTTCCATCCTCATCCACATTATGCAAAAGCGAGTGGTATGCACTTGTGCTCACAGAGAGCTTGTTGTAGTTGGAAAGCCCTCCGAGGATGCCTCCTGCGTATGTAAATGATGCACTTACTACATAGCCTTTTGTAGTGTTGCGGATTAAATCCCTTCCATCCCATGAGAGGGAAGGGTTAGCCTGTTAGACCATTTCCACCCTTCATGGTACCTTGTGATGATCTGCTCATACGGGTCATATTTTGTCTCATCATAGTATGCACGGTTTATTCCTGCTGAGATAGCTGCTCCTACTGTAAGCCTGCCTGCATCAAAAGAGAATGTGTATCCTGTGTTGTATCCTGCAGCTATGCGCCAGAACTCATATTCCATTAAATATGCCTGGCTCGGGTAGTCCATGTCGGATGCATACCATTCATCTGCTGATGGATATCCAAACGGGTATGTCTGGTTGTAGCGGTCCCATCCGTCGTAATACGCAGATCCTGTTCCCCTCTGAAGGATATCATCCCTGTCCTGATGCTCAACAGTGAACGAAACTCCATTGGACCATCTGTGAGAGCCCACCCAGCTGTCGCTGAGACCTATTGTAAGGGACTGCGTTGTAGGGCTGAGCGTCGTACTGATTGAGAGCTCCCTTGCAGTTCCCAGGAGGTTATTGTCCGACCAGGAGAGGAAGCCTGAGATCGGAAACTCATCGAGAGTGCCGCCGAACGTTGCTCCGAACTGAAGCTCCATCTG
>CAZHQL010000136.1:0-4812 GCA_964534915.1 uncultured Spirochaetaceae bacterium | reverse complement strand
CGAGAGAATTCGAGTCAAGTTAACAGGTTTCGAAACAGAATTGGTAGAGCAGAGCTCAAAAGCGATAGTTCAGACTGTTGTTAAGGCAGGGGCAAAGGTTTCTGGTCCCGTACCACTTCCGACTCGTATCAATAAATATACTGTCTTGAGATCACCTCACGTTAATAAGAAGAGTCGCGAGCAGTTCGAGATGAGAACACACAAGAGGTTAATTGACATATTGGACCCAACTCAGAAGGTTGTGGAAGCCCTTATGAAGCTTGAACTTCCAGCCGGTGTGGACGTAGAAATCAGACAGTAAAGTTGAGGTAAGAGATGTTAGGGCTTATCGGCAAAAAAGTTGGAATGACACAGGTGTTTGACTCTAATGGCAGACTTATTCCTGTGACTGTAATTAAAATTGAAGATAATGTTGTCATTGCAAATAGAACTGAAGAGAAGAATGGTTATTCAGCTGCAGTTTTAGCAACGGGCGACAAGAAGAAAAGTCAGATCACGAAACCATATGCGGGCCAGTTCAAGGATATCTGTGATCCAAAGGCCGTCGTTATGGAGATGAGAAACTTCGACCAGGAGACCAAAGCAGGGGACAAGCTCGGTGTGGACCTTTTCAAGGACGTTATGTTCGTAGACGTAACGGGAACAAGCAAGGGAAAGGGTTTCCAGGGCGGCATGAAGCGCTATGGCTTTGGCGGCGGCAGGGCAACTCACGGTTCCAAGTTCCACAGGGATCTTGGTGGTACAGCTATGAGCACCACTCCTGCTCACACATTCAAGGGCCACAGGATGGCTGGCCATATGGGTGACGAGAGGGTTACCGTTCAGAACCTCAGAGTCGTCGCTGTTGACAGCGAGATGCAGGTTCTCATGGTAAAGGGCGCTATTCCAGGCCCAACTCAGAGCACTGTGATCGTAAAGAAAGCGATTAAGAAGTAGTGGAGTTAGGATATGGAACAGAAGGTTTTTTCTACTACAGGTCAGGAGATCCGCACGGTTAACCTCAGCGAGAATGTATTCGGCATTGAGGTATCAACCGGTGCAATCTACCATGCAATAAGAAATGAAGCAGCCAACAGAAGGGTTGGAACTGCTTGCACGAAGACCCGTGCTGAGGTCAATTACAGCAATACCAAGCCTTATAAGCAGAAGGGAACTGGTAATGCAAGAAGGGGTGATAAGAAGTCCCCTGTCTCCGTTGGCGGCGGAACAATCTTTGGACCTAAGCCAAGGGATTATAGCTACCACCTGCCAAAGAAGGTAAAGCGCCTTGCTATGAAGAGCCTGCTCTCAATGAGCGTTGAGGATGGAAGGCTCCAGGTCATCGAGGACTTTACAAGCGAGAGTGGTAAGACCAGGGATCTTGCCCGCATTATGAAGGCTTTCAACACTGAAGATCAGCGCACCGTTATCATTATGAAGGATGATGATGTCATGCTTCGCCGTGCTGCAAGGAATATTCCTTACCTTCACGTACTATGCTATGACAAGCTCTCTGCAAAGGAACTCCTTTACGGAAGGAAGATTCTCATCCTTGAAGGCGCTTGCACCAACCTTAATGATTTCTATGGTGAGAACTAAGGGGTAAAAGATGAGAGCAGATCAGGTAATTATTGAACCAATCTTAAGCGAGAAATCGAACATCGCACGTGAAAATGAGTGCAGGAAGTACACATTCCGTGTAGACCCGAAGGCCAACAAGTTTGAGATCATGAAGGCTTGTAAGGAGCTTTTCGGTGTTAACTGCATTTCATGCAACGTGATGAATGTAAAGGGTAAGCCAAAGTATTCAAGGGGAAAGGGTGGCGCCATCAAGGGCTATACCTCATCCTGGAAGAAGGCTATTGTCACTGTATCTAACGGCGAGAGCATCGCTGTCATAGAAGGTTAATGGAGGAGGAGAGAAATGGCACTTAAATCATATAAACCAAATACTCCTGGCCTCCGCCAGAGAACAATCTTAGTCCGCTCCGAGATTACTCAGGACAAGCCTGAGAAATCCCTGACGATCAAGCTGCCACGCAAGGCTGGACGTGATACATTCGGCCGCATCAGCGTACGCCGCCGTGGAGGTGGACATAAGAGAGCTTACAGAATCATCGACTTCAAGAGGGACAAGTATGGAGTTCCCGGAACTGTTAAGACCATTGAATACGATCCTAACAGGTCCGCTAATATCGCACTTGTCTTCTATAAGGACGGCGAGAAGCGCTATATCCTTGCCCCCAGAGGCCTGACAGTCGGAACAGAGATCCTCAGCGGACCAAATGCTCCTCTTGCTGTCGGAAACGCTCTTCCACTCAAGAACATTCCCCTCGGTCTTACCGTGCACAATGTCGAACTCACCCTTGGACGCGGTGGACAGCTTGTCAGGGCGGCAGGTTTAGGCGCAACAATCATAGCTAAGGAAGGAGATTACGTAACGCTTCGTCTTCCTTCAGGCGAGATGAGAATGGTATTCGCAGAGTGCTATGCCACCATTGGCGAGCTTGGAAACGAGGACCATATGAACATCTCCCTTGGCAAGGCCGGTGCCTCAAGGCATTTGGGAAGAAGGCCTAAGGTAAGAGGTGTCGTAATGAACCCGGTAGACCATCCGCATGGTGGTGGTGAAGGCAAGACTTCTGCAGGTCGTCATCCGGTTACTCCATGGGGTAAGCCGACCAAGGGTGCCAAGACACGCAGCAAGAAGAATCCTTCCAATAAGTTTATCGTTAAGAAGCGCAAGTAGGAGTAGAAAGTGTCAAGGTCAATTAAGAAAGGTCCTTTTGTCGATGCAAAGCTCGAAAAGAGGATTTCAGAATCAAACAAAACTGGTCAGAAGCAGATGATTAAAACCTACTCACGTAGTTCTACAATCATCCCTGAGATGGTCGGACATACCATCTCCGTTTACAATGGCAAGACCTGGATTCCAGTATATGTTACTGAAAACCTTGTAGGACATAAGCTCGGTGAGTTTGCTCCTACCCGTATCTTCCGCGGTCATGCATCTGACAAGAAGGGTAAATAAGTAGGTGTAATATGGAAACTAAAGGTTATAAAGCAGTTGCCAAGTATTTAATGGTTTCACCTTCTAAGGTACGCCCGGTCGCTGATCTGATCAGGGGCAAGGGCTATCCTCAGGCAGAGGCTATCCTGGCTGCAATGCCACAGAAGGGTGCACGTCTTATTGCCAAGGTCCTTAAGTCTGCAGGAGCCAATGCGCTCAATCAGAACAGGAGACTCGATGAGGATTCACTCTATGTATCGGCAATCTATGTCGATGAGGGTCCAAGGCTGAAGAGGATATGGCCACGCTCCCATGGAAGGCGTGACATTCTCCTTAAGAGGATGAGCCACATAACGGTCATCGTAGATGAGAAGGTAGGTGAGTAATGGGCCAGAAAGTTAATCCAATCGGACTTAGGCTTGGTATAAACAAGACATGGAAGTCAAAGTGGTATGTGGACCGCAAGGAGTATGCTGATACCCTCCATGAGGACCTGGTTCTCAGAAAGGCGCTCCTGGCATGCCCTGAGGTACAGAATGCAGAGATTGCAGATGTAGAGATTATCCGCAAGCCGCAGCGCGTGACGCTCGTTATCTCAACAGCCCGCCCGGGTGTCATCATCGGGGCAAAGGGTGCTACGGTTGAGAAGCTTGCTCAGAAGCTGCAGAAGCTTACGGAGAGGAACCTCCAGATCAAGATCAAGGAGATCAAGAAGAGCGAGACCAATGCTCAGCTCATCGCACAGAACCTTGCCCGCACTCTTGAGGCCAGAGGCGCTTTCCGCCGTGCCATGAAGAATGCAGTTTCCAAGGCAATGGCAGGCGGGGCTCAGGGCGTCAAGGTCATGTGTTCAGGACGCCTCGGCGGTGCTGAGATTGCGCGTACTGAGTGGATGAAGGAGGGACGTGTTCCTCTGCATACACTGCGCTCTGATATCGACTACGGCATTGCAACAGCCAATACCACCTTCGGTACAATCGGCATCAAGGTCTGGGTGTTCAATGGAGAGATCTTTAACCGCGCAAAGGCTGAAGATGAGACAGTCGGAACCCTCGTCAAGAAGAAGACTGAATCAGAGGCAAGGAGTTAAGAGATGCTTAGTCCTAAGAGAATCAAATACAGAAAGAAGCAGCGCGGAAATCGCGATGCAGTAGCACATAAGGGCAACAGCCTTGCTTTCGGTGAGTATGGCCTCATGGCTCTTGAGCCAAAGTGGATTACAAACCGCCAGATAGAGGCAGCCCGTGTCGCCATGACGAGACACGTAAAGCGTGGCGGTAAGGTCTGGATCCGCATCTTCCCGGATATGCCATATACGAAGAAGCCTGCAGAAACAAGGCAGGGTAATGGTAAAGGAAATCCGGAGGGATGGGTTGCAGTAGTAAAGACTGGTGCAATCATGTTCGAGATGGGTGGAGTAGAAGAGAATCTCGCTCGCGAGGCTCTTGAGCTCGCAGCTTCCAAGCTCCCTATCAAGACTAAATTCATCGTCCGCTCACAGATGGAGTAGAAGAAATGAAGAAATCTTATAAGGATCTCAGCTACAAGGAGCTTGTAGCAGAAAGAGACAAGCTGAGAAAGGAACTGGTGAACCTCAGGATGCAGAAAGTGCTCAGCCACTTGGACAATCCGGTCTCACTCAGGACCACAAAGAGAGACATTGCCCGCTTGAATACGAGAATCCACGCAGTGGACATCGGAATCGAGAAGGCCAGGTAAGAGAGGACAGGAAATGATACAGGCAAGAAAGAAAGTAATGCAGGGTCTTGTAGTCAGCGACAAGATGGACAAGACCATCGTAGTCCAGGTTTCTAACAGGACTC
>CAZHQL010000135.1:0-4812 GCA_964534915.1 uncultured Spirochaetaceae bacterium | reverse complement strand
ATTGCTAAACTATTTTATCACCTATCCGCATTTTTAATTCAACTTATCTGTTTAACGCAACGAACATGATTAATCCGGGATGAATCGACTATACTATTTCGTAAGCGGTAATTAAGCCCCAATGCCAATTCCCTTACAAAGGAAATGCCATAAGGTATCTGAAACAGGAGGCCTTATGAAGTATGACGAAGAGTACAGCTTAGAGCTTATCAGGCAGTTCAAGGAAATCAATCAGACAAGGCGCATGTCAATATGTAAATTCGCTCAGGAAAAGGGCCTTCAAAAGGGCACGTTTCCCAGGTGGCTGCGGAGCGAAGCTGATGGCTTTGTGATGCTTAAGCGCCGGAGCCCATGTAATCTCATGGGCATCAGCATAGAATATTAAAGTTTAAAAGTTACTCCCGATAAATAATGAAAGAAAGAACGAGATAAGAAGGGCAAAAAGCCCTGATAGGAGGTTAACAGCATCGTTATCTATAAAGGGAATGCCGCGTGCGCGCTCGTTTTTCTTTCCGTTTCTTTCCCTGTGCTCGCTCAATGAGCCGTCCTCTTCCCTGTAATGAACCTGCACTGTTGCCCCGAGCAATGAATCAAAGAGGGCGCCGAGCGCTCCGGATATCGTGATTATCGCAATTGAAAGAAGAGGAAGGATATAGCATCCGACAGCAAGGAGTGCAACTAAAAAGGCTCCCAGAAGAGATGCTGCGGTCCCAAGGAGGCTTACCCCGCCGCTGATGCCCTTCGGAGTGCGCGTGAATGTGATTATCGAGACAGGATCATGCTTGCTCAGCGTTCCTATCTCGCCTGCCCACGTGTCTGCAACAGCCTCTGCAACGGCGGAAGAAAACATTATAAGAGATACAGTTTCATAAGGAGTAAAGCGATAGAGAAAGAGCGCAACAAGGCATGGAAAGCCGTTTGCAAAGACCTGCATGCCATCGCGAAGAGACCCTTTCTTCTGAGTCTTCATGCGAGCTGTATCAGGAACAACATGACTGATGACAGCAGAAGATAAAAAGAAGAACAATAATATAACCAGGCCTGAGAGGCCAGCAATATATGTCACAAGAGTTCCGACCACGACTGCTGCAATTACCCCGCTTAAGGAAAGCAGCTTATGCCTGATGGAAATAAGTGCTGTCAGAAGCATCAGGGCTGCAATAATCAAAAGACGCAAAAAGAGAGGAAAAGAGAAGAAATACGAGTCAATATATGCCATGCATGACCCCCAGTGAGAATGCTGTGAGAAGCGGAACTGTAAGGTTATCAAAGCCAAGCGGGGATAGTGACTCTGAAAGAGTTGCAATCAATGCAGCTGCCAGAGAATAATACCATGGCCCTTCAGGATAGAGCAGGAAAAGGATCGTAAGGGAAACGGCGAACATCGTAAAGCTTCCCTCAAGGCTCTTCTTTCCTCCTGTAAAGTGATATGTATGCTTTCCTGCTGCGCTTCCGATTAATGCAGCAAGGCCGTCCCCGAAGCCCATGATCAGAACAGAAGCAAGTACTATGCGGGCCTCCGTCAGGCCCGTATAGAGCGCAATTACCAGAACAGCTACTGATATCGGGTAGTATATAAGGCCGTTATCCCTCTTGCGCTCTCCCATTCCAAGGTGTGCTGACAGGCCTGAGAACACAAAGAGCGTGTTTGCCACAATAAAGGAAACGGGGCCAGCCAGGGCCCATAGAAGGCTGTCATACATATTCACAAGGATTATGACCCAGAGGGAAACAAATATGTGTATGAATTTCCTGACTCCCTCACTTCCCGCTCTTGTATAGCGGTAAAGGACGAATGCAATGCCTATCACGATGAATATATAGAGATATGAACAGAGCGTTGCGATTAAATTAGTGTTCACCAGCTTCTTCCTCCTCCGCCAGAGAATCCTCGCCCGGAGAAGCCTGAAGAGCCTGGTCCGCTCCTTGGCCCTCCTCCCCTGAAGCCACTCTGAGGCGGCCTCATGGCGCTATGAGCATTTGTGTATCCCCTCATCCAGTTTCTGTGGAACATGCTCCAGAGCATTATTGATGAGAAACTCTCAGGAGAAGAGTACCACGAAGGCATCTCAACAGAGAGGGATGAGAACTTCTTGCTGTACTTTTCTTCAAGGCCGAGTGCTATAGCATAGCTCAGGTTATGGTAGTAGAACTCAGGGTCTTCTTCAATGAGGGCCCTTAACTGGTCCATCTCAACAGTCTCCAAAAATTCCTTATAGCCAAGAATCTCTGTAAGAGCCTTATCTGAAAAGGCACTCCTCTTGTTCACAGCGTATGAAAAGAACGATGTGAAAAACACAGCCATTGCATTTAAAAGAGAAAGTGCTATAGCTGAAAAAAGCTTTCCTTTCATTAAGAAGAGCACGCTGAATGCCATAAAGGAAAGCACAAGAAGGATTATCAGAATCAGAAGAGAGTTAAAGACCTTAGCTGTTCTCTTTCCTCCGTGCTCTGCAAAGAATGCACTTCCAATCCTTGTGAGAAAGGCAAATGCAATAAGGGAAGGAAATAGAAGGAAGAGCGTTGCTTCCCCTATTGATGCAATCGAAAGAAAAAGTGCAAAGACCATCACTGAAAGCATTCCAAGTGCCCTGACAGAGGATGCTCTCTTCAAGCTCTTTTCCTCATAGAGAGGATTATTGTTCTCATAATGGCGCTCAATTGCAGATGCAGTCTTAGTCCGCGAGGCAGCAGAGAAATTCCTTCTTGCAAGGCTTTTTGTATCAACAGAGGAAGAAGATGAGAATATAAGAGAGAACAAGTCCTTCTCATACTCGGGCCTCTCCTCTTCAATATCCTTAAGCTTTACAAAGCAGAAGCAGTCCGAGCCTTTATCCTCTATCTTCATATAGCCCTTGTCTGCAAAGTAGAAGAACATCGAGAGAATATCCTTTTCAAATGTAACATGCCCGTCTGTTATATAGCCGACATCCAGGCTGCTCATTCCATCAGGCGGAGTAAAGCGCACAGGAATAATCAGCTCATCATCGCGCCCGAGCGTATAGAATGAATAGAGGGCATAAATCATTACAGCAGAGGCAAGGATGATATAAAGGGAAGTAAAGAGAATGCCATAGTCCTTTCTTCTTTCCCTGATAAAGTAGCCTTCCTCAAATTCAGCCCTTATAGTAACGGCATCAAAAGGCTCTAAATCCAAGATGCTTCCATAGACAGTCAGGCCATCATCAGAAAGAAGGAATGACAGCTCATCAGAGGAGCCGTATTCGCCGTATGTTATGTGAACTTTGTCAGGATCAAAGGGATGAGGAAATGTTACTGAGAATGAGAAGCTCTTAACACTCGTGTCCCATGCAGCTGAGAGCAAATTCACATAGAACTCATCGAATCCCTCTGTCTCATAATCCTCTAACAGATAGTCATACCTTATGCGGTAATTCACTGGCCCTGATACATACTCGCTCTCGCTTCCGAGGCGAAGTGAGATATAGTCTCCGCTATAGCTCAAACTTGACTCCACATTTGCTGCTATATTCGAAACAGATGCCCTTACCGTAGTAAAGGGAGATGTCCTGAAGCGGTACTGTATGTCCCTTATAAGGCCATGGCTCGGCCTTATGAAATTCAAGGACAGGTATTCGTTGAATGTTGCAGAGCTGTCCTCGCGCACTACAACAGATACATGATAGTCATCAACGATGAAGTTCTCTCTTGCAGGAAGGGGAACAAACGACAAGAAAACCAGCAGGAGAGGAAAAAGGAAGGCTTTGGTCAAAACTGTACCCTTACGTTCTCTTTCTTCTCTTCTGTCACTTCAACATATGCAAGCTTCTTAAAGCCAAGTGATGATGCAATGAGGTTTGCAGGAAATACCATCATCTTATCATTAAAGGACCTTGCAACGGCATTATAGTATTTACGGGCATTGAGAATCTCGCTCTCAATCTTTTCAAGGCTCTTCTGAAGATCCTGGAAATTCGTATTGGCCTTGAGCTCCGGATAGCTCTCAGCAAGGGCAAAGAGATTCTTAAGAGTCCCTGAGAGTGCATTGTCTGCCTTGTCCCTGGATGCAGTATCTGTTGAGCCAAGGCATCTGTTTCTTGCTTCAATCACGCTCTCAAGAGTCTTCTCCTCATGCTTTGCATAGCCCTTCACGGTCTCCACAAGATTGGGAATAAGGTCATAGCGCTTATTTAAGTGTACATTTACCCCGCTCTCAGCTTCCTCTGCTTTGTTTCTTGCCTTAACAAGGCCGTTATATACTCCGATAATCCATATTGCGATTACAAATACAATTGCAAGTATGATGAAAAATACTGTCATACATTTCTCCTCTCTCCGAATATAACACAAAAGAAGAACTATGACTCCTGTTTACAAAAAGAAACAGGGCCATCCTGCCTGGATTTGCACTGGGCTTATCGGTTCTGAGAGGAATTCTCATAAATACAAAGAGATAGCATGCTCCAGTGCTGTTGCTTTAACACCATTAATCTTCAACTCTTCGCTTAAATCTGCTCCAGCTGAAGACAAAAGATTGAAAGCACGAGGATTCCTTTTGTATAGTGCATAATAAATCGGTGAATTATCACTTTTGTCGGGTTGACATCAGCTCCTTTCTCAATATGGATGAGGCACTCAAATACGCAGGATTCTTCACTATTTTCAAAAATCACATGACATCTCCTTCTTCTGAGATACTTTCTCTTTACAGAAGAAAGGATGAGGATGAGAAATGCTTCTGCCAGGAAAAGGTATTCCTGGGCGCAAGGAGGACGAGGGTTCATGATCTTGAGCACTCCTCCTGGGACAAGAAGGAGGGACGTTGGCATCGCCTTGTGATATTCGAATGTA
>CAZHQL010000134.1:0-4825 GCA_964534915.1 uncultured Spirochaetaceae bacterium | reverse complement strand
TTTAAGAATTCACTTTGATTCTTGCTCCCTTCGCGATATGAGTGAGGGGAGTTTTATTTCTGACTCGGCACAATCAAACAGAGTGAAGAAAAATTTCTTTTTGCTACCATTCTCTTTTTGAGCATGCTAGACTGAATTCATAGATATATACTTCAACAGAGAAGGAGGAGCGTGTATGAATGTAAATATCAGAGGAATTAACTACGTACCAAGTGAAGAAACGAAACAATTCATCGACAAGAAGCTTAAAAAGCTCTCCTTTGCCGCTGAATACCTGCACGATCTTGACATCTCAATCAGAAGGGAAACCAAGGGCATAGGCTTCCACATTGATGCAATAATGCACTTTACCTGGAAAAAGGAAAAAATAGTCAGCCAGGATTGCTACGAGCTATATGAGGGAATCGAACTCATAGCTGATAAAATACAGGCAGCTGCCAAGAAAGAAAAGGAAAAGACAATGGGCATTTAGCTTCAATGCTTTCCTTTGCGGGCCGCAAAAACGGCCCTGTTTTATTTTCCCAAGCTCCCCTTCCCTGTCTGTCATCGCTTCATTCAGGATTTTCGGAAGGCAGGCTTTCGCATATTTCTTCATCTATGCTCACCTTTTTCAATTTATGATATACTTCACTCTATGAGTGAATTCACAGTTCTGGATCTGCTGGATCTTGATTTAAAGGAACACAACCATCTGCAGCTTAAATGCATAGCAGGAAGAAGCGGCCTTTCCAGGGCAATCACAAGTGCCAAGATAGGACGTCCGGGGCTTGCCCTGGCCGGTTACTTTATTGATTTCTCGTGGGAAAGCATCCAATTATTTGGCCGCGGAGAGCAGTCATATCTTGCGATGCTGGAAAAGAATAACGACTGGATTAACATAGAAAAGCTCTTTGAATACAACATGCCATGCATAATATTCACGGGGGGAGCAAAGCCGGGAGAGCACTTTACAGACCTTGCTGAAAAGCATGCGACAGCAGTCCTCACTACTCCTTTTGAGTCCGGAGAATTCTCTCTGAAGGCATACCAGATGCTCGATGAGGTCTTTGCAGAGACTGAGACGAGGCATGCAGTTTTAGTAGAAGTATTCGGAATCGGCATCCTCATAACAGGAGAAAGCGGAATTGGAAAGAGCGAGGCAGCGCTTGAGCTCATTGAAAGAGGGCACCGCCTGGTAAGCGATGACACAGTAAGGCTGAGAAGAATCTCAGACAACTATATAATCGGCACAGGGGAAAACCCTCACCTTGCTCACCATATGGAGATCCGGGGCCTTGGAATAATAAATCTTCAGGACCTTTTCGGAGTCGGCGCGATAAGGGAGAAAAAGCAGGTTCAGCTCTTGATACACCTTGAAAAATGGGATGAGAAGAAGAAGTATGACCGCCTGGGAAAAGGAGAAGTTGAAGAGATAATGGGAATCCCACTTCCGAAGCTTACGCTCCCTGTCGGAGTTGGAAGGAATGTTGCATCGTTAATTGAGACTGCTGCGCGCAACGAAAGGCTCAAGAAGCTTGGCTACCACTCGGCAGATCAGTTCGATCAGTCAGTGCTCAAGTGGATTGAAAGCCAGACAGCAAGAAAGCTCTACTCGCAGGCCGATAAGGATTAAAAGATGGTAAAAAGAACTTTAACAGTCCCGACAAGAGCCGGAATCCACGCACGCCCTGCTGCGCTGATTGCAGAGACTGCAAACCTCTTCAAGTGCTCAGTTGAGATAGAAAAGGAGGATATGAGGATAAATGCAAAGAGCATCATGGGAGTAATAACGCTTGGTGCAATCTACGAAACGAAGCTTTTGCTGATCTGCGACGGGGAAGATGAAGAAGAAGCTGCAAGCGTGATTGAGGCCATCTTTGAGAACAAATTCGAGAGAAGCTGATGAAGAGACTGACTGACAGACAGAAGGAAATCCTTGAGTACATAACAGGAACGTTCACTGCTTCCTCGCGCATCCCCGGCATATCAGAGGTGGCAAGGGCCTTGGGCATCAACAAGAGATCTGCATTCTCATCCATATCCTCAATAATATCAAAAGGATACCTCGAAAAGAGTGAAAGCGGCTCTCTGATGCTCTCTGAGAGCCTCAGAAAGAATCTTATAAACGAGAGGATAGCTGACTATTACGGAGAAAAAAGCACATATATTGCTCAGAAATACTCCTCTCTGGGGGAATGCTTCAGCTTAATCATCACAACGGATGAGATGAAGAACATAGGACTTCTTCCAGGGGATGAGGCAGTCTTTCTAAAAGGAGGAGAGGCATCAAGCGGGGATATTGTGCTCTGCTCGCTTGAGGAGAGCGATGAACTCTTAATCCGGAGGCTGCTTATAAGGCGGGATGGCATTTATGATTTAATCCCTGAAAATGATACTATTGGAAGGATAAGCGCGAGCAATGTAATAATACATGCACGCCTTCTAATGAGCACGAGGAGATACTATGAGTAATATATACCTGCTCCTGGGCCCTGAGGAGGGAGACAAGAAAGATAAGATAAACGAGATAAGGAAATCAGTATTTGAAAAATACCCCGATGCAGAAGATGAGAATTTCTTCACATCCGATGATTCTCCAGATACTATCCTCCAGGCCCTCAGGCAGCCTTCCCTTTTCTCGTCCTACAGGATCGTAACCATCAACCACCTTGAGCTTGTCAAGAAGGAGTCAGCCTTAGTAAAGGGCCTGAAGGAATACATAAAGAATCCTGAAGAGGATGTATGCCTTATCATGATATCCCTTGAGAGCACGTCATTCTTAACTCCCGCAGAGGAGAAGAAGATTGAGAAGATAATATTCTATGAGCTCTTTGAGAGCGACAAGATTGCATGGATAAAATCCACATTCAGATCCTTTTCCTTCGCAGTTACCGATGATGCGATTGAAGAGATATTATCATCAGTTGAGAACAACAAGGCTGAGATGAAGAGCCTTATTGAGCTTATAAGCTCCTATTACAGGACTAAGAGTGCTGAGAAGAAAGTCATAGACTCAGACGATGTTGCATCCATAATCGCAAGAAAAAAGGGCGAGAACGGCTATACTCTCTTTAAAGCGATAGCAAAAAGGGATCTTGAGTCATCCCTTATGATCCTCAGCTCCATAGCACTTAATGATCCTGCAAGGCTCATTGGCACCCTTCTTACTCTTACAAGCGAGTTCCGTGTTGCAGAAAATGCATTAGAGCTCAGGAAGAAAGGACTGAGTGAAAAGGAGATACAGAGCCAGGCACATGGCATCAGCACAGGAGTCTTTTCCTCCAGGGGCTATAATTTCCGCAGAAGGGAGGGGATAAACCTGGCACTCAGGAACTACAGCGAAAAAGAGATAGAGAGAATAATAATTGCTCTTATTAAGGCAGACAATGATCTAAAGAGAGCATCAGGTGATGCAGAAGACTATTTCAAGGACCTTATTTACTCAATAGTCGTAAACGGAGGAGAAGAAAAAGCAGCAAGCCTCTATATCCCGCTAGAAACTAAGCTTGTGAAGGATTCTCTCAGCAACGCTTAGAGGAATTGATGCTCCCTTGCTGAGCTCCTTTGGAGTAAGCTTAAGAATCTCATCCACAGATCCGAATGTCTTCATAACGCGCTCACTTCTCGTCTTTCCAACCCCTTCAATGGACTCAAGGAGCGAAAAGGATGCTTCCTTGCTCCGCATCCTCTGGTTAAAGGAAGTTGCAAAGCGGTGGCATTCATCACGCACTGCTATCAAAACCCTGAGGCCTTCATTTGTCAAAGGAAGGCTTATATCCTTTCCATCGCCCGGGGGCACAAGGGTCTCATGCTCCTTTGCAAGCCCTATTATGGGGATCCTCGTGATATCAAGAGCATCAAGGATTTCCTTAACTGCATTAACCTGCCCCTTTCCACCGTCAATGAGGAGCAGATCCGGAAGTTCTGAGCCCTGCGATGATAGGTGCGTATATCTTCTGCTTACGGCTTCCCTGAGTGATTCAAAATCATCGATTTTCCCCTCCAGGCTCCTTATGGAGAAATGGCGGTATTCACTTCTCGAGGGATTTCCATCGCGAAATACTATGAGAGATGCAACTGTGTACTTGCCGCCTAGCTGTGCAATGTCAAAGCCTTCTATGTGGCGCGGGATTCTATCAAGGCAAAGCTCTTTCTGAAGCACTTCAAGAGCTGCTGTGTTGTCTGTTTCCTTAAGGCGCTTCTCGATATCCCTTGTTGCATTCTCACTAGCCAGGCGCAGTATCCTGTAGTGCTTTCCATCGCGCGGAAGGAGGACCTTTACTGCATGGCTGAAGTTCTCCTTGAAATAGCGCTCAATCAAGGATGTGTCGATTTCATGCGAAAGGTATATTTCCCCGGGAAGGCTCTCACCGTCAGAGTAATACTGCACTATGAATGAAAAGAGCGTCTCAGTCTCATCCCCAAGGCTCTCAGAGCGGTAAAGGGCCTTCCCGATAAGGCTTCCTGATCTGAACTGCATTATCGAGACTGTCGTTAAATAGCTCCTCATCTCTATTGCAACATAGTCCCTGCTCTCCACATCCAGATAGTCCTGAACCATCTGATTTGCCTGCATGCCCTTGAGTGCACTCAGTATGTCCCTCTTTTCTGCTGCCCTCTCATAATCCATGCACCTGGAGGCATCATACATTTCCTTCTCAACCTGCTTTATAAGAGCGGCATCGTCCCCTGAAAGAAAATCCTCGCAAGCCTTTATGTACTTTGCATACTCTTCCTTGCTTATCTTGTTTATGCACGGGGCACTGCAGCGCCCGATGTGATAGTAGAGGCAGGCCTGCTTCTTTTTCTCAACCGGCCCTGAGCAGAGGCGGAGTGGAAAGGACTT
>CAZHQL010000133.1:0-4865 GCA_964534915.1 uncultured Spirochaetaceae bacterium | reverse complement strand
CCTGTGCAGATTGTGCTTCTGCTCGAACCGGCAATACTTCATCAGCTCAAGCTTGTTAGGCCTATTGCGGCGATTCTTCTCAGTAGTATAGTTCTTCTGCTTGCACTCCGTGCACTGTAAAGCAATCTTCTCTACAGGTCCTTTCTTCTTTGAACTTGCCATATTCACTCCTCGGTACAGAACCGTTGTTTTCGTCTCAGCCCTCGGCCGGGATTGGACCGGCGACCCCCACCTTACCATGGTGGTGCTCTACCACTGAGCTACAAGGGCGTCATTATCACATATCCAGCCATGGACAAAAACCATGTTCTTAAAACATGCAGAAGCTACGATACCAAATAAATCTCTGTTTTGTCAATAGATAAGGTGCAATTGGAAAATTAGCGCTCAAAATTCATTTTCCAAGCTGTTTTAAAGCCTTTATTTTTGTTAACATGGTTCTTGCAGTTAAATGCAATATATGGATTTAGCTGTGAAAAAAACCTAATATTCCTTTATAAGGGAGAAATTAATGGCCAACACTGAAACAAAGACACGCTATGGAAGAAGCGTCAATGATATCGCACAGGATTTCGCAGAACAGCTCAAATACACATTCGACTCCGATGTCTATCACAGGGACAACACTGCACGCTACCAGGCAATCGCACTGGCAATCAGGGACAGGATCATACACCAGTGGGATGTGACGAGAAAGACGCAGAAAGAGAAGAACAGCAAGAGAGTATACTACCTCTCGCTTGAGTTCCTCATGGGAAGGGCACTGACGAACAACGTCATCAACCTCAACCTTGAGAAGGCTGTAAAGGAAGCACTGAGCAGCCTCGGCTACAGATGGGAGGACCTGAGAGACCAGGAGCCCGATGCAGGGCTTGGAAACGGAGGACTCGGGCGCCTTGCTGCATGCTTCCTTGACTCAATGGCGACCCTTGAGATTCCCGCATACGGCTATGGAATCCGCTATAACTATGGAATATTCAACCAGGAGATCAAAAACGGCTGGCAGGCAGAGAGGCCTGATAACTGGCTGAAGGACGGAAATCCCTGGGAAATCATGAGAAGGGACCTCGTGTTTCCCGTGTATTTCGGAGGACAAGTCAAATCCTTCAGAAAAAACGGAAGGGACATCTACGTATGGGAGCCTGGTGAGCAGGTAAACGGGATGGCATACGATACTCCGATTGTAGGATACGGCGGAAAGACGATAAACACATTAAGGCTCTGGAGCGCCATGAGCCCCGAGGGATTCTCGTTCCAGGAATTCAACAGCGGGGACTACACGGAGGCTGTAAGGAACAAGATTACGGCAGAGACGATTTCCCAGGTACTCTACCCTAACGACACACTCTACATGGGCAAGGAGCTCCGTCTCCGCCAGCAGTACTTCTTCGTCTCATGCTCGCTTCAGGATGCACTCAGGAGAGCCAAAAGGGATAATATTGCATGGAAGGACTTTGCCTCCAAGACTGCAATACAGCTCAATGACACGCATCCCTCTCTTGCAATTCCTGAGCTGATGAGGCTCCTGATTGACCAGGAAGGACTTGGATGGGATGATGCGTGGGATATCACGGTGAATACCATGGGATACACAAACCACACTCTCATGCCCGAGGCTCTTGAGAAGTGGCCCCTTCCGATGCTTGAAAGCCTCCTGCCAAGGCATCTTCAGATTATCTATGAGATCAACCAGAGGTTCCTCAGCTCTGCTGTCTCCTTCTTCCCGATGCAGTCTGACAAGATTGCAAAGGTATCGATCATTGAGGAAAGCGAGCCCAAGATGATAAGGATGGCAAACCTCTCGATTATCGGAAGCCACAGCATCAACGGAGTTGCAGAGCTTCACTCAGAGCTCTTGAAGAAGAGCATGTTCCCTGAGTTCAACACCATATTCCCTGAGCGCTTCAACAATAAGACGAACGGCATTACGCAAAGGCGCTGGCTCCTGGATGCAAACCCAAGTCTTGCCTCTCTCATAACGGATGCAATCGGGGATAAGTGGATTACTGATTTTGATGAGATTAAAAAGCTCAAAGCCTTTGCAGATGATGCATCTTTCTTAGAGAGCTTTGAGAAGATCAAGTACAGGGCCAAGCTGAATGCAGCAGAATTCCTCAAAAAGGATTCTGATATCATCCTTAATCCCGATACGATCATCGACGTTCAGATCAAGAGGATCCATGAGTACAAGAGGCAGCTTCTCAATGCATTCAACATCATCATGATATACAACAGGATGAAGCAGGATAAGGCCTACAGGGACTCCTTTACCCCTGCTACATTCCTCTTCGGAGGAAAGGCCGCTCCCGGCTATGTGAATGCAAAGCTCATAATCAAGTTCATAAACAACATCGCTTCCGTGATCAACTCTGATTCACAGACAAATAAGATCCTGAGGGTCCACTTCATGCCAAACTACCGTGTAACGATGGCTGAGAACATAATTCCTGCTTCCAATATCTCTGAGCAGATATCTACAGCAGGAACTGAAGCATCAGGAACCGGGAATATGAAGTTCATGTGCAACGGGGCACTGACAATCGGCACCCTCGATGGCGCTAATGTCGAGATGGCTGAGGAAGTGGGAATGGATAATATCTTCATCTTCGGGCACACGGAAAAGGAGATAGCAGAGCTTTCAAAGGGCTACAACCCGTATGAATGGGTTGAGAATGATGCAGCGATTAAGGATGTCATAGCACTTATAGAATCTGACTACTTCAACATCCATGAGCCCAATATCTTCGAGCCACTCAGAAGGAGCCTCTTTGACGAGGGTGACAGGTATTTCCTCTTTGCAGATTTAAGGATGTACCACGAGAAACATTCAGAGGCTGAAAGGCTCTACAGGGACAATCAGAGGGAATGGAACAGGAAAGCGATACTCAATATCGCAGGATCTGCTAAATTCAGCTCTGACAGAACCATAAAGGAATACGCAAAGGACATATGGAACGTCACTGCCTGCAAGGTAAGAAAAGCAAAGGATGACACAGTCCTTGAAGATGCCAGGAACAAGGACGCATAAACGAGAAGGCCCCTCGGCAAGAGGGGCAAGATAAACCGGATGAAGGGATATCACGCATTACCCCGATATTCCGGAGTTTTAGCGGTTAACACAAACTCCTTGTAATTTACACTAATAGCAAAGCTGTCTAAATCCTTCATATTTGGACGTTATCTCCTTTTTCCACTTTTTAAATCGAATTCACCGGCTCAAGTAGCCGCTTTTTTCTGCATTTTCTGTATTTAAACAGTAAATTTTGCTTGACATTTCTTCAATATTAACCTATAATTACGTTAATTGGAGAAATGTTTTATGCCGGTTCCAAAAGAAGTAAAGGATATGCGCCCAAAAGGGCTTGGAAAAGCGACTGAGGTAAGATTGCTCAGTGGTCACTATTATGTTTATGAGATCTCATCAAAATGGGATGAGAAGAAGCAGAGGCCTCAGAAGACAACAGGTAAATGCATAGGAAAGATTGTCCCTTCCGAAGGATTCATCCCTAACAAGTACTACATGGCTACATACCATAAGCCTACTTCTGAATCTCATGTGAAGCATTATGGTGCAGTAGAGATGTTTTTGCAGCTTGGAAAGGAAATTAAAGATGCTCTGAGAGTCTCTTTCCCTGACATATACAGACAGATAGAGGCCTATGCTCTTCTGCGTCTCATATTTGCCAGTACAGGCAAGAGCATGAAATATGATTACTCTCAGTCATGGCTCTCTGATGTATATCCGGACATAGGAACCTGTGACAGCTCAGTAAAGAGGCTGCTTGAGACTCTTTCTATGAGAGAAGATGCCATGGAGGAATTCATGAGAAGCTTCTGCAAGGAAGGACGCGCTCTGATCTTTGATGGCACATCAATAATGTGCAGTACATCGGACAGTTATGTGACAAAGGGCTATAACAGCAAAGCGATGTGGCATGACCAGTACAGGCTGCTGTATGTGTTTGACAAGACATCCAGAGCACCTGTCTTTTACCGTGTGCTTCCAGGAAGGATTGTAGATAAGAAAGCATTTGCCGAGACTCTCAGGCGCTGTGGCTGCACTGATGCTGTAATCATCGCAGACAAGGGCTTCTATTCAAAGCCGAATGTCTCCTACCTGATGAAAGAGAATTTGCGCTTCATCCTTCCTCTTCAGGACAATACTCAGATGATACCTGAGGAATTCGATAAAAAGGAAGGAGACAGCCGATTTGACGGTTGCTTCACCTACAAAAGAAGGAACATCTGGTACAAGGTAATTCCTTGTGGTGAGAAAGGAAACAGGATCTTCATCTACCAGGATGACTACAGAAAGGCTGAGTACAACTCACGCTTTACTGAGAAACGGGAGAAAGACTATGGGGAGGTTCCTCTGACAAACGAAGACCTCATTTCAAACAACCGAAGGGGACTCTTTGCATTCGTAAGCAACCTCGAGTGGAATGCTAAAGAAATCTATAAGGGATACAAGGAGAGATGGGAGATTGAGAACTGTTTTGACTATATGAAGAACAGTGTCGTAAAGAAGCCCCTTTATGCTCATGACAATGAGAGCATATTTGCCCAATGCTTTATAAACCACGTAGCTCTTCTTTATTTCTACAGGCTCTTAAGGGCTATGGATGAGGCTGGGCTGAAAGATGATTACTCTCCGGAAGAGATCATCAAGAGAGGCAACAACATCTACAAGATTATTGACTACACTGGAAACCAACTGATTACAGAGATGACTAAGGAGGATGCGGAGATCTTCAGCAGGCTGGGAGTCTCTCTATAGGCCTAAAAAGCAAGGAGTTTGTGTTAAACGCATTTTGCTCCTTATACCCCCAGTCTTTTATAGACTTTACGCATGACAAAAAATGGAA
>CAZHQL010000132.1:0-4885 GCA_964534915.1 uncultured Spirochaetaceae bacterium | reverse complement strand
GAGCAGATTCACTGCCTTCTCAGGATGTCAGACCATGAGGATTTGACATCTTCAATTATCTTCTTTTCATCTGTATATGTGATCTTCCTGTCTTTTAAGAGCATCTTTCCTGCAGAGAATACCGCCTTAATGTCCTCACTCTGTGCCGAGTACACTATGGCAGAGAACGGGTCGTTAAGAGGATTCATATGAGCGCCTTCTGTGCTTAAAAGGATAATATCCGCATCCTTTCCTTCTTCAAGAGTGCCAAGGCGCTTTGAGATGCCAAGAGCCTTTGCCCCATTGATTGTTGCCATCTTTATTACATCATATGGCTTGATGGGAGCTTTAGCTTTCAAGGATGCAGAAAGCGCTGCTACATGCATCTCTTCAAGCATATTCAGGTTATTATTGCTGCTTGCACCGTCTGTTCCGAGAGCAACGTTTATTCCCATCTTTAAAAGGTGCTTTACATCAAGAGCGCCGGATGTGAGCTTCATGTTGCTTGTGGGGTTATTGACTACGCTTATTCCTTTTTCCTTAACTATTTCAAGCTCAGCATCAGTTAAGTGAACCCCGTGTGCAAGAATCATATTGCTAGAGAGGGCGCCGATGCTCTCGAGGTAGAACAGGGGGCCCACGCCTCTTTCATTCAGGCAGTTCTCAGCGGCTTTTGTTGTCTCAGAGAGGTGAGTGTGGACTATTGCGTTTTCCTTCTCAGCTTCTTCTTTTGCTATTCTGTAGCTTTCCTTTGTTGTTGTATATACAGCATGGGGCGCCATTGCAAAGGAAATCCTTTCATACTCTCCCTTTTCCTTTTTCATCAAGGGGTAGCGCTCAGATATGCGCTTTCTGCTCTCATTTTCATCCCCGAAGAACGTAAGGCCAACAAGTGCATTGATTCCTGCTTCCTTTACAGCTCTAATGGTTTCATGGGCAAAGAAATACATATCAGCAAATGTAGTAGAGCCGCCCTTGATGAGCTCTATTATTCCAAGCCTTGATGAAATCAATACATCCTCTTCATTAAGCTTGTCTTCGATGGGGAATATCTCAGAAAGCCAGGCCTCAAGGTTTTCCTTATCATCCTTGTAGTTTCGCATCAGGCCCATTGCAAGATGGGTATGTGCATTGATGAATGCGGGAAGTGCTATGTATGAGGATGCATCGATTATATCGGCATTGGTGTCTGTTATGTTCTTTCCGATTTTCTCAATCTTCTCATCTTTGATGAGGATATCACCGGAGAAGTACTCTCCCTCGCTTCTCATGGGGATTATAAGGGCATTCTTGATAAGCGTTTTCATAGCCTCAATATAAATGGGATTGAATAAATAAGAAAGGGGAGAGCCTCAATCTCGTCCCTCCCCGTCACTCTCTAGGCTGTCACCGTGCCTCTCTTTATCTTTTTAGTCGTTGTTACTTCCATCGGCTCATCTACTATTGTGATCTTCTCAATCTTCTTATAGCCGACCTGGCTCTTATTGACTGCAGAGACGATCCTTTCGATGTCCTTCCTGATATCCTCAGCGCTCATGTTCTTGTCCTTGTAGAAGTCCTTGCTGGGATAGATAACAGCTTCAATGCACTCACATGGGACATCCTTCTTCTGCTGGAAGCCGCGGATCATGATCTGCTCAATCTCACTATAGAGCTGGAACATGTCTTCAATTTCCTCAGGGAATATGTTCTTGCCACCCTCAGATACGATGATGTTCTTCTTTCTTCCCTTGAGGTATGCATAGTTCTCCTTGTCCATGTAGCCAAGGTCGCCAGTCATGAGGTAGCCATCCTCTGAGAAGAGTGCCTTCGTGTTCTCCTCATCCTTATAGTAGCCCAGACAGATATTAGGACCCTTTACGAGGATCTCTCCGACTCCCTCACTGTCTGCATCCGCAATCTTCATATCGATAAATGGAAGGACCCTTCCGATTGAATCGATCTTGAAGTGCTCTGGCGGGTTAAGGGTTACTATCGGGCTTGTTTCTGTAAGGCCATAGCCCTGGAGGAAATTCAGTCCAAGCTGCTGGTACTGCTTGAATACAGTAGGGCTTAAGGGTCCTGCTCCGCAGATAAGGAGCTTCGTGTTATCAAGGCCGACCTGGGAAAGGATCTTCTTGTTGAAAAAGCCCCTCAGCGGTGCCTTTCCAAAGGCCTTCTTGCAAAATCCATTGAATGCCATCAGAGTCTTTATAAGGCCATAGGTAAATGCTCCCTTTTCCTTTACTTTTGCAAGTATTCCTGCAATTACCTTGTTATAAAGAAGCGGTATTCCCATGAATACTGTCACCTTTCCAAGCTTTAAGTCTGTAATCATGCGGGATACTACAATGCCATGGCCAAAAAGGCATTCAGAGCCGTGCCTGATGGACTCAAGAAGCACTGCTGTGCAGCAGTAGGAGTGGTGCAGCGGAAGAAGAGCATATAAGATGTCTGTGCTGTCAACTCCCATCCCATTTGCTGCCTGGTATACATTGCTAACTAGATTGGCATGAGTAAGCATTGCACCCTTTTCATTGCCTGTAGTTCCGCTTGTGAATAAAATGGCCGCAAGGTCATCATCGGATACCTTCACCCTGTCCTTTATAGGCTTATCACTGGTCATGGCTTTAACGGATGTGTACTCATCGCTCTTTCCCTTCAATAGTCCGAATCCCAGAAGGCTCTCATACCATGCATTCTTAGCACTCTTCATCTTCTCAAGGACATCTAAGTCCGCGATTACGAACTTTGCATCAGCAAACTCGCTTAGGCGCATGAAGTTATGCATCTTCATCTGATTATCGATTGGAACTACAACAGCTCCTGCTGTGAGTATTCCAAGGTAGGAAAGGGCCCACTCAGGACTGTTCTTTCCATTGAGGGCAACCTTGTCCCCTGTCTTGATTCCCTTGTCGATAAGATATGAGGCGATATTGAAGATGTATTCCTTTGCTTCTTTGTAGGATATAGTCTTCTTATCCGGTTCAAAAACACTGAAAGCAACATTATCGCTGTATTTGCTTTCACTCATTAAAAACAGCTCAGGAACAGTTGGCCATTTTCCGTTTACCAGCGTTCCTCTGAATTCGTCTATTTCATCCCATGCGTATTTCATGCCGTCTATTCTTACACTTTAGTACATAAGTGTCAATAACGTTATAATTAACTATAATAGCCAATTCTAACTAGGCATCTGAATGAAGGCTAGCCGAAGAGGACCTTGTCCTCTGTAATGTCGAGTATCGTAGGGTATATTGCATCCGCGTAGCGCTTGAGCATCTTTTTATCCCCGCTTCCGGTAAGCACTGCAACCGTGTAGCCTGCCTTAGCGTTCCTGGCAAACTTCATATCGCCCCTTGCATCCCCGATTACAGCAACATCCTCAGCGCAAAGTGAGAACTCTTTCAAGAACTGCCTGAATGCTTCTGCATTCGGCTTTGTCTTGCACTCTGATCCCTTGCCGCGCACGAAGTCCACAAGCTCCGTTACTCCCATCCTCTTTAAAAAGCATCGTGTAGTCTCCACATCATCATTTGTCACGATTCCGATGTAGTACTTTCTCTCCTTAAGCTTTTCAAAGAGATCTTTAATGCCAGGGAATTCCCGGTTTGCTAAATCCTCTTTCATCATTTCTCCTGCAACTTCAAAGCCCCTTTGAATCATCTTAATTACCTTGAAAGGATTCAGCCCGTACAGAAGCATCAGGATGATCAGCTTAAGGATTATCAAAGGAGCACGCCCGGGCCTGAAGAGGATTCCTCCCTTGTAGTTTATTCCGTTTCTGTCAATGCCGATTAATCGCTCTAATTTCAGTGAGAGCTTATCAAGCTTATCTTCCTTGACGCCAAGAGAAGCAAAGGCATCGCAGACAGCCTTGTCTATCACAGGTCCCCATACTTCAGCATAGTTGAAAAGGGTGCCATCCTTATCCATCAGAATTCCACGCATGAGCTTGATAATAACCCAGAATGCCTGTTTCTGCCTATCCAGGATGTGCTATCATGAGTGCGTGGAAGAAAGAGTTAAATCCTATGCAAAGATAAATATCGGGCTGAGAATCGGAGAAAAAAGGTGTGATGGATACCACAGCATCGATTCCTTTTTCCATCTTGTCGGCCTCTTTGATGATATATCCTTCTCTTTTTCTGATGCTAAGAAGACACAGGTCTTTATCACCCGCAGCAATGATTACCTCTCAGGAAAAGAGGATATAATGGAGAAAGCAGCCCTTGCTTTCTCAAGAAAAACCGGTAAAGCCTTTTCCTTTTCAATCGATATCAAAAAGAGAATACCCTCCAGGGCAGGCCTTGGCGGAGGAAGCAGCAATGCAGGCGCTGTTCTTACATTTCTTAACAGGTGCTGCGGGAATATACTTTCACAAGAAGAGCTGATTGCCCTTTCAGCAACTGTCGGCTCAGATGTTCCCTTCTTCACGTCAGGATACAAAGCTGCACGCGTTAACGGGCGCGGTGAGATAGTAAAGGAAGCAGAGCCCTTATGTGAGAAAGTAGACCTTTATTTTCCCTCATTCTCTGTAGAAACTGCTAAGGCCTATGAAACCCTGGATGCAAAAGAGAGAAGCTTTGCTCCCTTACCCCCCTCTTTAAAGAGTATAAAGAGTGATGATTTTCCTAACGATTTTGAAATCGTTTTTCCCCGCCCTGATATAATCAAGACAATCAGCACTAATTACTCATACTTCTCACTCTCTGGCAGTGGAAGCACTTATTTCGGCCTCTTCAGGAAAACGGATACACCTGTGCCTGATACAGGCAATATACAAACCATCAGCACTTTTCTCATATCTTGAACTGCTCTTGATAATCTGATATTTTTGTCGATACAAAAGGGAAGTCGCCAAGTGGTTAAGGCACTGGTTTTTGGTGCCGGCACCGGGGGTTCGAGTCCCCCCTTCCCTGCGTGC
>CAZHQL010000131.1:1506-4894 GCA_964534915.1 uncultured Spirochaetaceae bacterium | reverse complement strand
TTCTCTCCATCAGGCTTCTGCCTGTCTTGGGATCTATGAGCTCCGGAAATTCCTTTAAGATCTCTACAACCTCTCCTGCGCGCTCTCCGCATGCTGCGATGATTACAACATCAACATCGGCATTGCGGCTTGTAAGGTGCTGAAGAACGGTCTTGCCAGCTCCGAAGGGGCCGGGGGTACAGTATGTTCCACCCTTTGCAACAGGAAGGAATGTGTCTATGATGCGGATTTTCGTGACCATAGGCTCATCCGGGCGGAGCCTCTCTTCATAGCCTTTAATAGCCTTCTTAACAGGCTGGGAGATGACCATCGACAGTTCCTTCTTCTCACCCTTATCGTTTTCGATCACGCAGATTGTATCGTGTGCCCTGTATTTTCCCTTTTCCTTTATGCTCTTTATAGTCCAGGTTCCCTGGAGCGTGAAAGGAACCATGATGCGGTGTGTAAAGATTCCCTCAGGAACCGTCCCGAAGTAATCTCCTTCCTCAACAGCATCCCCTGCCTTCTTCACAGGAGTGAATTCCCACTCCTTGTCAGGAATTGCTTCCATATATACTCCCCGCTTGAGAAAAAAGCCGCACTTCTCTGCAAGCGAGAAAAGAGGATTCTGAAGGCCATCGAAGACCTGTGTCAGAAGTCCCGGTCCGAGATCTACTGAGAGCAGCTCATCAGAGAACTCAACCTTGTCCCCGACTGCAATGCCATCAGTCATCTCATATACCTGAAGAGCTGCAACTCCATCGGTAATCCTGATGACCTCCCCTTTTAACTGAGTACCTTCCAACAAGATGTATCCCACCTCGTTCTTTATAACGCTCTGATCAAATTTGACGCTGACGAGGTTTCCATTAACGCCGACAACGCTCCCTGTCTTAGCTGACATATCATCTACCATCCTTTTAATCAAATTGCTGCTGAATGCGGGCAAAGAGATTCTTGAACTCTGCTCTGCCCTTATCTGTATCAAAACTCCTGAGGCGCTCTATTATCTGAATCTCAAGTGCATAGACCATTAATGCCTCAGTGGAGAACATGCTGTTTAACTTCACAGAAGATATAAAGTCAAAATAAATTGAGAGTATCTCCCTTTCGCCTTCCAGGGGGTTCATCGCATTACACGCCCTCCTGAGGCGCTGTCTCAGCGCTGGGTCCTCACTGGCAGAGGATGTTTCTTCCTCAGCCCATCCCAGGCGCTTCAGCCTCTCTTCCTTCAGCATGAGCTGGACCTTGCCTATATAGGCATCCCAGGCTTTCATCAGAGGATTGCGAGCACCCTCTGCTGGCACAAAGGTAGCCCTCTCAAGCTCCTTATAGTCACTTGCTTTCATACAGTCCTTGCAGTAAGAGAGGAAGGAAGAGTAAGTTATCTGACTCTCTCCATCCAGAGTGAGCATTGGAAGGCTCGCTACCAGATAATAGTAATTCGACAAAGTTCCCTCCTATAGAAGCTTTCTGAGGTTATCTGAAAGATATGGATACAAGAGCTTTGTAATCTCTTCATCGCTCAGATCGAAATACCCGGAGCCATCGGAAGCCTTAACTGTGAAGCCGCCCTTTAAGGAAGCACTCGTCTTTAAGGTAAGGCCCTTCTTCAGCTTGTCTGAGAGACCCTTGATGAATGATTGAGCAACCTTATCCTTATCGCTCTCGCTTATAGTAATCTCAGATCCGCTCTCAACGAATGATGAAGAGACTACTGATTCTATAAGAGAGGACAGAAGCTTGCCATCAAGTGCATCATTCACGCTCTCATTCATGATCTTAGCAACTTCATCGCTGATGGACTTCTTCAGCGTCAGGGATGCATCCCTGGCTGCCTGCCTGATCTTCTCTTCAGCGCTCTTTTTTTCTATCTCGATATCGCGCCTGGCATCCTGAAGAATCTTCTCTTTCTCTTCATTTGCTCCTTTTACGATTCCATCCGCCTCAGCCCTGGCTTTCTTTATAATTGAGGCAGCTTCTTCCTTTGCCTTTTCAATGCCGTCAGTCTTAATGGATGAAATCAATTCCTGAATCTGAACTTCCATATAATCCACCTTTATTTTTATAATCAATCACGACACAATATAACAGAAACAATCTAAATAAGCAAAAGCAAAATGAATGAATTTTCAAGGCTGTAATTAAGCTGTAATGAAGCGTCCTTGAAACCTTGTTTGCTGTATTGCTGATAATGTGGAAAAGAATGAAGAATTCCTGAGAAAGGACAAGGTCGGGGAGATAATAAGAATAACCAATATGCTTACTTCGAGGACATGCCTTGTAAAAAGCGAGGATGTCGTTTCTTCTTACTCTGAAATCCGCTTCTCTCTTGACCTTGGATGAGCTCCAGAGGGAATGCAGCAAAACAGGGCTTGAGCTCTTTGAGATCGCGCTGGATACAGCCTCAGATGCATCTGACCTCGATGTCCTCTTTGAAAAGAGAAAAAGAGATTATCAGGGCGCTAAGAAAGCTCTTTATCAGAACTGATGAGCTCTCTTACTGCTTCAACAGCAAGCCTTATTGCAATCTCTGTATCATGGAGCTTGGGGTTATCCATATTAAGCTTTTCCCTCTCCTGGTTTCCAACTACAAAGAAGCATGATCCTGCCCGGGCCTTCAAATATGATGCGACAGTAAAGATTGCAGCGCTTTCCATCTCGCTTGCAAGCACCCCAAGGCGCTTCCATGCCTCCCATTTAGAGTTAAGCTCATAGGAGATTGGCATTACATCAGGATCGTGCTGGCCATAGAAGCTGTCCTTGCACTGCACTATGCCGATGTGGCTTTTCATCTTCAGCTTATCTGCTGCCCTCTTCATGGCACTAACGACAGAGAAATCTGCAACAGCCGGAAACTCAAGCGGAGCATATTCCCTGCTTGTTCCCTCTGCGCGCACTGCCGCCGTTGCAATAACAACGTCTCCTCCCATTACCGAAAGCTCGATGCCCCCGCATGTGCCCATGCGGATGAATGTGTCTGCGCCGGCTTTATAGAGCTCTTCAACAGCAATTGCAGCGCTTGCTCCCCCGATTCCTGTGCTCGTTACGCTTACCTTGACTCCGTCTAAGTTCCCCGTGTACGTCAGAAATTCACGGCTGTCAGCAACAAAGACTGCATTATCAAGGTGCTTTGCAATCAGAGGAACCCTCTTTGGATCTCCTGGAAGGATTACATAGCGCCCCACATCACCTTTCTTTATCCTCAGATGATACTGGATACCAGTTCCATTCATATAATCAGACATTCAAAACTCCTTCAGAAAATAAAACAGAGGAGTTTTCAAGGCTCTCTGAGCTACTCCTCTGCTCTTCCAGGCTTTCTGCCTGAAGATAGGAGTTACTTTTCTTTTCCTGTCTATTACTCATACAGGTTGCTTCTCTAGGTTGTTCTTTCCTGGCATTACTC
>CAZHQL010000131.1:0-1496 GCA_964534915.1 uncultured Spirochaetaceae bacterium | reverse complement strand
CTAGGAAGAGGATTTTCTTCTCCTATCTGATTAATTTATCGCACGAGAGCAGCGCATTGTAAAGAAAAATCGTCAGAGAAGCATTGAAATAAAGAGGGAGGAGAAGTATCCTAAACGTAGTTAGAAACAACTAACTACACCACATAAAAGGACGTGACAATGCTTATTTTATCCATATTTGCAGGATTATCAGGATCACTGGGAATGTTTTTCGGCGATATGTTGCTTTACTTTACCAAGGGGCGCTATGATATGGACGGAACCTTAAAGCCCTATGCAGGGATTATGAAGGAAATATCAGAAAAACGAGTTCTCCTTGGTGGCATTCTGGGGCCGGTATGCTCATTCTTATATGCTTGCGGCTTTTTGCACTTGTACTTCATAGCCATTGATGAGATGAGAACACTTGCCATCATTCTTACCCTGCTTCTTTCTTTTGCACTTATCATAGGGGGAGCATATCACGGACAATGGACTATGCTTGCCCTTTCATCGAAATACGGAAACGAGAAGGTAACAGATAAGATAATAAATGCCATGATGTGCTTGGGAAAGCTCTATGGGCCTCCGTACATCCTTGGATCTCTGGGCATTGCCGTAATGATTATTGCAGGATGGACCGCCCTGCCCCGTTTTTTTGTTGTATTTACGCCCATAGTCACCCTGTTTCTGGACTTACTCTGGATGAAAGTTCCTCAGCCACTGCGCGTAATCCTCTTCGGCGGATGGTACAATCTTGTCTTTGTTATTTACTATTCTGCCCTTCTTATCTGGATGCTCTGTTAGCCATAAAACCCAGGAACTTAAAGGCCTGCAAAGCCAAAGAAAGGCCTTGCAGGCAGTTGATTTCATAGCTTAATCCGCTATTGCTTGCTTTGCTCTGAGAAGAAGAGGCCATTTCTCATTAAGCACTTCTCCGTTCGGATAATACTCATACTTAGTGAGTACTTCATTCATTTTTTCCATTGCCGATGTTCCAGTTAATCCTGTCCATGAGAAATTACTTCCATCGACCTTAGGCGCATTATCAGAGGGATCATTACTGTAAATGCTTCCAATGCCTCTATCGTTCTCGGTACCACTCCAGTAGCAGGCTGTGATGCTTCCATCGTGGTGGTATCCGGTGATGCATCCGACTGAAGAACTTTTTTCACCTGAAACATTTCCAGTGCTGTAGCAGGCTGTGATGCTTCCATCGTTGTGGTGTCCAGAGATGCCCCCGACTAAAGAACTTTCTCCACCTGAAACATTTCCCGTGCTGTAGCAGGCTGTGATGCTTCCATCGTTGTGGTATCCAGAGATGCCCCCGACTGAAGAACATTCTCCACCTGAAACATTTCCTGTGTTATAGCAGGCTGCAATGGTTCCTATCGAATTGTATCCTGCGATGCCTCCAACGTAAATTCTGCTACTGCCTTCACCTGAAATATTGCCTGTGCTATAGCAATTGGTAATTTCTCCGTAGGAGTTGAATCCAGCGATGCCTCCAACGTAAA
>CAZHQL010000130.1:0-4897 GCA_964534915.1 uncultured Spirochaetaceae bacterium | reverse complement strand
GGTTTTTACGTTCTCATTCTGGGTTCGTTAGAGAGCAGCTACAAGACTATCTTAATTTATTCAGTTATATTTCTTCAGAGCCTGTGAAATATACCAAAGATTGAAAATCTCTTCGATTTGCCTCTCAAAAGTTCCCAAATCCTTAGATATAGGAGGTAAAATCCTCAATACAGAGTGTCTGTTGATGTTTTGCCGCCACACGGCGAAATGGCTTTTTATTTCCCCAGGTGGATGAATTTATTTCTGGTGTTATGCTTTGTTTTTATTGTTTTAGTTCCTTGAAGGAGAAAGTGTTTCACGTGAAACAAAATATCCAGCCTTTTTGTTTTTGGGCTGGATATTAACAGTTAAAATGTTGCATTGACTACATTAAGGTTTTTATCAACAGCTTCTCTCAGATACCTCTGTACACCATTTGACAGTGTCAGCTGGCTCATTGGGCAGCCTGCACATGCTCCAACTAATTTTACGTATACGTCGTTGCCTTCCAGCCTGAGGAATTCTATATCTCCGCCATCGTTCTGGAGTGCTGGGCGGATATTATCAATAGCTTCCTTAATCTTATCTTCCATAATAGGTTTCTCCTTTCCCTCAATATACTTTTTTATCTTTCTTGCGGTCAAGTTGATAAATATTTTGTCGACAATAGTTAGTAAATTTTTTATAGTGGTTATATGAAAGCTCATAAAATCATCTTCTTTAATCAGAAAGGTGGCGTTGGGAAGACTACTACATGTGTTAATTTAGGTGCTGCTCTTGGTGCCATGGGATACAAGGTCCTGTTAGTAGATTATGATTCTCAGGCCAATTTAACGGGAGCTGTCTCAGGGGATGGACGGAAGAGCACGATCTATCAGGTCGTGACCGGGCAGAGGGCGGCTGCAGATGCAGTTCAGAAAACAGTATTTGAGAATCTGAGCCTTATTGCGGGCTCCATAGATACTGCAGGACTTACAGTTGAACTCGTAGATGAACCGGAAAGGGAATTCTATCTCAAGCATGCTTTAAGGGATCTCGATGAGATGTTTGATTTCATTCTCCTTGATTGTCCTCCTTCAATTGGACTTGAGACAATGAATGCCCTTGTCTGGGCTGATTATGTCATCATTCCCCTGCAGTGTGAGTACCTTTCGATGGAAGGACTTAATCTCATCATGAGGACGATTACGAATGTCAAGCGTTCATTGAATCCTGAACTCAAGACGATGGGCATCCTCTTTACTATGTACAGCAAGCGCATGCTGCTTAACCAGGATGTAGTCGAGGATGTCAGCGAGTACTTTAAGGATCTTGTGTTCAAGACGATAATCCCGCGCTCTGTGCGCCTTTCCGAGGCGCCCAGTCACGGAATGCCCATAAATGTATACGACAGGAACAATGCGGGCGCAAAAGCATACAATTCACTGGCTAAGGAGGTGATAGAACGTGCCTGGTGAGAAAAAACATCATGGATTAGGAAAGGGAATGGGAGCCCTTCTCTCCGGCTTCGATTACGATGCCCAGATTGGGGATATCACACTGAGTGCTGAGGAAAAGGAGAGTGCGCCAGAAGCTTTGCCTCCTGTGCCTGCAGAGAGCGTTGCTGATACAAAGGAAGAGGACGGCGAGCGTGTAGTATACATTGATCTTGATGTAATCACTCCGAATCCCAACCAGCCCCGTAAGACATTCGATGAGGAGGCGCTGAATGAACTTGCTGACTCCATCAGGGGCCAGGGTGTCATACAGCCCATCATCTTAGAAGAGTATGCACCTGGAAAATATTCCATCATTTCAGGCGAGAGGCGTTACAGGGCAGCAGGCATCGCAGGTCTTGAGAAGATCCCTGCAATTATAAAGACACTGGGGGACCTTCAGAGAATGGAAGTATCCCTTATTGAGAACGTTCAGAGGGAGAGTCTCAATCCGATAGAAGAGGCATTTGCCTATCAGTATCTTATTCAGAAATCGGGATACACACAGGAAGAGGTTGCCCGGCAGGTTGGTAAATCCCGCTCTGCCGTAACGAACTCCATAAGGCTTTTAAACCTTCCCGATACGATTAAGGATGACCTTATCTCCGGCTTTATAACAAGCGGGCATGCAAGGGCAATTTTGTCACTTGTGAACCCGTCTGACCAGATACTGCTTCGCAATAAGATTGTAGAGGGAGATCTCTCTGTAAGAGAGGCTGAGGCTCTCGCAGATGAGTACAACAAGGGCAAGAAGATCGTGCAGAAGAAGAAGGATAAGAGCAAGGACTCTGATATTCTTCTTGCAGAGGAGAAATTCGTAACTGCCATCGGAGCCAAGGTAGAGATCAAGGGTACTCTTAACCGCGGAAAGCTCGTGGTACGCTTCCGCACGCAGAAGGAGCTTGAGAGGATCTATTCCTTCTTGAGTGACGGAGAAGACCTTTTTGACGAGTAAATCATTGTTTTATAAGGAAATAAAATGAATACTTCATCTTTAAAGGACGGGCTTTATGCCCTGATTGGCACAGATAAGGGAGAGATCCTGCTCTCCTTAGAGTATAAGAAGGTTCCTATGACAGTCTGCAATTTTGCAGGCCTGGCAGAAGGAAAGCTAAATCTTGATGATCTTGGAACACCTTTCTACGATAACCTTAATTTCCACCGGGTCATCAAGGATTTCATGATCCAGGGCGGATGCCCTAACGGAAACGGCACAGGAGGGCCTGGCTACCGCTTCCCCGATGAGATAGATCCATCCTTGACGCACTCAGGGCCCGGAGTTCTCTCCATGGCCAATGCAGGACCCAATACCAACGGCAGCCAGTTCTTCATCACACATGTCGCAACGCCATGGCTTGACGGGAAGCATTCGGTATTCGGGCACGTTGAGCAAGGCATGGATGTGGTAAACAAAATCGAAGAAGGCGATAAGATCAGGAGCGTAAAGATCATCCGCGTCGGAAAGGATGCAGAGGCCTTTGAGACAACGGGCGCTGCCTTTGATTCTCTTGTGCTGGAAGCTGAGAAGAAGATTGAAGAGAAGAAAAAGAGCGAGAGGAAAGCTGTTCTTGATGAGATTAAGAACCGCTATCCTGATGCAAAGACCACATCATCAGGCCTTATGTACGTAATCGATAAAAAAGGTTCAGGAGAAAAGTCTCCCAAATATGGGGAGAACGTTACGGTTCACTATGAGGGAAGCCTTTTAAACGGCAGGGTGTTCGACTCATCCCTCTCGCGCAACGAGCCTGCAACATTCAGGATCGGACAGGTAATCGAGGGCTGGAACGAGGCCTTGCAGACGATGAAGAAAGGTGAGAAGAGAACCCTGATAATCCCTCCAGAGCTCGGCTATGGCGAGTTTGGATACCCGGGAGTAATCCCGCCGAATTCGTACCTGATTTTCACTGTTGAGCTTTTAAGTTTCTAAGCGAGGTGAGATTGAAAGAAGTACAGAAGAGGTATGTCTGCTCTGAGTGCGGACACACAGAGACAAAATGGATGGGCCGCTGCGCAGAGTGTAACAGCTGGAATACATTTGAGGAGGAGATAGTTAGCAGTCCTCCCAAAAAGGGCAGGATAAGCGTCTCTGCGCCGAGCAGTGAAGCGAGCGTAAGGAAGCTCTCAGAAATAAGGTCAGATGAGGCGCTGCGCCTTTCTACGGGCTTTGGTGAGCTTGACAGGGTACTTGGAGGTGGTGTGATGCTGCCATCCTCTGTCCTGATCGGAGGAGAGCCCGGGATTGGAAAGTCCACGCTCATGCTTGAGATGCTCTCTTTTCTCTCTTCTGCCAGCGATGTTCTCTATGTTTCAGGAGAAGAGTCTCCCTCGCAGGTAAAGATGAGAGGAGAGAGACTCGGGCTGAACCTCTCAAACATCTCGATATTCTGCGATACGCGCCTTGAAGTGCTTGAACAGGCTATTGAGAAGATGCTTCCGCGTACTATCATAGTGGACAGCCTTCAGACGCTCTATTCCTCTTCTGTTACTTCCATACAGGGATCTGTCAATCAGATCCGCACATGCTGCCTTGTGCTCTCGAATATTGCAAAGCGCCTTGGTCTCTCGATATTCTTCGTAGGACATGTCACGAAGGACGGGGCCATAGCAGGACCAAAGATTGTTGAGCACATGGTGGATACCGTACTCTACTTTGAGAGCGCAGAGAATGGAATAAGGCTTTTAAGGGCAGCCAAGAACCGCTTCGGCTCAGTTCATGAGATCGGGCTCTTTGAGATGGATGATAAGGGCCTTCATGGACTTTCAGATCCTTCAGAAGTCTTTCTCTCATCGCGCGCAGATGATGCTCTTCCTCCGGGCATTGCCTTTACATCGATTGTTGAGGGCTCCAGAGCGTTCGTAGTAGAGCTTCAGGCACTTGTCGTGCCTGCCAGGAGCGGGCTTCAGAGGATATACTCAGACAAGGTAGACACAGCAAGGGTCTCTCGCGTTGCAGCAATACTTGAGCGCCATACGGACCTTCGCCTGACAGATCAGGATATATACGTAAATGTTGCAGGGGGAGTTAAGATCAGCGATGTCTCCATTGAGCTTCCTCTTGCCCTGGCCCTTTACAGCTCCAGGATAAACCGGAGCCTGCCAGGAAAGCTTGTCTCCTTCGGAGAGCTCTCGCTTGCAGGGGAGGTAAGGAACGTTCCTTTCTTAGAGCGCAAGCAGAAGGCTGCAACGGATTTAGGCTTCAGCGTTGTAATCTCGCCATATGCGAAGAACAAGAAGAGCAATGAGAAGAGCATAAGCGTTAAGAGCGTCAAAAGTGCCATTACGAGTGCTTTCGCATTAAAGGCCTAGCTTGCATTGATAAGAAGCTTCTGAAAGCTCTTTATTCGTTCTTTTCCGGCAGGTTTCCCCGAATGCAGCCTGAGCATCTCAGTCTTCCTTCCGTTTAATCTATAACTTTTAGTCATTAGGGTTCTGAAATCATC
>CAZHQL010000129.1:0-4929 GCA_964534915.1 uncultured Spirochaetaceae bacterium | reverse complement strand
ATCACAGAGATGACATCGCCTTCATTGACAGTCAGTGTGATATCCTCAAGGGCAACTTTTTCATTAATCGTTCCGGGTAAGAATACTTTCGTTACATGTTCAATCCTAAGCATTTTCTTCCCCCCTTTCTCTGGTTCTCTGAATTGCTTTCTTCTTAGCGCTGATAGCACTTGCCTTAGAGCGCGTCTGGGCAATTGCAAGTGAGACTATTACCAGTACTCCTGTTAAGAGCTTGAAGTCATTTGGCGTTATTCCGACTAAATAGCCGTACTTTCTTCCCAAGAAAAGCAATGCCTTATAGATCAGGGCCCCAAGGGTTGCGCGAAGCATTATGAAGGAAATCCTGTTAGATGAGAAGAGGAATTCTCCAAGCATTATGGCAGCAAGTCCCTGTACAGCCATGCCCTGTCCAAGGTTTGCATCAGCAAAGCCCTGGTACTGCGCAAGAAGCGCGCCAGAGAGCGCAATAAGGCCATTGGAAAAACCAAGGCCGATAAGCTTCAGCGTGGATGGATCCATGCCCTGGCTTATTACTACCTGCTCATTTGCCCCTAATGCTTTGAGACCAAGGCCCAGGTCCGTTGTGAAGAAAAGGTCTAATAGCACCTTGATAACAAGGACGAATATGAGCGAGCCAAGAAGATTCGCAACGGATGCAGATAAAAACGGAAAGGCTTCTGGAAGCAGGCGGTATAGGGTAGAAACCGCTCTCGGGATAGAAACGTTTGCCCTGTTTCCAAGAATCCTCAGGTTGATAGAGTACAGCATTGTCATCGTAAGGATCGAAGATAGGAGCGCAGGGATTCCAAGCCTTGTATGGATTGATGAGGTAATCATGCCGCAAAGTATTCCAGCCAGGAATGCAAAGAATATGCCTGCTGTTATGCCAAGGCCGTTTACAATGCAGATTGTAGCAACAGCAGCTCCTGTTGCGAAGGATCCGTCGCATGTGAGATCGGCCATATTGAGAATCCTGTAGCTGATAAGGATTCCGAAAACCATGATTGAAAAGATTAATCCTTCAACGAAAATTCCTTGAATCATTATATAAAAACCTCAACAACATAATAATAGGCCACAAAACGTGACCTGTATCAAGAGCAGGAAGCCTATTTTGAAATCATTTCGCCATTTACTGTTAATACATCTGCCATATCGATATATTCCTGAGGAATATTAATTCCAAGGGTTTCGGCAGTGTCAAGATTGAGCCAGAGCTCGAAAGCTGCAGGATCTGACGGTATTATAGTTCCGATGCTTCCAGGATCTGTTCCTCTGATAATGCTCTCAATTACCTCTCCCGCAGCCAGGCCGATAGCGTAGTAGTTAAAGCCCCATGCAATCAGGCAGTCCAGTCCCTGGACTCCTGAAGGATTTGCGCTGAAGAGCGGCTTGTTAGCCTGTGAGCAGACCTGATCAACACCTACGATAGCTGAGACTACTGCATTGTCAGTGCCAATGTAGAGGGCATCAACCTTGTCAATGATGGAGTGAGCAGCTGCCATTACTTCAGATGAGCTTGCAACGGCAGCGTCGATAAATGTTCCTCCGAGCTTCTCAACAGCTTCCTTTGCCATATTTCTCAGCGCTACGCCGTTTGCCTCTTCGGATGTGTAGATGTTTCCAATTACCTTAGCCCCCGTGATATCCATCAGGAGCTTAATCTGTGCCTCAACAGGGCTTAAATCAGACACTCCGCAGACATTCGTATCCTGCTTTCCTTCGAGAGTTTCAACAAGACCGGCATCCACAGGATCTGTTACAGCGGCAAATACTACAGGAATATCATTGAAAGTATTTGCAAGGGCCTGAGCGGCCTGGGTTGCAATTCCAACTGCGATATCCACGCCATCATTTTTGAACTGCTGTGCGATCATCGCACTTGAGGAGGTGTCCCCATTTGCATTTCGAAAGGCATACCGGACGTTTAAGCCGGTAGTTGCAAGATAGTCCTTTATTCCTTCTTCAACTGCATTAAGAGCAGCATGGCTCATCATTTTGGATACACCGATAAGATATCCGTCGCCCTCCTTTTCTTCCCTTGCGCCGCCTGCGAAAGCAGTGAGGGCAAGGAGCAGAACAATGGAAACAGCTAAGAGCTTTTTCATTTTTTCCCTACGCCTCCGTTAAGTGATTAACAAAATGATAGCTTACAGGTTTTCAGACTTCAATATGAAGATGGAAACAGAGTGTGAAGTCCTAAAAACAGATGTCCTCAATTTCATCATCCTCATCCTCGTAGAAGGATTCTATATCATCTTCATCCTCTGCAATCTTTCTGAGGTCTATGAGGATCTCACAGTCCTTTTCAATCTCATCATCGTCTTCTTCTAGAAAATCATCAATATACTCTGCCATGAGCCAATCATAGCAAAGGTATAAGGAACAGTACATAGCCTTGTATTTCCTGTTTGCTCTGCTATAATGGGATGAGCCTGAGAGGTATTTTATGAGAAAGCTTATATTACCGTTAATTCTGATTATTGCATTATTTTCATCCTGCCAGTCCTATGTGAATGTCTCATACATGACTCCAAGTGAGATAAACATGGCCAGCCACAGGAGTATAGCAATAGCATCTGCTGTCCCTTACAGGGGCCTTAATCACTCAAGCTACATAAGGGGAGCTGACGCGCTCTTGCGTCATGGCTATGGCATGATAAGGAGCACATACTCATCGTCCCTTGCATTTGATATAGCTGACTATGCAACAGATGCAATCTTTGATGCGCTCTCGCTATCTGGCTATTACACGGTTACAGATCCCGCAGTAACTGACAGGATTCTGGATGGTCCAGATACGCGCACAGAGCTTCTTGAAAGAGGAATTGATGCAGTCATAATTCCCAGAATTGAGAACATGGATGTCAATGAGAGGATACATGCAAATACCCGCACCGAGCGCAGGAAGGATAAGGATGGCAGAGAGATAAGGGAGGAGCATACGACGTTCTACTATTATGCTAATTACTCCCTCACGATATCCTATACTGTTGTCGATGCTCAGACAGAAAAGGTGATAGCAAGAAGGTCGTTCGTAGTTGAAGACTCGGACAGCTATGTAGTCAATCCTCCATTAATCCTTTTAAATTACCCTGAAAGGGCATTCAGGAGGATGGTGAACTCCGTTCTTCCGCGCCTCACGCAGCAGCTTGTCCCTCTTAAGGCAAACATGAAATTAAGCCTGATGGATAACAGCCCGAAGAATGCGGATGCCAAAGAAGCATACGATCTCTATGATGATGGAAACACTGCTCAGGCTATAAGCATCTTCTCAAGAGTCTTTGAGGAGGAGGGCCATATTCCAAGCGGCTATAATGCAGCGCTCCTGACTGCCTCGCTCGGGTCTTTCGATGAGGCCGTTGAGATAGCCGAGCGCGTTTACAGGAGAACTGGAAACAGCAAGGTTGCAACATTGCTGTCCACGCTTGAAATGATGAGGGACAGCAATACAGAGAGTATCAGGCAGCTCACAGGAAGCGATGATGCCAGCGTTGAGTTCGAAGACTCTGATAACATATATGATGAGCTGAGGGGGTAGGACTTGGATAAGATTTTCCTTTACAGCGGCAGCGATCCTTTAGAGAAGCTTTTAGGGAGAACCAGAAGCGCATACCTTACCTTCTCTCCTGATGCTGATGCGCCTACTTCTGCTGCTTTTAAGCGGGCAGAAAGCCGGGAAGCAGGAGTAAGCCAGATAAAGAGGTGGGTAAGCACGAACTCATTTTCCCTTATCGTGATTGAGGACCTGACAAAGGCGTTCGAGGGCTCTGATATCTCATCATTTCTTCTCTGGCTTAAAGATCATGCGGAGGATTTTGAGGGCCCGTTCGTATTGATTAAAGAGAGTGACAGTTCTCCCCAGATCCAGGCGATCTCCCATGAGATTGAGAATTTAGATGAAGTTTTAGTCAACATCCGTTGAGTAAAAGAATAAAGAATTTTTTGATTGATATCCTGAATAAGGAATTAAAAAGTATAGTTTTGAAGGAATAAGAGCAAATATTCCTTCATTTTTTTTGATTCATCCATATTTTCTGTACTATCATCTAAACAATGGCCTGAATTTATAAAATTCCTCTTTTTTTGTTCCGTTTTATTGCTATAATACCCTAAGTATGGATTTGTTTGATATGCATTGCCATCTTCTGCCCCATGTGGATGACGGCGCTGCTGAGTGGGGTAGCCTCAGCTCTTACTTCTCACTTTATAAAAAGTGCGGATTTACTGGAGTTATTTTTACTCCACACCTCTACAGCCCGTACGTCAGTACGGATGTGAAGGCACTTGGCGATACATTCAAACGCGCATCCGCTCTTGCTGAGGAATCTGGGCTTTCTTCATCGCTTGCAAGCGAGATCTTCGTTCTGAATGAGGAGAGAGTGAAGGGACTACCTATTGCGAACAGGTATGCTCTTGTTGAGTTTCCTGTCAGCTATGCTCCGCCAGGCATGATGGAGAAGCTTGAGACCTTAAGCCCTCTCATTCCGGTGATTGCGCATATAGAGAGGTATGACTGGCTTACTCCTGAAAGCCCTGTCATAATGGAGATGAAGGACAGGGGGTACCTGATTCAGGTCAATGGCAAGGCACTGGCAAAGGGAGGAAAGGCCAAGGAGTACGCAGAAAGCGGCCTTGTGGATATCCTGGCTTCCGATTGCCATGGCAATGAGAAAGATATAATAGATTTAGCTGAGATGGCGTCTTGTTATCCGGAAATCCTAGGCAGGATGACCCGGATGGCCCGCCTTCTTAAGGAGGAAATGTAATGCTGCTGAGCATGACAATTAAAAACTTCAAATCGGTAAAGTCAAGTCAGACCATAAGTTTTGAAGCTGTTAAGGATAATCGCCTCGATCCAGAGAAGGTTATAGCAGTTACTGAGAAACTGAATCTGATCAAGACTAGCGCCGTTATCGGTCCGAACGG
>CAZHQL010000128.1:0-5003 GCA_964534915.1 uncultured Spirochaetaceae bacterium | reverse complement strand
ACTTGTCAAAAAAAGTTTGGAGTTTATCGATAATGGACTTCTTCCTCTCTGTCTTTCCACCACCAAAGTAAGACATAGGGGGCATTATTTTATCGATACCGGTACCTGTCGTCTTCAGCACGCCATCCCTGAAAGAATTAGCTATAAACTTCTTCGTCTCATATTCAGGCATCTTCTCTGCAGCAATGAGAGCCTCAAGCTCTTTCTGCTCTTCTGCGCTTACATACTGGTTCCACTCGTCACGAATGGAAGAGTCGGTGGAAGCTTCAACATTGACTTGACCTATGAAAGATTCAATAAGCTGCTTCTTGCTTCGAAGCTGAGGGTTGGAATCAACAATCCGGCGTATGGACTCAATGATTTCCTTGTCCTGACAGTTGTCATCATGGTACTTCTCGACAAGCATCAGGATGTAGTCGATATTGATCTCGACCTGCTTGATAAGCTCCATCTCGAAGACGATATCATCCGAGATGTCCTCTTTTTCTTTGTTTTTGGACTTCCTGTATTTGTCATACAAATCAAGGTAAGTACTCTGGTAATCCTGCAAATCCCTGTCCGGCAGATCGCTCCTGTCTGCAAACTGGTCAAACGACATGAGGATGTTCCTCAGACTGAGCAGCTGGCTGAAGAGCTTGATGAAACGCTTTTCAGCCTTCTCCCCTACAATCTGCTGATCAAGAGGATACTCATTCTTGATGATTTCCAGAAGTTCCAGATATCCAAGATGATGCCGTCCTTTATCATCGTCATAACCATTGAGATAATCCTCATAACTCTTGAGGAGGACAATTCCACTTGCATCCTTATCTCCGAACAAAGCGATGGCATCATCAGTCTCTTTCTGTAGATTGCGGAAACAAACTATGTTTCCGAATGTCTTTACTGAGTTTAGTATTCTGTTTGTTCTGGAGAAGGCCTGAATCAGACCATGCATTTTAAGGTTCTTATCAACCCACAAAGTATTTAGCGTTGTTGCATCAAAACCAGTAAGGAACATGTTCACGACAATAAGGATATCAACCTGCTTGTTCTTCATCTTTTGAGACAGATCCTTGTAGTAGTTCTGGAACTTGTCAGCAGAGGTGTCAAAACTCGTATGGAATACCTCATTGTAGTCGTGAATCGCATCCTCAAGAGCATCTCGTGAAGACTGATCCAGGTCTTCAGTCTCAAAACCTTCCTCATCAAGCAGACCGTCAGGATTCTCATCAATAGCCTCATTGGTAGCAAAGCTGTAGATCATTGAGACAATAAGCTGCCTGCCACTTTCAGCAAGCTGTTTCTTGAACTCCTTATAGTACTTGATTGCAACAGGGATAGAGGAAACGGCAAAGATTGAGTTAAACCCATTCAAACGCTTGTCTTTCAGGGAATAGAACGAATTGCGCTTCGTCTTCTGGTCAAAGTGTTCAAGGATATATCTGACAACCTCGGAGATACGCTCTGGTGCAGCCATTGCCTTCTCCCTGTCGATATCATATACAGCCTTGTCGCTGACACCTTCTTTCTCTTTTATCGTGTTGATGTAATCAATCCTGAAAGGAAGAACATTGCCATCATTGATTGCATCGACAATCGTGTAGGAATGAAGCTGGTCTCCAAATGTCTGAGGTGTTGTCAGCATCTTAAGATCGCTGCCACGACCAGCGTTGGCTGCAAAGATAGGCGTGCCAGTAAAGCCGAACAGATGGTAGTTCTTGAATGCTTTTACAATCCTCTTATGCATGTCGCCAAACTGGCTTCTATGGCACTCATCGAAAATTATGACACAGTGTCTGTTATATACAGGATGGGCTTTGTTCGCGCTGATGAAATTATCAAGCTTCTGGATTGTAGTGACAATGATTTTATATTCATGGAGTCTGCCCTTTTCATCCCTGTCCTCAAGCTGTCTCTGAAGAACTCTGGTCGATTTGTTGCCATTGGCAGCGCCCTTCTCAAACCTGTCGTATTCCTTCATCGTCTGATAATCAAGATCCTTTCGGTCAACAACGAAAAGAACTTTATCAATACCAGGAATCTTAGTTGCGAGCTGTGCCGTCTTGAACGATGTCAGAGTCTTGCCACTGCCTGTCGTATGCCAGATATAACCGCCAGATTCTATGGTTCCTGTCTTTTTGTAGTTCGTTGAAGTCTCAATGCGGTTGATTATCCTCTCGGTTGCAACAATCTGATAAGGTCTCATCACAAGCAGGAGATCTTCAGAAGTGAACACACAGTACTTTGTCAGGATGTTGAGAAGAGTATGCTTGGCAAAGAAAGTCTTTGTAAAATCTATCAGATCAGGAATGATGTTGTTCTTGCTGTCTGCCCAGAAAGAAGTAAACTCGAAACTGTTGCTCGTGTTCTTTGAAGCTCTTCTTCCATTCAATTCCCTTATGTGGCTGTTCCTGGTTGTGTTGGAATAATACTTGGTATGTGTTCCATTGGAGATTACGAAAATCTGGACATACTCATAAAGTCCACTGGCAGCCCAAAAACTGTCTCTCTGATAGCGGTCTATCTGATTGAAAGCCTCCTTGATGGCAACGCCTCTCCGCTTCAGTTCAACATGAACAAGAGGAAGACCATTCACAAGGATTGTGACATCGTATCTATTCTTGTAGTTTCCTTCATCCTGAACATACTGATTGATGACCTGCAACCTGTTGTTGTGGATATTCGACTTATCTATAAGCGTAATGTTGATTGTAGAACCATCATCCTTCTTGAGGTTTTTTACATTATCTTCCTGGATAGTTCTGCTCTTCTCGACAATGCCATCATTCGGATTGGCAACAATCTGCTTGAAGAACCTGCTCCACTCACTATCAGTGAATGTGTAGTTGTTCAACAATTCAAGCTGCTTTCTGAGATTTGAAACAAGTTCAGCATCACTATGAATAGGCAGATAAGTATACCCCTGTTCAATCAGCATACGGATGAACTCAGACTCCAATGCACTCTCGCTCTGATAGGCATCAGATCTGGCCACCTTTGAGACATATTCTGCTACAACTGTGCTTTCATTTGTCGAGAGGACAATGTTGTATGTGCTCATGGCTCACCCTTCTCCTTGAAATCCAGAAGCTTATCCCTGTAATACTCGTACTGCTTCTGCCTGGCTTCTATCTCGGCTGGAAGACCATCTGATAAACTTCCACAGTATTTCTCAAATTGATCAAGTATAGATACGATTCCTTCTTGATCCCCTTGTGATAATAATGGCACAGGGAAATTAATCAACATTGGCCTTCTGATTGATGTTACAGAAGAATGAAAAGAGGCAGCCTCAATATACTCTGGGAATTTACTTCTCATATAGTGAAAAAGAAATTTGGGAAGAACTTTGCTATCTGTTACATGAATACGATAAGCTCTCTGATGTAATGCATATTTGCCCTCAATGTAGTGGAAGATCTTACCAACCCCAACACCATCACCTGATGTGATTATTGCAGTCTCATCATATTCATAATCATTTTTATACTTTACATCTTGAGATCTGACAAAGAACGGGTATAGTCCCTCATCGTGGCCCTCATTTGTATTGCTACTTCCTGTTCCAATTTCAGCTATATTACCAAGAGAAATACTTTGAATGAAGTTCAAATCAGCACTCACGGAGTACCCCCCCCCTAAAGTTGAGTAGCCTGTCACGATAGTGCTCGTATTGCTTTTGGCGTAAGGAAATCTCGGCAGGGAGACCTGTAGCGATATCTGTAGACAATGAATTGAATTTGTCGAGAATCGAAACAATTTCATCCTGAATTTGCCTAGGAGGACATGGGATTTTACACTGAGCAATCTGATTGGGAGAAATTTCTATAACCTTCACGCCATGTGCATATTTTCGTTTCTGAGTCTGAAACATTTCTGTTTGAAAAAAATATGAAACATACCGAGGATTCATTGCCGTGTTAAGAATTGCTGTGTGACCACTCACACAAACAGCTTCATCTCCTTCCCAAACCACCGCTTTGCAGACATCTTCAACATTTTCACTGGTAATTGCAATTATTATTTCACCTTTCTCTGCTGTTTTTTGTTTTTCTGCAATAGACTTAGGAAGAAAAGATAAAGTAGATTTAGCAAATAAGCCATAATGCATATAAATTTGCCCATAATGAATACAAGGCACACCCTCTTCTGCCATGTCCTTTTTCTGAAAATCTCCACCTCGTTTAAATGTCCCAATATCGCCAAGACGCTTATATTCCACATGCTCAGGCCCACCACAGGTCTGATCCAGCATATCCTTTATTCGCTTGACAATCGCGCTCTCGTCATCAAAAGTAAGCAACTTATCTCTATAGTATTCATACTGGGCGCGACGTGCCGTAAGCTCTGCCGTAAGCTCTGCCGTAAGCTCTGTAAAGTTATCAAGGATGCGGACAATTTCATCTTGTATCATCCTTGGAGGAATGGGTAATAATACCTTTTTCAAGTTTTCTTGATTTAATTTAGGAGGCACTCCTCTTACAATTCCACTTACATCCAAAGTCTGGAAAACATAGTATAGATAACGCAATGAAACATCTTCTTTTGCAGATAAAATATGTGCGTGATTATTTACCCAAAATTTACCAGAGGCCCACGTTACAACAGGAGAATTGTCAGAATTTATTACAGATCCATCTTCCCCAATTAATAAATAGTTTCCATCGAATAAATACCCTGCAACATAATCTTGAACACCATTAGCCCCATAATATGGGAAATTTCCAGCTTCTCGTCTTTCTTTTGATATAGGCTTTCTTTTATTATCAAGAATTTCACATACGTCCTCAACTGATTTAAATCGAACCCCATCAGGACAGTACTGCTTTATCAGATCATCAAGCTTACTCATTGTTTCTGTCCTCCTTGGTTTTGATAGTCTGAACTTTAAGCAGTATCTTATCGAAATCGCTTTGATATAGCCTATCCTGTATGACCCTGTACTTTTCGAATTCACTCAATGCATGTGCTTTGGCAATTTCAGCAGATACTTTCCCATTATCTTTTAGTACTTCCTTATC
>CAZHQL010000127.1:0-5080 GCA_964534915.1 uncultured Spirochaetaceae bacterium | reverse complement strand
TGCAATGAGCTCATCTATTTTAGCCTGAGTTAGTTTACTATCCATCGCTATCCTCCTTAGAATGCTGCAATGGCAGCTGTGATGCTATTGACGTGCGGCAAGAGGTATGAAAGCAGAAGGCCGCCTGCAAGAACCGATCCGATCTGGCCTGCTACATTTGCTCCCAGTGCAAATGGAAGCAGATGGTTCTGCTTGTTTGCTTCAATGCCGACCTTCTGAACTACGCGTGCAGACATCGGGAATGCAGAGATTCCAGCGCCCCCGATAAGCGGATTTATCTTCTTTGTCTTCGGGATGAAGATGTTAGCAACTTTCAAAAAGACAACGCCACATGCAGTGTCAAATGCAAAAGCAACAAGACCGAATACCATGATCATGATCGTCTCTGGCCTAAGAAGCTGAGGTCCTGACATCATAGGAGAAATTGCAAGCCCGAGCAGAAGCGTGATAAGAGGACTGAGCATGTTCTGTGCAGCAAGAGAGAGGCTGTCAAGCACTCCGCACTCCCTTAAGAGGTTTCCGAACATCAGCATTCCGACAAGAGCTGCTGCATCGGGTGCAATCCAGCTGCATACAACTGTCGTGATGATAGGAAAGAGTATCCTTGTTGTCTTGCTGACGCTCTTAGCGCTGTAACTCATTTTAATCTGACGCTCTTTCTTGGTCGTGCAGAGCTTGAGCACAGCTGGCTGAATCATCGGCACAAGGGCCATGTAGCAGTACGCTACTACAAGGATTGCAGCAATGTAGTTTGAATTCAGGCGCTGGGAGACAAGGATGGCAGTAGGACCATCTGCGGCTCCGATGATGCCGATTGATGCTGCATCGTTTAGCGGGAATCCCATAAGGGATGCAATGACCATCGAGATGAAGATGCCGCCCTGACCGGCAGCTCCGATGAAGATGAGCCATGGCTTGGAAATAAGTGGTCCGAAGTCAATCATTGCACCGATTCCGATGAAGAGCAGAAGCGGGAATGCCTCTGCGCTCTCTATTCCTACATTATAAAGCCATGTAAGGATTGCGTTGCTCTCGAGCATGACTGAACCCGGGATATTAACGAGAATTGCGCCAAATCCCATAGGAAGGAGCAGCGTTGGCTCCATTTCCTTCTTAATTGCAAGGTAGATCAGGAGCAACCCTACGAAAATCATGATAATCTGACTAGTAAGTTCGTTCATACCTGTAACTATAATGTAAAAGACGGAACTAATAAAGCACGAAATTATTTCAGAGGACAAAAAGATTCGAGAAGAGAAGAAAATAAGAGAGAAAAAAGAGGAAAATCTATATTCTCTGCTCCTTTTCTTATCTTCCCGGAAATAAAGAGGAAAACAGATGCTTTCCTATTTACTGACCTCACTAAGCACTCTGAGCACATTCTGAGAGCGCATCTTCTCTATGACCGACGGGGAAAATCCGGCTTTCTTCAGCTCAGAAAAGAAAGTAAGGAGCGTCTCCGGATAACCGTGTTCAAGATCTCCCTTGAATCCGTCTGCATCCGATCCGATTGCAAGCACGTCCTCCCCTCCTGTGTTGTATATATGCTTTGTGTGGCGGATCATGTCACTGACGTGAGTGACAGCATTATCTTCCCCTATGAACGCAGGCAGCAGGCAGAGCCCCATCGCACCGCCCTTATCTGCAAGGGCTTTTATCATATCGTCTGTCAAATTCCTCTTTACAGGAGTAAGGGCGCGCGCATTTGAGTGCGTTGCAAAGAATGGCTTTTCAGATGTCCTGATAACATCCCAGAATCCTCCGTCACTTAAATGCGAGACATCGATTGCAATTTTAAGGCGGTTACACTCCCTTACGGCCTCAAAGCCCTTTTCCTTCAGTCCCATCTGCATGATCTTCTCATCATCTGAGTTAGGATACCCAAGCTCATTCTCATAATTCCATGTGAGGCCGAAGATCATAACTCCCCACTCCTTAAGAATGCCGAGGCGCGAGATATCGCCTTCAATTGATGCACCCTCTTCTGTTGTAAGCATGACCTTAAGAGATCCATCATAATCAGATACATCTCTTATCTGAGGAATGCCGGATTCATCTAGTTCCCTGACAAAGCGCTCATGCAGGATATTAAGCTCTTCCCAGGGCGAATGAGGAAGATTCCTTGCATTTACATAGAGAGCAAAGCACTGCGTGCTCACGCCACCCCTGATTAAACGCTCCTTTGTAACAGTGAGGGGCGACGAGATAAGAGAGCCTGAGTCCAGGCGGTTAAGGCCGCTGATTGTATCAGAGTGTAGATCTAGCATGCATCCTCCTAGAAGAAGACATGGCATTTGATGCAAGAATTCTTCTCCCCATTACAGTCCACTGCACTTCCTCTGTCAAAACCGCATGAAAAAATGGGTCAAGAGGTCTCATCAGGCTCTATATGGGGCTCTCACCCATTTTAAATAAGTGCCCTTATAATGTAAACTTCCTTTATGAGAGACTTGATTCTGGTCATAGATATGCAGAACGCATACAAAAGCGGAATGCCATGGGCATGCAAGAGCATAGAAAGGACAATAGGAAACATAACAAGGCTTCTTGATAAAGACCTTGATGCGGCCATCACAGTATTTGATGCCCCTGAAAACCCTGAAGGAGCCTGGATAAATTACACAGACATCAATAAGGATATAAACGAGGATGAGTATGCAAACCGCCTTGTAAGGGAAATTGAGGTCTATAAGGATAAGTACCCCGTCTATCATAAGAGCACATATTCAGCCCTTATGCTGCCAGAGCTGAGAAAGAAGGTTAAAAGCTACGACCGCGTTGCAGTAACAGGTGTCGTTGCTTCTTGCTGTGTGCTCTCAACTGTTTTCTCCCTTATCGATATGGGAATTCCTTACATCTACATAGAGGATGCAGTATCCGGAATAGATGAGAAGAATGAGGAAAATGCAAAAGCAGTACTCTCAAACCTCAACTATGCCCATGGCATGATAATTACAACGGAGGAATATCTGGAAAGCCTCAGCACTTAACGCGCAAGGGAAAATGTGATGCTCACATCTCCCCTGCCAAGAGCTTCCTTCCATCCTGTGATGTCCTCAATGCGTCCGATCCGGGTATAGCTCCAGGAATTAGAGCCATAGAAAACAACTATCTGATTGCCCTGATAGAGCACGATGTCCCCTTCCTCTGTCACTGTCTGCCTGTTGCTTGCAGGAAGGCTTCTTCCAAGAGAGCCGACCTTTTCAAAGCCGCCATAGTCCCTCATCTGGATAGTAACAGGAGAGTCTTCCATCATCTTGACAAAAGCAGAAACAGCATCATTATTCTCCAAAACAGCCCTGAAGACCTTTCCTTCAACATCAACAATCATAAATCCTCCCTGAACAGAAGAATCAGAAGCAAACAGCACTGCCAAAGAAAAAACAGCAAGCGCCAAACAAGATAAAGTCTTTTTCATAGCATCCTCCACTCTGCTCAACTATTTGTAGCTATAGCCCTACATTGGCTTCATTACTGATTCGATAAATTCAATTTCTTCTTCTGATAACCCATATCGAGAATACAGCTTTTCATCAGTCCAGTCTTCATTTAAATCGACTTGAGGAACAAAAATGAAGCATTGCTGTTTACAACGGTTTTATCTGGATACATAAACCGCGATTTGGGGAGAACCAAACCGCGGCAAACGGATAATGCTTGTCCTAATCCTCCTTTCTTACTTCTGTTTTCTGAAATCTTATGTCAGGACCCGTGATGGTTATGACCTTCGCTCTCTCTAGAATCCGGCCTCTTAAGGCCTCCGCAATGCTTTTGTTTGAGAGCATTTCCGGAAGCATCTTAACATCGCACTGAGTACAAATCAGGAAACTCTTCTTTCTGCGGTAAAGCATGTCAAATATTTCCTGAAGAATGAATATGTCCGAGTCATGAATGATGCTGTTCAGGAACTCATCTATACAGAGAAGATCAAAGTTAGTGTAATGCCTCACTTTCTTCAGGTATTTTGCAGTTCCTTCTTTCTCATCCTTTTTCTTTAGGGCCCTCAGTTCACAGAGTAATTCACCGAATACAGTCCACCTTACACGGTAGCATTCATCACAAGCCTTTTTGGCTACAGCCATGCCAAGCCAGGTCTTTCCTACGCCCGCATTTCCCTCAATTACAAGAGGCCGGTGCTCTTCAAGGAAATAGAGACTTCTTAGCTCATCAATCAGCGTTGGAGAAATGTTTCTATCCCTGACGTTCACGTAATCACTGAACAATACTTCCTCTGGGAGCTTTGAAGCTTTCAGGCACTTCATTGACCGTGTGGTCTTAACCTCGTCTGCATATACAGAGAAAGATGAAGCAATTAAGCTTGTGGTGTTCTGGCAGTGTATTGTTTCCTTGATGTCTGTTTCCATGCGCTCTGCCATTTCGCCAAGACCCATGAAAGAAAGGGAAGCTGAAATAGTTTTTACATCGTTGTTAATTCTCATTGTTCATCCTCCTATTTGTAAATTGGCCGGAAGAAAAAGGCTTCTTCTTCAGAAGACTTTTCCTCTTCCATTTCGAGCGTTGCAGTGGCAATGAGGTTCTTCATCCCTTTAACGGTGAATATCCCTCCTTTGACTGCAATCTTGCTGGCTTCTTCGACAGCCTTCCTGTCGCTTGCCGCTGCAAGGCGGAGGACCGCATCAATAGTCCTGAATACATCACTCTTGCAGGCAGTTTTATCAAGGAGAGTACGTGTCCACACTGCCAATTCATCGCTTATCAGCTGAGAGCGGAAGATGAGCTTATCAGGAGTGAATCCGGAAAATCCGGTGTAATCTTCTGGTTCATGAGAAGGATCCGTTTTTCGTTGCCATTCCCGTAGAGCCTTGTCATGAACTGCAATGCATTCACGCTTCTTGTTGAAGATGCGAATCTTTCCTTCTTCATCCCTGACAGTAACTTTTGCGTGCACATATGAGTATGGAACGCTGTAATAGGCCTTCGCATACTGAATATGAAAATCTCTTCCAACAGTTGCCTCTCTTTCTATTGCAGATGTAAAATTCCTCATAGGAAGAGGCATAAGCGTATGCTTCTCTTCCTCTTCAAAGATGGTAGTTCTACTACCAAGCTTCTTGGAGAA
>CAZHQL010000126.1:0-5150 GCA_964534915.1 uncultured Spirochaetaceae bacterium | reverse complement strand
ACTAGACAAGTTTACGACCCTGATGTGCTATACTCTTCGCCTTATCTACACAGAGGAAAGAGAAAAAATTTCCCTCCATGATGGCGTATCCACAAGTATAGAAGATCTTATTACCAAGATGTCCAATCTCAATCTGTTTCAGTCACGTCCCAACAAAAGTCAGATTAAAGACAGTTTAAGGCAACTTATCCGCTTCCGCCTTATTACCAAAGGGATTGGAAGTCTAGACGAGAAGACAACACGCATCCTCATTCTTCCATCCATAGTCTTTGTACTGAGCGAGGCTAAACTTGATAGCCTGGCACGATTGGCCAGCGCAAACGAAGAAAACATCCAGGAGGCAAGCGATGAAGACGCTGAAACGACTTCTCTTGATTAACTGGCACAACTTCGAATTTGAAATTTTGGACTTCAGCAGTCTCACCTTTCTTACTGGTCGTAATGCCACTGGTAAGTCGACAATCATCGATGCGCTACAGCTTGTTATTCTGGGCGACAGCTCTGGCAATTTTTTTAACAAAGCAGCCAGTAGCAAAAGTAGCAGAAATCTCAGAGGTTATCTTTATGGCGAACAGGGCGATGATGGGCAGAGCGACTTCAATTACTCAAGGGCCGGGCAGAACTTCTCAAGTTACGTCGTTACGTTGTGGGAAGACAGCGATAACAAGAGAACATTTACAACTGGTTTCATGGCAGACTGTTACAAGGACAGAAAGTACGAAAACCACTGGTTCATTTATCAGGGAGACTTTCAAGAATCCACTTTCATTGATACCCAAGATCGTCCCTTCACTTTTGATCGTCTGAAATCTTTCATAAACTCAAGAAAAAACGCACGCACATTCAACATCAACAGGGAATATCAGAATGAATTGATGATAAAACTTGGCAGTATCAACTCCAAATACATGAGCCTTTTGAGAAAGGCTGTTCCCTTCACTCCAATTACAGACATTGAGAAGTTCATAACAGAATCTATCTGCGATATTGATCATGAAGTAAATATTGAAGCCATGCAGGATGAGATTCGTGCCTATACTTTACTTGAAGAACAGAGCCGTCAAAGCGAGAGACGACTGGAAAAACTTGAGGAAATAATTGCGCAGTACAGCAAGGTGCAGGAAATAATGGAGCGCATTAATCTTCACTCCTACATCCTCGCCCGAGCATCTATGGACAAAAAGGAGTGGGAGAAGAAAAAAGCTGAGAAAACCCTTAAGGAAAAGCGTTCTGAAGAGACCAGACTTTCAAAAGACTTCGACTCGCTGAAAAAAGAAAAGGAGGCAATAGACAGACAGCTTGCCCAGAAAAATAACGAATACTATAGTAGCGATATCAGGAAGAAGGAAGAGGAATACAAAAAGGCAATTGCTGAGAAAAAAGCAAAGATTCAGAATATCGAACGTCGTCTCACTTCTGCCGCCTCCACTCTTACCATATATGGACAGGCTCTTGTAAAAGCTCTCGAGTTGCTAAACCTCAAGGAGTCAGATTTTTATCAGCTGGCCCTGCGATTGGTATCCATCAAACCTGACCGGCTTGCTGATATCCCCCTGAATGAACTACAAAAAGCGCTCTTAAAGGTCAGTGACGAGCTCTCAACAAAACGAGCAAGTGTACAGATTGAATACAACAAATTCACGGAAAAAATAAGCGACTACAAAAAGCGTATATCAAATCTGGAGAGAGGCATTAAGCCTTGGCCTAGTGCCGCTATAGAGTTTCAACACAAACTCAAAGCAAACAATATTGAATCAACCTTCCTCGCAGAGCTTATTGAAGTAGAGGACGAAAACTGGAGGGATACTATTGAAGCTATGCTCTCCACTCATCGTTTTGATCTTCTCATTCAAGGAAAAGACTTCAGGAAGGCAAAAGATATTCTTCTATCCTCTGGAGCAGGTGAACATGTCTGCATTGTCGATGCTGATTCAAACAATGCCCAAACATTGCCGTATTCTAATAGTCTGGCAAGCATCCTCTCCTATCATAATTATGGAGCACAAAACCACATATGTTCTCTTCTGAACGATGTCTCTTTGTCAGAATGCAAGGCTATTCATGCAGACAGAGAGGCACATTTCTTTACAGGTTCCTCGCTCTCAAGATTAAGCGAAGAGGAGTACCTTATGCCCTTTATCGGCAAGAGCTCCTTTAGTCTGCTTCTCTCTAGGTATAGGGGCCATCTTAACGAACTTGAAAGAGATGCAAGTACTCTTGATGCAGAGCTAAAAAGGCTTTCATCTGTAGTTGTCGAACAATTTGCCGATGACCACAAAAAACGTGTTGCTGAAGACATTGCCAGTGAAAAGGAGATTAACAACCTTGAAAGCGACATCGCTGAATTTCAATTTAGGCTTGACTCGCTTGATCTTTTCTATTTGGACAGACTGAAAGCAGAGATTGAGAAGCTAGAAAATCAAAGCAAAAAAATCAATGACCAGTGCTTTAAGATCAATGGTGATCTCCGTGTTGTATGCTCAGATATTGCAAATCTGGAAGACAATATCATTCCTTCTCTCACGAAGGAGATTGAAAATGCGAGAGTAGAACTTGAAAAAGAGTATGATCCCTATTGGATCAAGAATATTGCAGAAGTACGCTATCGGGAAGTCATAAATGAGACACATAGCACGATCCCTGTTTTTGTTCGCTACGAAAATACGCTCAAAGGTGATAAAACTGAACTGCTCAATGCTGAATCACATCTATTCCGTCTACGCGACAACTACACGTCTACCTGGCAACTTGCCTACGACTGCACGAGGGAGGACAATGTAGAATTTCAGAACGAGTATGACGATCTAAAGAATAATAGATTACCCGAATATCTGGAAAAGATTAGAGCTTCAAAGCAGGAAGCTTACAGACAGTTTAAGGAAGACTTTATCTCTAAGATCAAGTCGAAGATTGACGATGTGAAAGATCAAGTAGCACAACTCAATTCTTCGTTAAAAGACTATGTTTTTGGCCGAGACCGCTATCGTTTTGAAATCAAGCCAAATCCAGACTACAGAAGATATTATGATATGTTTGTCGATCCCCTTCTACTGGATATTGGAGATGGTCCCAATATCGGGACCGAAGCCTTTATGTCCAAGTACCAGGTTGAAATTGAAGATCTCTTCTCCCGTCTGGTAATTATGGATGAAAATAAATCAAATGCTGAGCGCATGGCTGAACACGAGAAGAATATCAAACGCTTTACCGACTACAGAACCTATCTTGTCTTCGATCTTATTGTTACCGACAATGAGATCGGAAACGAGCAACGCTTATCAAAAACCATGGGCAAAAAGAGTGGAGGAGAGACCCAGTTGCCCTTCTACATTGCCCTGCTGGCTGCATTTAGTCAGGTCTGTAGAATTCATCAGAAAAAGAATAACACAGTACGTCTTGTAATCTTCGACGAAGCCTTCAGCAAGATGGATGCAGAGAGGATAAGAGAAAGCATAAGACTGTTACGAAGCTTCGGGCTTCAGGCCATCTTCTCTGCCCCATCCGACAAGCTTGCAGATATCGCAATGCTGGTAGACAGAGTTCTCATCACCTACCGAGACAAGTATCATTCCTATGTAAAGAGTTATGAGCCGGGAGAGCTTGGTAATGCCATCCGAACCAGATCTTGAAAAAAGTATTCTCAATCGCCTGCTTGAACGTTATGAAAAATCTGCATCTTTTCGCGGAGGTCAGGGCCACGTCTATCTCTCATACAACCGTGACTCTGACTTTCTTGAAAAAGATAACTATGAAGAACACGTCGCATTCCACACTGCTGTTAAGAACCTTGAAAAAGACAATCTTATAACCTATAGCTGGCAAAAAGGTGAAAAGGACAATCTCTTTGACAAAATTACTTTGAAGCTTGATGAAGCCTCCATCTCCAAGGCTTATGCAAGGACCAAACGACCTGTTCTGAATATAATTATCGAGTCGCTTTCCAATGACCTTGATACTACATTATCTTGCATTGAGAATCCTGCAATCAGGCACTTCCTGGAAATAGAAAAGACCTATATTGATTCCAAACGGAAGATCTCGAGATATTTTTTTGAGGACTGTGAGAAAAACAGCAAGCTCCTTCTTGCCCTTGCCTTTCTTGCAGACAACAAAGAAGAAATTCTGGAGAGAGTCTTCAGCACCCGTCGCTTTGGCGACAGCAAATATTTTGAGAGGACTCTCAAATCCAAACTTCTCTCAATACTCCGCAAGGCATGCAAGGAAAGTGGAGTTGAAAGAGATGACGAACTTCTCGCTCTCTTTTCTCTTAGACCCTACCCTGAAATAATTAGTTTTAATGGCCGGCTTATTGTTCATTTTAAAGATGGAAGAAAAACCGACTTTTCTCCATTTACCACAGGTTGTCATATAGACACAGCTTCTTTAAAGCTTGTGGAAAAGATTGAAATAAAGAATGCGGCAGTGCTCTTTATCGAAAACAAGGCCAATTATAATGACATACATGAGTGTGATGTGTGTACCATTTTCCATGGTGGATTTCACGGCCAGGCTAAGGCCGACTTTTTTCGCTTAGTTGGCGAAAACAATTGCCGCTTCTATCATTTTGGAGATATTGACTTTGGAGGCTTCAATATCTTTATCCAACTGAAGGAACTTATTCCAGCATTAAAACCATTTTCTATGGATAGAGCAACTCTTGAAGCAAATCTGGACAAAGCTGTGCTAATCAAAGATTCGGCTTATCTGGATAAACTCTCCTCTCTCCTATCGGATATCAGGTACAGTGAATTTCATGAAGTCATACGCTTTATGCTGAATAAGAAAGTCAGACTAGAGCAGGAAAATCTGGAAAAGATTTCACTCAATGCTCTATAAAATCAAGTTAGAAGGCTTTAGGAGGCTTTATTACGTGTCCAAGCTTTCCTCTCACCGTACGTACTGATATTATACGACGGTTCGTATAAATGTAAACTCTATGTGTTATGTTTCTTCGATTTCTATCCCTCCCTAGATTAAAAAAGGCAGACATAATTACCGCATAGATACGGCCATTTGAAATGTAAAAAATCACAAGAAGGGAAGATAAAAAAGATCTGCTGCCACGCGGGAAGCAGACCTGTAAAAAATCGTATAAAGAGAACAGTTTATAGAGTTGCCAGGAACCAGACTATTGTTGCAACTGTAGTCTT
>CAZHQL010000125.1:0-5196 GCA_964534915.1 uncultured Spirochaetaceae bacterium | reverse complement strand
TGCAGGATCTGTAACGATTTTAGCTGTTACTACGATGCCGGGCGATGATGTTACTCACCCGGTGCCAGACAACACAGGATACATCACGGAGGGCCAGTACTATCTCAAGAACGGCTGGATTGAGCCATTCGGATCACTCTCCAGGCTCAAGCAGAACGTAAATAAGGATACCAGAGATGACCACCGCTCCCTTATGGATGGCATGATCAAGCTCTATGCATCCTATAAGGAGAGCCTTGAGAAAAAGAGCATGGGCTTTATGATGAGTGACTGGGACGAAAAGCTTTTAAAGTATGGAAATCTCTTTGAATCCCGCCTCATGGATCTTTCTGTGAACATCCCGCTTGAAGAGGCACTGGATGAGGGCTGGAAGATTCTCAGTGAATGTTTTGAGCCTAATGAGACGCTTTTGAGAAGTGACCTCATTGCAAAGTACTGGCCACGCTAAGGAGGTTCTTTTTGGCTGTTAAGTTGACCAAGAACGAGCAGAAGAAGCAGAAGGACCAGTTAAAGCAGTTCGAGCGCTATCTTCCAACCCTCCAGCTCAAGAAATCCCAGCTTCAGGTGGTAATTAGGGAAGTTGAGGAGGAAATTGAGCGCCTGAGGGCCAAGCAGGAGGAAGCCATAAGGGGGCTTGATGACTGGATTGCCGTATACGGTGAGAATGCTCTCTTTCCTGAGGACAAGAGCATAGACACTCTTGTTAAGGTAAAGGAAGTAAAGAAGACGTATTCAAACGTAGCAGGCGTTACTGTTCCTGTCTTTGATTCACTCTCATTCTTAGATATTAGGTATTCACTTGATGAATATCCTCTATGGGTTGATGGAGCTATCTTCAGCCTTGAGGATATTGCGAAGTATGATGCCCTGATTAGCACGCTTAAGGAGGAAAAGGAGCTTCTTGAGAAGGAACTGAGGACTACAAGTCAGCGCGTTAACCTCTTTGAGAAAGTCAAGATTCCTGAGGCTAAGGAGAATATCAGGGTAATTGGAATCTATCTGCAGGATCAGCAGACCCAGGCAGTAGTTCGTGGTAAGATTGCGAAGAAGAAGCTTACCAAGGCAGGTTGAGATGATAGAGAAAATGATGAAAGTAACGCTCTTTTCTCTTAAGAGCAAGAAAGAAACTACTATTCAGGATCTCAGGACCTGCGGAGTAATGCATATCGAGTCTGTAGTCTCAAAAAGCGATGGATCTCTTGCAGAGGAAAAGGAGAGCTTGAGGAAGTTCTGACAGAAATCCTTGAGCACAAGGGTAAGAAGGAAAGTGCAAGAAAGGATGATCTGGCTTCCTTTGATGAGACTCAGAAAATGCTTTTCTCTCTGCTTGATGAGAAGAAAGCCATTTCAAGCCGCCTTGGCCGCCTCCTGGCAGAGAGGGAGCGCTTAAAGGCATTTGGCTCACTTGATCCTGCATCAGTTGATGAGTTAAGGCGTGATGGCTATGATCTTCATTTCTACACATTAAGGGACAAGGAGTATGAGAGGATCAAGGATGATGAAGGCTATACGTGCATTCCATTGTCCCTTGGCAAGAAGTCAGTCATCATGACTATTAACAGCACCCTGCCTGTAAAGCTTGGAATCCCTGAGTTCAGCCTTGGCGAAAAGAGCCTTGATGATGTTGAAAAGGAAATCGGGGAAGGCGAGGTGCGTCTTGCTGAGATTAATGGCATCTTCAAGCGCTATGTGCCATATATTGATGCCTGGCAGAAGAAGATTGCAGAGAAAAATGAAAGCATTCTCTTTGAGAACGTTAAGAGCAGCACAGCTGAGGATGAGGATATTATCTACATCACAGGATATATTCCTGAAAAATACATCGACCTCTTTAAAAAGAGCGCAGATGCATCTTCCTGGGCATATCTGATTAGTGAGATCTCAGATGATGATAACCCGCCATCGCTTGTGAAATACCCGGGCTTTATACGTATAGTAAAACCCGTATTCTCCATCCTTGGTGTAGTTCCTGGCTACAGGGAATATGATATCTCAACGTATTTCCTTCTCTTCTTCTCCATCTTCTTTGCCATGATCATAGGAGACGCAGGATACGGCTTTATTTTCCTTCTCCTTGCAGTGATTATGAACATAAAGAGCAGGAAGGCCAGTGATTTGAATATCCTCGTGTACGTTTTGAGCATAAGCACGCTTATATGGGGCGCCTTAACCGGAACCTATTTTGGATCTGAGGCAATATTAAATGCTGTTCCTTTCCTCAAGAAGCTGATAATCCCTGCGATTTCCAACTTCCCTGAGCTCGTCGGGGCAGATGCAGACTGGGCGCAGAACATGGTAATGAAGTTCTGCTTTATCCTCGGCGCTTCCCAGCTTTCCCTTGCGTGCGTGCTTAACATAATACACAAGGTTCAGAAAAAGGATATCTCGCTTCTTGCAGACCTTGGATGGCTTATAGATGTGCTGGTGCTGTATCTGCTGGTCCTCTTCCTTGTAATAGGTGAGCCATGTCCTGTTAACTTGGTAGTCGGAGGAGTTGTGACGGGCTTCATTCTAGTCTGCGTCTTCTCAGGCCAGGGGCCTGGAGTTCCTTTCCTGACAGGACTTAAAGCCGGGCTGGGTGGCTTCTTTACGACTTTCCTCGATACAGTCTCATGTTTTTCCAACATCATGAGCTATATAAGGCTCTTTGCAGTCGGCATGGCAAGCCTTGCCATTGCTCAGAGCTTCAATCAGATGGGAGCAGGGTTCCTGCCTCTTGGGGTTATCGTAATAATCTTAGGACATGCTCTCAATCTTGCAATGGGCGTGCTCAGTGTAGTCGTACACGGCGTCAGGCTGAACTTACTCGAATTCTCCGGCCAGCTCGGCATGGAATGGTCCGGATACGAATATGAGCCTTTTAAGAAGGCTTCTAACGAATAACACATAGGTAGAAAGGAGTTTTTATGGAATACCTAGCTTATATTGGAATGGCATGTGCTCTATGTTTTTCAGCTATCGGATCCGGATTTGGTGCCGGAATTGCATCACAGGCAGCTGTAGGTGCCTGGAAGAAGTGTTATGCGCAGAATAAGCCAGCACCGTTTATCATGGTTGCATTTGCAGGCGCACCTCTTACGCAGACCATTTATGGTTTCCTTCTTCTTAACTTCATTCAAAGCGCTTTTGCTGGTGGAACAAGCCCAGTTCTGTGCTTCTTCACTGGAGTCCTTGCAGGAATCTCAATGGGATTATCTGCTCTCTATCAGGGAAAGGTTTCCGCATGCGCAGCAGACAGCCTTGGCGAGACAGGAAAGGGAACTGCTAACTACTTCATCGTTATCGGTATCGTAGAAACAGTTGCTCTCTTTACTCTCGTATTCTCACTGCTTGCACTTTAACAGGAATCTATATTTCAGATATGAAGGGTGTTACAGTACGTAATGCCCTTTTTTAATAGAATGGTTGGATTTACTTCTTAGAAGCGCTTGCATCGGAGAACAGCACTCTCATCACCCCTAGGTTCCTTTAGATTCCCGTTTTCCTTTTTCTGCTCTATTTTGCTAAAGGATTCAGGATTAGATTAATTCTGGATGGCGATAGTGAATACCAGGAGTCTGTTAGGATATCAATAACAACAGGTATCAGGCCTCCAAGAATATCAAGGATTACCCATCCTGCACCTACTTTGCTTGCAATTGTTGCATAGGCTGTTTCATATCCATCCATCTGAACGGCAACATGATAGGAATCGCCTTTATCAAGATTTACAGCAACAGGAGTTTTTCCCACAGGTAAGCCATCTATATAAACATCAGCACCAGAGGGTGATGATGAGATGCGTACTTTATCCGTATTGCCTGAAAAAACAGTTGCGCAAGAAGTAAGCATCAGAACAGTTGCAATAATCAACATAACCTTAAGCATAGTTTGCTCTCCTTTATACAAAAATAAAGCACCAGGTACAAATATTTGTCAACACCAGATAAAGATGAAAACCAGCAAGGCACAAGGAACCCGCTGGCGCCAGGAATTAATATCCAATGCTTGCAGCAATGTCATTTACTTCAGATAAAGGGATACCGAAGAGCTCAGCAATCTGAGCGGGAGAACATAGCTTATTGCTTAATAAAGTCTTTACAGTGTTTACCTGAGACTTTCTCATTCCAAACTCTTCTCCCTGTCTGAAACCCTCTTCAATGAAGCCCTGAATGCCTTTGCTGAATCTCTCTTCACTATCTGCTTTGTACTTAAAATAATCAGTCATCTCTCGCATGAATTCTTCAGCCATTTCATCAGCCTCCATTTTTCAAAAGAATCATTAAAACATAACCCGATGGCATCTCTTCTCTTGCTTTCTCCATAAAGCGTACTAACAAAGCTCCTGTATGAGGCAAACCAGCAGACCAAAGAGCCCGCTGGCGCTAAGTATTAATACCCAATGCTTGAAGCAATGTCATTTACTTCAGATAAAGGGATACCGAAGAGCTCAGCAATCCGGACAGGAGAATATACTTTATCACTCAGTAAAGTCTTTACAGTGTTTATCTGAGACTTTCTCATACCTTCAGCTCTTCCTGCTTCTTTTCCCTGCTTGAAGCCCTCTTCGATGAAGCCCTGAATGCCTTTGCTGAATCTCTCTTCACTATCTGCTTTGTACTTAAAATAATCAGTCATCTCTCGCATGAATTCTTCAGCCATTTCATCAGCCTCCATTTTTCAAAAGAATCATTAAAACATAACCCGATGGCATCTCTTCTCTTGCTTTCTCCATGAAGCTTACTAACAAAGCTCCTGTATGAGGCAAACCAGCAGGCCAAAGAGCCCGCTGGTGCCAGGAATTAATACCCAATGCTTGCAGCAATGTCATTTACTTCAGATAAAGGTATATTTAAGAGCTCAGCAATCCGGACAGGAGAATATACTTTGTCATTTAATAAGATTTTTACAGAATCTTCCTTTCCCTGTCGATATCCCTCTTCAATGAAGCCCTGAATGCCTTTGCTGAATCTCTCTTCACTATCTGCTTTGTACTTAAAATAATCAGTCATCTCTCGCATGAATTCTTCAGCCATTTCATCAGCCTCCATTTTTCAAAAGAATCATTAAAACATAACCCGATGGCATCTCTTCTCTTGCTTTCTCCATGAAGCTTACTAACAAAGCTCCTGTATGAGGCAAACCAGCAGGCCAAAGAGCCCGCTGGTGCCAGGAATTAATACCCAATGCTTGCAGCAATGTCATTTACTTCAGATA
>CAZHQL010000124.1:0-5223 GCA_964534915.1 uncultured Spirochaetaceae bacterium | reverse complement strand
CAAAAAAGATGCCCGTCAGAACTTCTGACGAGCAATCCTTACTTTGCCTGATATCCACATTTACGAGTTAACGACATCAACGCCCTTGCCGCATCCGATGCGTGTTGCACCTGCTTCCAGCATATTTCTTGAGTCATCGGCAGTCCTGATGCCGCCAGATGCCTTAACGCCGATATTCTCTCCTACAGTCTTTCTCATCAGGGCAATGTCTTCAGCTTTAGCTCCTCCTGTTGAGAATCCAGTGCTGGTCTTTACAAAATCAGCACCTGCTTCTACTGAGAGTTCAGAGGCCTTTACTTTCTCCTCATCTGTCAGAAGGCAGGTTTCGATGATGACTTTAAGAACAGTATCAGCTCCGATTGCATCCCTGACTGCTTTAATGTCCTCACGCACCTTGTCATAGTGTCCGGCCTTCATCTCCCCGATATTGATGACCATGTCTACTTCATCTGCACCATTCTCAACAGCTTCCTTAGCTTCAAATGCCTTGCTCCTTGATGACATTGCGCCAAGAGGAAAGCCGACTACCGTGCAGACCTTTACTCCTGTATTCTTGAGTTTTTCAGCAACCAGAGGAATCCAGTATGAGTTGACACACACAGAACAGAAACCATAGTCAATGGCTTCCTGGCACGTCCTTTCAATTACAGACTGCGGGGCATCGGCTTTCAGTATGGTGTGGTCAATGTACCCGGCCAGATCCCTGGCCTTGATTGCTTTTGCTTCGCCTTTCTTAAGAGGTGGTATGATGTTCTTCATGCTTTTCTTCTCCTTAATCCATATAATAGCCGCCGTTGATATTGACGGTTTCTCCCGTGATGAACGATGCCTCATCAGAGGAGAGGAAGAGCGTAAGGTTGGACATGTCCTTGGCTGTGCTGAGCCTTCTGACAGGAATCTTGTCAGACATTGATTTCTTCTTTTCTTCATCCCAGTATGCCATCATAGGCGTCATTACAGCATGCGGTGCGATGGCATTGCATGTGATTCCGAATGGGCCAAGCTGCCTTGCAATCGACTTTGTCATCGTCATGACAGCTCCCTTGGAGCCTCCATAGATGAATGTAGTAGTGTTGTCCCCGTTCTTTCCGGCAATCGATGAAAGGTTTACAATCCTTCCATACCCCTGATTCTTCATTATCGGCGTTGCCGCCTTAATGCAGTATGCAACTCCCTTGATGTTTATATCCACTGTCCTGTCAATCAGATCAAGGCTTGTTTCCTCTACTGTTGCGGAAACCAGGATGCCTGCGTTGTTTATCAGGATATCGACTCTGCCGTATTTATCCATAGTAGCTTTAAAGGCATTTTCTACCTGCTCCCAGCTGGAAACATCGCAGATAAGCGAGAGATAATCAGCTTTCATCCCGTCTAAGAGCTTATTGGTTTCCCCCAGCGCTTTCTGTGAAATGTCTGAAACAACGACTTTTGCTCCTTCTCTCGCAAAATCGAGGGCAAACTGCTGTCCCATGCCCTGTCCTGCTCCTGTAACGAATGCAACTTTGTCCGTAAATCTGTCAGGTCTCATCCCAACTATCCTCCTGAATAAACAATTTAAGATGTTTGAGCAAAATGATATTAAAATAACATCATTATTTGCATATAATCACATAATAATGTTATGAACATTACTTTGTCAATAAAATGATGGCCGGGAGCCTTGCTTTTTGCGCCTGAATTGAATCAACATGCGTTTTTGTTTCAGCTTCCGCCCTTCATTTGTGACGCAGAGTTCAGCTTTGAGCGCAAATTGTTGGGTTTTCTTGACAAAATGTAATGTTTTGATACACAATTGTGTTATAATTAACATATTGGAGAAACGGTGGAAAAGAGAGATAAGAGAATCAATCAGCTTCTTGTGCTTCTTAAGGCTAATAACGTCTCAAGCATCAAGGATATGGCTTCGTTTCTGAATGTATCAACGATGACAGTAAGAAGAGATCTTGAGATACTTGCAGAGCAGGGGCTTGTAAAGTTCATACACGGGGGTGCTATCTATGTCAACAACAATCATGTGGATGGTACCAAGACGGACTATCATATTTCAAATCAGTACTATTATAAGAGCGACGAGAAAATACGCATAGGAATAAAGGCAGCTTCATTCATACAGCCTGATGATGTAATCATGGTTGACTCAGGAACTACTACGCAGTACCTGGTACAGGCAATTCCTGAAGACCTGAGATTTACCGCGATATGCTGGTCGCTGAATATCATAGAGGAATTTGTAAGATTTCCGAACTGCACTTTGATTGCATGCGGGGGAATTTACCATTCTGAGGCGCAGACCTTTGAAGGAGAAACTGCAATCAATCTGATAAGAAACATGAGAACATCGATGATTTTCCTTTCCGCAGGGGGGCTTAATTCAGAGCTTGGAATCACATGTCCCCTGGCATATGAGGGGGCTGTGAAGAAGGCCGGAATAGAGTCGAGCCTCAAGAAGATACTGCTCATAGACTCTTCGAAATTCGGCAAGGTCTGCATGACATATCTGACAGGACTTGATGCAATCGATATGATCATTACGGATAACGGAATCCCCGGTGAGTATATTGACTACATCCATGGGGCAGGAAAAGAGCTGATTATCGTGTAAAGGGAGGAGAAATGGAAAAGGTTCTTGAAGGGTATATCAGGCTGTGCTATGACGGCTATAAGATGGGCTGGCATGAGAGAAACGGCGGTAATTTCACTTACAGGATGAAAAAAGAGGAGGCAGAGGAGACATCAGGGCGCTTTAGCAGCAATCCCCGTCACTATGACCTTGATATGGATGCATCCTATGTGAAAGGGGAATATTTCATCACGACGGGAAGTGGCAAATACATGCGCAATGTTCCCCTTGAGCCTGAGAAGAACATCGGGATAATAAGAATCGATGATGACGGGCGGGGCTACAGCATATTATGGGGGCTTGAGGATGGTGCAAAGCCAACCAGCGAGCTTCCATCCCACCTTATGAATCATATTGAGAGGATGAAGGTTACAGGCGGACAGTGCAGGGTAATATACCATGCACATCCTGCAAATATCACAGCGCTCAGCTATGCTATCGAGCCCGATGCCAGAACTCTTTCGAGGATCCTCTGGCAGAGTGAGACCGAGTGCGCAATCATCTTCCCTGAAGGGGTTGGAATAGTGGACTGGATGGTTCCTGGCGGCACTGAGATCGCATATAAGACTGCAGAAGAGATAAGAAAATACAGCGCGGTTGTCTGGGCTTTCCATGGCATATTCGGCTCCGGGCGTACATTCGATGAGGCCTTTGGCCTTGTGCATACGATTGAGAAAGCTGCAGAGATATACCTGAAAGCAAGGGCAGCCGGGATAATAAGGACCATATCGGATGATAATCTGAGAAAGCTTGCATCTGCATTCGGCGTTACCATAAACGAGAGCTTCCTGGACTGATAGTGCCTGGAAGCAAGAAATAATCAGGATACCTCATTTTGAGAAGATATCCTGATTTTCCTTTTCCTATTCTGATGCATTCATCTTTATATCAAGCAGGTCTTTCATTACTCCTGACATATCGCTTTCCTGCCTGCATCCGAATGCGTCATGGAGCTTCCTGTAGATGCCATACAGGCGGTCATAGACCTTTGATGCTTCAGCATCAGGAACATAGACCTCGCCTGATAGGTGCGTCATGTTCTCCATGGCTTCCTCTATTGAAGGATATTCACCTGAGAGGTATGCAGCGACTATTGCACCTCCCAGTGCGCATGTCTCTGCGTTCTGGGAGATGTAGACTTCCTTTTTAAAGACATCTGCATAGATCTGCATCATCATCCTGTCTTTCTTGGGAATTCCTCCGCATACTACAATCTTCTCTATCTTGAGGCCATGGCTTTCCATCTGCTCATGTATTACCCTTGCCCCATATGCAGTTGCCTCAATCAGGGCCCTGTAAATCTCGCATGGACGGCTCTGAAGGGTAAGGCCGGCGATGAGCCCTGTGAGCCTCTGGTCAACCAGGATTGTCCTGTTTCCATTGTGCCAGTCAAGGGCTACAAGGCCGCTCTCTCCCGGGCGCAGAAGGGATGCTTCTTCCCTTAAGTCCTTATGGCCCTTGCCCTCTGGCCTGATGTACTTGACGAACCAGTTGAAGATGTCTCCCACCGCGCTCTGTCCTGCTTCGATTCCGTAGTAGCCGGGGATGATGGTGTCATGGCATATTCCGGCCATGCCGGGAATCCTGGGCTTTTTGCCCTTCTTTTCAAGGACCGCCAGATCGCATGTGCTTGTCCCGATTGTCTTGACCAGCACGCCCGGCTTGATTCCGGCCCCGAGGCCGCCATAATGCGCATCAAATGCCGCCATTGCAACGACCACAGGGCGGGGAAGATTAAGTCTCCTGGTCCACTCATCTGATAGCATCCCGGCTGCAGAGCTTGCATCGCGCACATTCTCTTTTTTCAGCGTATCAAGTACCTTTACCAGCTTCTTATCGAGCCTTTCAATGAAAGCTCTCTCAGGATAGCCGCCCCATTCAGGGCTGTAGAGAGCCTTATGTGCTGCTGCACAGACAGAACGAAGCATTTCAGAAGCATCCTTTTTCCCTGTGATTATAAAGGGAATCCAGTCGGCAACCTCAGCCCACGTATATGCAGCATCGAACACTTTCGGACTTGTGCGCAGGGCATGAAGGACTTTCGACCAGTACCATTCTGAGGAGTATATGCCACCGACCATTTCAAGATATTCCTGATAGCCGTCCCTGGCCTTCTCTGTGATCTCTTCGGCCTCTGCAGTTGCAGTATGGTCCTTCCAGAGCCAGATGTATGCAGCAGGATTTTCTCTGAACTCCTCAGTGGAGGCCAGGGCAGTGCCGTCCCTGAAAATGGGCATCACAGTCGTCCCTGTAGTATCGATCCCGATTCCCTTTATGCCTGATGCATCAAAGCCTTCTATGTTTTCTCTGGCCTTTTCAAGGGCAGTTCTGACGGAAATCTCAAGTCCCCTTATGTAGTCCTCAGGGTTCTGCCTTACAAGCCTTGCATCTGCCGGATCCAGAAGGTTGCCATCCACTCCGAATTCATAGTTATAGACAGCAGAGGCTACTTCAGACCCGTTTTTTACATCTACAATAGCTGCGCGCACAGATGCCGAGCCGTAATCAACTCCTATTGTGTAGCTTCCGGCGATCTATCCGCCATCATTTTTCAAAAACACTCTTATGTGCTGTAAAGCGCGGAATGCCGCCTTCGAAGTATG
>CAZHQL010000123.1:0-5298 GCA_964534915.1 uncultured Spirochaetaceae bacterium | reverse complement strand
CTGAAATTACTGAAATTTTCATTTTTATCCATTAAAATTTGACTTATCCGTAATTGCATGCGATAATCTTTTCAGATAGGAGAAAAAACATGCTAATTCTTATTTCGGATGCATTCGATAAGAGCCTTCCAGAGAAGCTGAAAGTCTTCGGAGAGGTTACGGAAGATACATCCCGCTTGAGAGAAGCGGATGTAGTTCTAATTAGAAGCAAGACCAAGTGCACTAGGGAATATATCGACGAGGCCAAGAACCTTAAGTTGATTATCCGGGGCGGAGTCGGTATGGATAACATCGACCGCGCTTACTGCGAAGAAAAGGGGATTATAGCGGTAAATACCCCGAAGAGCAGTGCAATCGCTGTAGCAGAGCTCGCATTTGCACTGATGATCAGTGTTCCAAATAAGATTGTCTATTACGATACCACTACCAAGAAGATGGAGTGGAACAAGAAGACCAAGAGAACTGAGCTCTATGGAAAGACCCTTGCTCTTCTTGGAATTGGAAACATCGCAAGAAAGGTTGCTGAGAGAGCACGCGCATTCGGAATGAACGTCGTTGCCTACGATAAATACGTCTCAACATCGGATCTGGCAGTGATGGTCCCCTCTGCTGAGGAAGCAGTTAAGGATGCCGATTATATCAGCATGCACCTTCCTCTTACCGATGAGACAAAGGGCATGGTCAATGCAAGTCTTATTTCCTGTATGAACAAGGCCCCTGTCATCATCAACACAGGGCGTGGAAAGTGCGTTAACGAGCGCGATATGGCCGATGCATTAAAATCAGGCAAGGTATCGCATTTCTGCACGGATGTATTCTCATCAGAGCCCGTAGAGGAGGACAATCCGATTCTTGCGTCTCCGAATGTCACCCTTACGCCACATGTTGGTGCTAACAGCGTAGAGAATCTTTTGAGGATTGGAGATGAGGTTATTGAGACTATAGCTCAGCTAAAGAAGGAGGGAAAGATCTAATGAGAAAGAAGAATTATTTTGCAGGCCCGTCTGTATTGCCAGTTGAGGTACTCGAGCAGCTGAGGGATCAGATCGTCGATTATAATGGCCAGGGGCTCTCGATGATAGAAGCAAGCCACAGAGGCGGAATGTTTGAAGCTATGTACGATGAGTGTCTTGAGACCATAAGGCGCCTTCTGAGCGTTCCAGAGGACTATGATGTGTACTTCCTTGGAGGAGGTGCTACATTGCAGTTTACCATGATTCCCATGAACTTCCTGCTTCCTGGTACTGTCGCAGACTATGCCAAGACCGGAACATGGGCCAATAAGGCAGCATCCGATGCTGCTAAGATTGGAAGCGTCAACGTATTCTTCGATGGCAAGGAAGGAAACTATACGTCTCTTCCTGATGCAGATAAGGTCAGGCCCAGTGAGAACTCATCATATCTCTACATCTGCTCAAATGAGACGATAGGGGGAATTGAATGGCAGGAATTCCCCGATACAGGGGATGTCCCATTGATTGCTGACATGTCATCAGATATCCTTTCACGCCCTGTGGATGTATCGAAGTTCTCCATGATCTATGGAGGAGTTCAGAAGAACCTGGGACCTAGCGGAGCAACTCTCATAATCATGAAGAAGAGCATGCTTGAGCGCCGTAATGAGAACCTCACAGCGTACATGGACTATGGCCTTCATTCAAAGGATAAGGGACTGTATAACACGCCGCCTGTATTCTCTATCTGGGCTGTCAAGCTCGTGCTTGACTGGGTAGAGAAAAACGGAGGAGCAGAGGGAATGCTCAAGAGGGCAAAAGAAAAGAGTGCACTTCTTTATGATGTGATTGACTCATCTGATTTCTTCCGCTCTCCAGTTGATAAGAGATACAGAAGCAGGATGAACGTTGTATTCCGCCTTCCAAGCGAGGAGCTTGAGAAGAAGTTCATCTCTGAGAGCACCTCAGAGGGAATGCTCGGCCTCAAGGGACACAGGAGCGTTGGAGGACTTCGCGCAAGCATCTATAACGCACTTCCATATGAGGATGTAGTTGCCCTGAGGGATTTCATGGTGGAGTTTGAGAGAAAGAACGGCTGATTGCCCTGGCAGGAGGGAAGGCCCTTCTGCCAGATTCAGACAAGCGTGAAGGAGGAGCATTATGAAAAAGCTTGATGAGACTAATAAGCAGTTAATAAGACAGTTACTTGATGGAAGAAAGCCATTTTCCTCGATTTCCGATGATCTCATGATAACCGAGAACACTGTAAGAAGCCGCGTGAACAAGATGATGGATGACGGGCTCTTGAAGATTATAGGGCTGGTAGATCCTGAAAAGGTTCCGGGCTTCCAGATAGTAATGATGGGAGTCAAGCTCAAGAGCCTGGATCTGGAGGAAAAGGCAGAAGAAGTTACCCGGCTCAAGGGGGTAGTCAGCGTAGCAGTCGTAACAGGGCGATATGATCTGATCGTGCAGATTGAGATCTGCGAGGAAGAAAATCTGTCCCTGCTCGATTTCTTCAAGCAGGAACTGACGAAAATAGAGGGAATTCTTGAGGTTGAGACTTTCGTTGTCTATCAGTCTCATAACCTTTTAGTGCCGTACCTGCTTTAAATCAGGCCTAACCCGGCGCGTGATAAAAAAGGAGATAAGCTGTGGCAAATATAAGTACTCTCTACATGGGACTGAAGCTTAAGAGTCCCGTGATACTGGCATCAGGGCCCCTTACGAGCAGCCTTGACAACCTTAAAAGGGCTGAGGACGCAGGGTGCGGAGCTGTTGTTCTTAAATCGATATTCGAGGAGCAGATAGAGAAGGATGTCGATCTCTTAGCTGAAAAGCACAGCGCTTATATCACGCACCATGCTGATAACCCTGAATACTTTGAGAACATGGTCAAGGAGCATTACCTTGACAGGTATCTGACGCTGCTTGAGAAGGCTAAAAAGAGCCTTAGCCTTCCAGTTATCGCCTCAGTCAATGCAAAGAGCATCAGCTCATGGCTTGAGTACAGCCAGAGATTTTCATCCTGGGGAGCAGATGCTGTTGAGCTGAATTACTATCCGATTGCATCCGACTGGACCATATCTGGAGAAAGCGTTGACAAAGAGATAATAGAGCTGGCGAAAACTGCACGAAAGAAAATCAGCGGAAAGCTTGCAATGAAGATCGGCGCATCATACTCATCGCTTTCGAATATCGTGAAGAAGCTTGATGAAGCTAAAATAGATGCCGTAGTCCTCTTTAACAAGCCATTCAATCCCGATATTGATCTAAAGAGTCTTGAAGTCAAGAGCGCTTCTGCATTAAGTTATGAGAATGAGTACGGAAAGACACTGAGGTGGACTGCGCTTCTGAGTGAGCTTGTTAAGATGGATATCGCATCGAATACGGGAATACATAGTGCATCTACCGTGATAAAGATGCTTCTTGCAGGCGCAAAGGCCACAGAAGTCTGTTCCGTCGTAATGGAGAAAGGTTTCTCCATAGTAGGTGAGCTGAACAAGGGTCTTAATGACTTCATGGAGGAAAAGGGCTTTGAGAGCATTGAAGACTTCAGGGGAATGCTTGCTTACGAAAATTACGAGAAAGGTGAGGCTTGGGAACGCGCGCAGTTCTTCAAGACGATAGGGCCGGTTAGCAAATGAAGAACAGAGAAGAAAAGTATGGTGATATAACCCCATATTTTGATGATAAATTCGAAGAAGCCTTTCAGAGGTTTTTAAATCAGACTGATTACATCACAGGTTTTGCAGACTCCTTTTCAGAAGGAGCAGATGGCAAGAAGATGCTTCTTTCCTACATTGACAGCGTGAAAGACAAGATCCACAGCTATAAGGATTTTCAGCTCTATCTTGCATTGAGGCTGTTCATACCTGCAGTCGTCAAGACCACATCTGATGGCATTTCATCAAGCGGGGCAGAGAACATAGATCCTGATAAGGCATATCTTTATATATCAACGCACAGGGACATAGTCCTTGACTGCACCTTGATTGACTATGCCCTCTACCTCAATAACAGGCCCACATGCCAGATGGCATTCGGGGATAATCTGATTGGAAATCAGTTCATCGGGGATCTGCTGAGATTAAACGGCGGGATCATCGTAAAAAGAAGTCTTGCCATGAGGGAACAATACCTTGAGACCATCCGCTTAAGCGAGTATTTTGTAGATACGATTACAGAAGACAACGACTCAATATGGGTTGCCCAGAAGAGCGGAAGAAGCAAGGACGGAATAGATGAGACCCATCCTGCGATCATAAAGATGCTCCATCTGTCAAAGAAGAGCACAGGAGTCAGCTTCAGAGAGCTGATGGAGAGAATCAGGATAGTCCCTGCAAGCGTCTCATACCAGTACAACCCCAATGACATCAACATGAGCCGTGAAGAGGTAAAGACTATTAAAACCGGGCAGTATGAGAAGAAAAAGTATGAGGATACTATCTCCATGATGAAGGGCATCAGGGGCTATAAGGGCAAGATCCATGTCTCCTTCGGCACTCCGATTGCAGGAGGTTTTGACAGGCCTGAGGATGTTGCAAGGGAAATTGACCGTCAGATTCACCTTAACTACAAGCTCTGGGATACCAACTATTTTGCATACGATTATCTTGAAAAGAGTGATCGCTTCAAGGATGAGTATAAGGATTTTGATAAAGAGCTTTTCCTCTCCCGCTTCTCGCACTTGCATGAGGATGTAAGAACATATGTTCTTAACAGCTATGCCAATCCTGTAAGGATGGCACTTAAAGAAAAGGAAGAATGAGAAGGTCAGTACTTCTTCTTATCTCTCTGATCCTTCTCTTCTCATGTGAAAAGAAGGGCTATGAACTAGACAGTGCACGTCTGACTCTCCTTAGGGAGGATAAAAAGGAGAGCCTTACTTTCACAGTTTTTCCCAGCGATGAGAATCTTGCGTATTACGCTCTTATTAAGAGCCCTGGCGAGATGCTCTCATGGAGCGGGAAGATGGAAAAAGATGAAACGGGAGCTTTCTCAATCAGCCTTGAAATAACAGAGGGAGCAAGCTTTCCTCAGGGAAGCTACTCATACAAAGTCCATTCATCAAGCGGCATGGAAACAGATGGCACCTTAGATTTTAAGTGCGAGGAATTTGATGTCTTTCTTCTAGATGGCATTATCCAGGGCGTGATGAAAAGGCAGGGCCTAATAGGCACTTTAAGCGTAGAAATAGGATCAAAAGCAGAAGAGGGCGATGTCCTTGTCTATGAGGATGAGTATTTCAACACATATATAGTAACGCTTTAGCTACTTTGTACGCCCAACCATTTCTCTTAAATCCTTCTCGCTCAGCCTGATCAGGAATGTCCTTCCGTGC
>CAZHQL010000122.1:0-5359 GCA_964534915.1 uncultured Spirochaetaceae bacterium | reverse complement strand
AGCAGGCTTCCCTTACAGGAACCTTCTGCTGAACCAGGCGGTTTATGCAGTCAACCAATACGATACCATTATTAACAACAACTCCGATGAGGGCTACAATCCACACAATGGAAAAGAGCGTGAAGTCAGCGCCATAGAATATGTGCACCCAGATTACTCCAATAAGCAAAAGGGGAACGGTTGCGAATATGATGAACGGGTCTATCAGGGACTCAAACTGCGCAGCCATTACAGCATATACGAGGAAGAGTGCAAGGAAAACAATCATTACCAGTGCTGGACCGTAATCCCTGAAATCACTCATTTCTCCTGTCTGCTCGATAGTAACCCCGTCTGGAAGCACAAGGTAATCAGCTATCGCCTTATCCACAAGAGCCTGCACCTCGCTTGTAGAGTATCCCGATCTGAGGTTTCCCGTGACATGGTTAACCCTTACCTTGTCCTCTCTCATGATTTCCATCGGGCTTACACCCTCTGTGAATGTCGTGAAAGTCTCAAGGCGGACATTTCCCCTTGTGGCACTGGGAACTGTGATTGATGCAATGTTATTGATCTGCTCGATATCATCCTCATCAAGCTTTACGACAACATCGTAGGATGTATCATTGCTGAATGTGGTAATCTGCGTGGCTGTAAGGCCCGTAAGAGCTGCTGTGAGGGTATCAGAAAGGTCGGATACAGATATGCCCATCTCACGCGCAAGATCATAGTCCACAGTCACTTCAACCTTGGGAGAGCCGTCCTCAAGGTCTGTCTCGATGTCGATAACCTCAGGAACATGCTCAGTAAGGATTGCCACGATATCATTTCCTACCTGGAGGGAAAGCTCCTCATTCTCACTGTGGATGGAGATCTCAATAGGAGTTGAGAATCTTCTTCCAGAGCTTAAGATCCATGTAGCCTCCGGACGCTCGGTAGTAAGAGGCCTTACCATCTCCTGCACTTCAAGTGCGCTGTAGCTTTGCACATCGATATCAGGAAGACCGATTACAATGCTTCCTGTATTAGACGATCCTACCTGGAGCGTGATTGACTCATATGCATCCTCTGGAATGGTTTCCCTGATCCTTTCCTGCATTGCAAATACATATTCCCGGGTAACAGACTTTGTCGTACCCGGGGAAAGCGTTAGGCTTAAGTTTACTTCATCGTCAGTTGTAGAAGTCGGCGTAAGGCTTATGCCTATTGCTGAGAACTGCTGAAGGCTGAATGCAAGAAGTACTACTAACAGCACTACAAGCAATAAGCGGTGAGAAAGGAAGTAATCAAGGACGCGGACATAGCATTCTCTCATCCCGTCCTCAAACGATGCCATTGCGCTGTCTATGGCGCGCAGCGGCTTGAGTCTTAATGGCTTTTGAGTTCTCGTGTTTATCTTGAGGATGCTTCCGCAGAGCGCAGGAACAAGGGTTACGGATACAAACAGGGAACAGCCCAGGGATATACATACCGTGATTACGAGATCCTGGAACATGACTCCCATCATTCCAAGTTCATATTTGTATATGATGAAAGGAACGAATACGCAGAGCGTGGTAAGCGTTGATGCAACGATTGCAAGGAACATGTTCTGCGATCCCAGGATTGCTGCTATTGCGCTCTTTTCTCCCTGCTGCCTGAATGAATACGTATTCTCAAGGATTATAATCGATGCGTCTACGATCATTCCGATTCCCAGGATAAGGCCTGACATCGTCATTGAGTTAACGCTCATTTCAGAGATGCTCATTATCATGAGGGTAATGAGGATACAGATAGGCATCGAAAGGGATATGATGATAGTTGTCTTAATGCCCCTCAGGAATATGAAGATGATTAAGGCTGCAAGGAGCACGCCTTCTACTGCGGAGCTGTATACAGCATTCATCGTCTGCGTGATCATCTCGGTAGAGTCTCTCTGAACAGCAATGCTTACTCCTTCAGGAAGCACTTCCTGAATTGCAGGAAGGGCTGCAATTACTGCCTTGGCAACTGTAGTCTCGTTGCTGTCTGAGTCGTTGGAGACACTGAGAGTTACAACCTGATTGTCATTGTAGTAGCTTTCTCTTCCTCCCTGCTCTGTGGTCTCTATTACCCTTCCGATATCACGGATTCTCACAGGCTTTCCTCCTACGGTAGCAACAAGAGTGTTTGCAATATCATCAAGGTCCTCATACCTTCCATCGACTGTTATCTGGTAGTCCAGTCCGTTCTGAGTAATCTCTCCTGCCGTGCTCTGGATGTTCCTTGCAGCAAGGGCAGCGCTAACTTCTGAGAATGTGATTCCATATGCCTGCATGCGGTTTGATGATACAAGAACGTCGTACTCTATATCGCTTCCACCGAATGCATCTACCTGGCTTACGCCCGATATTCTCTCAATAAGCGGGGAGACAGTCTCATCTGCAAGAATCTGAAGCTCATCAACAGTCATAGGGCCTGTAAGCATCAGGCGGAGGATTGTAGTATTTCCTGATGCGTTGAATGTCATTACAGTGGGACTTTCTGCCCAGTCAGGAAGGTTCCTTGTAACGCGGGAAACTGCGTTTTCAACATCATCCTGAGCCTCATCAAGGTCCGTTCCATACTCGAATTCAAGAACTACGATACAGCGGCCTTCCCGGCTTATGGATGTCATGGTATTGAGGTTCTCAATGTTTCCTACAGCATCCTCCAGGATTTTGGCAACCTGAAGCTCAACTTCCTCTGGTCCTGCGTCATTACAGTCTACGATTATGGACACAACCGGGTTCTCAACAGAGGGATAGAGCGCTATATCCAGTTTTGGAAGGAAGACTATGGCTATTACGGCAATGAGCAGATACACCATTGTCATAAGAACCGGACGTCTTACCGATAATTCAGCAATTGTCATATTCACGCCTCCTTATACGATGGATACGAGCGTGCCATCAGTTACGTTTCCAGCTGTTACTACGACATCTCCTGCGCTGATGCCGCTTAAGATTACAGTCTCCGTTGTATTGCTGCTTCCTGTTTCTACTGTCCTTCTTAAAGCTGTGCCATTTTCAATTATGTATACAATGGATCTTCCTGCGTAGGATGAGACTGCAGAGGAAGGAACTACAAGAGCCTCTTCAATTCTTTCTGTCACGAGATCAACAGACACATACATGCCTTCCATGATTCCATCACTGCTAGTTGTAAATGTAAGCTCTACAGGAAGCGTTCTGCTTGTTGAATCGAGCATCGGTGAAATATAGCTTACTTCTACAGGATATGATTTATTTGCGTAAGCAACAGAAGTTACCGTGCCATCAAGACCGATAGATAGTGTTGATACATAGCGCTCTGGAATGTCTGTTGCGACATAGAGCGTCTTTTCGGGCATGAGCGTTACGATGGAGGAGGAAGAGCTGACAGCAGAGCCTGGTGTGGCATCGAGCGAGATTACAGTTCCGCTTATCTTTGCAACTACCGGACTGAGTTCATACTGGCTTCCCGGGCGCGATGGGTCCACGAATGCAATCGTTTCTCCTTCTTCTACCTTATCGCCCTTTCTGACCTGAATGCTTTTAAGTGTTCCTGATGTCTCAGGAATGACGCTGATATTAGCCTCTTCGGTTGTGACTTCCCCCTGGAACCTCGTAGTCTGGATAAACTCCTTTATCTCAGCCTCTGAGGCAGAGATGTTGACTATTACGATATCGCTTTCAGTGGATGCAGAGCGGTCAACATCTTCTGTCGCATAGAACATCTGATAGAGCGTGGCAAGAGCCAAGACTACGATTACCAAGGTGAGTATTATTGTAACTATCTTATCCAATGCACCAGATTTTTTCTTTTCCATTTTATTCTCCCGTTATTATTCCCTATAGAGAGTTACAAGACTCTCGTAGTCTGTGTTAAGCGTGAATGCAAGTGTATATAAATTCTGGATGTATGATGCTTCTGCATCAATTAAGGCCATCCTGGCAGTGCTGAGGCTGTCCATGCTCTCCTGGAGCTCTGAAAGGCTCAAGAGGCCTGCTTTATAGGACTCAGATGCAAGGCTGTAAGTTTTCTCAGAGATCTCAACGCGCTGCTTGTTTAAATCAATGTTCTCCCTGTTCTGGCTAAGTGTTGTCAGAATCTCATCAATAGTATTTAAAAGATCAGTTTTGCCGGCCTTCTCCTGAATCTTGCTTATAGCAACGCTGTCCTCGGCATTCCTCAGGCTGTTGCTGGCACTGCTACCTGGGATATATGAGCTGATTGGAACTGAAAAGCTAAGCGTTGCTGATGCTGAATCACTGAAGCCATCAGCGCTGGAGTAGTTATGATATTTATTCCCGCCAATGTCGTAATTAAATGCAAGTGATACGCTCGGGTAATATGAATTTACCTTTACATCCAGCAAGGATGCCTCAGCTGCCTGTACGTTTGCACCAAGGAGCCTTACTGCACTCGTATTTTCTCCGTACTCAGCATAGAGCGTGGATGCATCCGGGAGATTAAGACAGATGATTTCAGGAAAGTCCGTGACATCGAATTCACCTTCAATTCCTGTCAGGATCCTGAATGCCTTCTTCAAAATGAAGTATGCATCCTCATACTGCTTAAGAGCATATTCGTAATTAAGGACATTGAGTTCTGCATTGGCAAGGTCCAGGCCCGTTGCAAGGCCCGCTCTGTAGGCATCCCTCGTGTCTTCAAGAGTCCTTGTCATGGAAGCAAGGCTTGTTCTGGCACTCTCAATGCTTCTTTTCGCACTTGCAAGGCTCCAGTATCCTGTTGTCACGCTCTCTTTAAGCGTGAGAGTGGTAATTGCGTAATTGAGGTTTGCTATGGCACGCGCTGCACTATTTACGGCAGCTAATCCAATCAGGTCAGTTCCTAAATCCATTGAGATGCCGAGGCTGAAATTACCTGCGGCATTCCAGCTGGGGTTACTGCTTCCTGCAAGGCCTCCTCCAATGCTTCCCGATCCAGTTAAACTGAGAGCGGGAATATAGGAAGAAATATCACTTGCACTCCTTACAGCCTGCTGGAGCTCGAGTGCTGCAATCTCCATATCCGTACTGTTCTTCATCGCACTCTCAATTGCTGCATCAAGGGTGATTAAGATTTCCCCTTCAGAGAATGCAGGCATTAAGGAAGATGCGACAAGAATGAGGACAAGAAGGGTTTTCCTCATATGCTTTCTCCTAAAATAACGATGTACGTTTCAACAACTTTTCACATTTAAGCGTCATTATATGACTTGTCTGATTATGCACCAAAATGGAAAAATTTTAACCCCTCCTACATTGTCCTTTTGATGATTTGGTTATGGATTTTCTATGTATTCTATAAACAAAAAGGAATGCTTGCCGGATTTTACGTGAATGTTGAGCAAAAAGGATGAATTATAAAGACAAGGGGAGAAATAGCTGTTATC
>CAZHQL010000121.1:0-5471 GCA_964534915.1 uncultured Spirochaetaceae bacterium | reverse complement strand
TATTACCCGTGTTGTAGCAGGCAATGATGGTTTCTGAGTTATATCCTGCGATGCCACTTACATAAATAGAGTTGTCTCCTGAACCTGAAATCTTACCCATGTTGTAGCAGCCAGCGATGTATCCGTCCCAGTTTCCTCCTGCGATGCCTCCCACATCAAAGCTTCCTGAAACATCTCCTGTGTTGTAGCAGTCAATGATGCTTCCATCATTAACTCCAGCGATGCCTCCGACGTAAGACCAGTATCCTGAACCTGAAACCTCTCCTGTGCTGTAGCAGCCAGTGATGGTTCCATAGTTGAGTCCTGCAATGCTTCCCACAGAATCGTTATAGTCACTACTGTTGCCGGCACCAGATATTTCAGCTTTAATTAGCCCGAGGTCCTTTACTTCTCCGCCATAACCTATGACTCCGAACATCCCGACTTCACATAAGCCTTCCACTGATATCTTCATCTTCGAGATGGTCTTATTGTTCCCATCGAATGTGCCCGTGTAATAAAAATCCGCATAGCCTATTGGTGTCCAGTTGCTGGTCTCTTCTCCCTCAGGATCAGGAAGTATGATATCAGCCATAAGCCTGGCATTGACAGTCGGGTTGGCATATGCAACCTTATTCCAGTACAAAAGGCCGTCAGCAGTGTAAATGAGAAAAGTGATTTTCCCGTCCGCACCATATTCAATCTCATAATCCTGCAGCTCAATTTCACTAGAACACGAAACTACAAAAATAGACAGAAGGAGTATTAATATCGCCCCCCCCGGTGCGCAAAATTGGACAAATGTTTATTTTTCATAACAAACTCCTATTACCAGAGGTTCTTTGGCCTTATCTTATGCACAAAATCATAGGAGTGTCCATAGTGTGTTTTCTAATTGATAATTTCTCCCAAACGATTCAAAATCTAGAGCACGAGGAGACTATGGATTACTTCTACTCTTTATATGCTGATTACATCCTTAAACATTCAATTGAGCTTGGTAAGGATGATGTACTTTCAATAAACACTGAGCAAAGATATGTTCCCTTTGCACGCCTTCTGGCTCAGAAGGCAAAGGAAATTACAGGCAACGGATCCTTTCTTGTCATGATAGAAGACAAGAGGGCAAAAGACGCGATAGAGATATATTCAGACTATGTAATTGAGAAAGCGCCTACTGTATTCATTCACCTTCAGGCAAGAGAGAATGAACCTGTGTTTGAAAACGGCAAGATTTACTCTGCGCGCGATGCACAGCTCTTTTCCCACCTTGCAAGCCCTGTAGTGCTTGCAGAGGCAGAAGTCTCATTTCTAACAGTTCCGATGCCCTCCCGGGAATGGGCAGAGAGTATTTATGAGGAATATGAAGAAAAGGACGTTGCAGCAATAATAAGCGACTTTTTAGGCCTTAGCAGCGAAAGTGCCCTGCCCCTCCTTAAAGATGCAATAAGCATCGATGAGTATGACCTGGGAAACCTCAATTACCATAAGGGACTGAAGGCCAGTCTTTACTCAGATGATGGCATGATTGACCTCACATTTTCCTTTGTAAAGGGATCATCGTTTAAGTCCCTTATATTTCAGACAAAGGAGAAAAGGAAGTTCATTCCATACCTTTTCTCATCTTCCTACTTCAGGGCAATAGAGAAAACAAGTGCAAGCGGACACATATACACAGATCTTCCATTCCGCTTGTTTGGAAAGACAATCAAGGGACTCTCGCTTGAGTTTGAAAGGGGCAAAATCACGCGCTTTTCTTCCCGCGCTGAGGATGCTGAGAGGATCAACACATATATCGCGCAGGATGATGATGCATCGCGCTTAGCTGAGATCAGTTTAACTGAGGCCCATCAGGCTCTGGATGAGATTCCGCTCTTTTCCCACTCTGAGTGGGATAAGCTAAGGGGCGTTGTGCTGACACTCGGTGCACCAAGAAGCGAGGCTGTTCACTTTTCTGATGAAAGCGATGCAATAAAGAACAATGTATCAAACAGCCTCTTTACGCTCTCAATACCGCTTGGAAAGAAACTCACGCTAACGATAGAGAATGAGGAGGGCGATGATGTAGTCTACTCAGACGGCTTTATTGAGGACTATCAGTGATTTAGAGGATTACAACCTGCTTTCTTCCCTGGTAGGCCTTGTCGCGCATCTCCTTTACCCCTTCATCATGGACATAGCTTTCAAAGTCCGTCATCCTGTCAATTATTCCTCTGGGAGTAAACTCAATTATCCTGTTTGCAATTGAGGAGACAAGCTGATGGTCATGGCTGTTAAAGAGTATTACGCCCTTGAAATCCATAAGTGCATTATTAAGTGACTGTATGGCCTCAAGATCAAGATGGCTTGTCGGCTCATCGAATATCAGGCAGTTAGCGCCCTCAAGCATCATCTTTGCAAGAACTACCCTGACACGTTCTCCTCCTGAGAGGACCTTGCAGCTCTTGAGGGCCTCATCTCCTGAGAAGAGCATGCGACCTAAAAATGAGCGGACATACGTATCATCATCTTCCTTTGAGTACTGCTGAAGATAGTCTGTGATGCTCTCATCATCCTTGAACATCCTGCTGTTGTCCTTCGGAAAATATGAGAGGCTTGTAGTAACGCCCCATGAGTACTCACCCTCATCTGCATCCATCTCTCCTGCAAGAATCTGAAAAAGCACTGTCTTTGCATTATGATTGGGGCCTACAAATGCAACCTTATCATTTGGATTTATAGTAAGGTTCAGCTTATCTAGGATCTTTTCCCCGTCGATGGTCTTTGAAAGGCCCTTGATCTCAAGTGCCATCTTTCCAATCTCCCTGTTTGGCTTGAAGGCAACATACGGGAATTTCCTGCTGCTTGGCTTGATATCATCAATTGTAAGCTTCTCAATGAGCTTTTTGCGGCTTGTTGCCTGCTTTGCCTTGGCTACATTGGAGCTGAAGCGCTGAATGAACTCCTTGAGCTCAGCAATCTTTTCATCCCTTCTCTTCTTCTCATCCTTCATCTGCTTGAGTGCGAGCTGGCTCGACATGTACCAGAAATCAGAGTTGCCGACATAGAGCTGTATCTTTCCAAAGTCAATATCGCAGATATGAGTGCATACCGTGTTCAGAAAGTGCCTGTCATGGCTTACTACGATAACAGTATTATTGAAAGCTGCAAGGTACTCCTCAAGCCAGTGAATGGACTCTAAGTCCAGGTGGTTTGTGGGCTCATCAAGAAGGAGGATATCAGGATTTCCAAAAAGAGCCTGTGCAAGCAGCACCCTTACCTTGAGATTGTCTTCAATCTCATCCATTTTCCTCTCATGAAGAGCCTGCGGGATTCCAAGGCCGCTGAGCATAACACTGGCATCGCTCTCAGCTTCCCATCCGCCAAGCTCTGCAAACTCTCCTTCAAGCTCAGCTGCCTTTATTCCATCCTCTTCGGTAAAGTCTGCCTTTGAGTAAATCTCATCGCGCTCTCTCATCACCTCATAGAGCCTCTTATAGCCCATGATAACTGTATCGAGCACGCGGTATTCATTGAATGCAAAATGATCCTGCCTGAGCGTTGCAAGGCGCTCACCGGGTGTGATGATTACTTCCCCTGTATCCGGTTCAATCTCACCGGAAAGAATCTTTAGAAATGTTGATTTCCCTGCTCCGTTTGCGCCTATTATTCCATAGCAGTTGCCAGGAGTGAACTTGATATTGACTTCCTTGAAAAGAATCTGAGTGCCATAGGAAAGACCTACATTTGATGCTGTAATCATGCTGCTTCACCTAAACTAAATAATTTGCCTTTCGAATACTAACAGATAAAGAATTTTTTGTATATCAGAAATAAACTTATCTAAATTTCGGCATTTTAAAAGCCCAGCCCATAAATGGCCAGGCTTCTATAGTTCCTAGGGGAATCGAACCCCTATTTAGAGACTGAGAATCTCCCGTCCTAACCGTTAGACGAAGGAACCAGAGTTGGATCTGGGATGGAGGGATTCGAACCCCCAAAGGCAGAACCAGAATCTGCAGTGTTACCATTACACTACATCCCAAGGCACTCAGCTATCCTAAAGAAAAAAGGATGGGCTGTCAATAGCCTGATTAAAATTTCTTGAACGCCCTCACGCGCGCACTCGCACTCACAGACGGGCCATCGGAAATTCCGTCTTTTAAGTAATTATATGCAAGTCCTGCTACCATCGCACCATTGTCCGTACAGAGCTTCAGGGATGGAAATGTTACTGTGTATCCACCCTTCTCAAGCTCTTTAAGCTCCTTTCTTAAAAGTGAGTTTGCAGCAACACCTCCACCTGCGCTGATCCTTTTAAGCCCTGTGTCCTTAAGAGCAAGCTTAACTCTCTTCATTATGATATTCACTGCCTGGCGCTGAAATGATGCTGCGATGTTTTCCTTATTATCCTCATGCCCCGGATTCAAAAACTTATCCTTCTGGTTTATTACAGCTGTTTTAAGTCCTGAATAGCTCATGTCATATGGATGTTTGTCCCTGTCCATCGCAGGGCCGGGGAACAAGAATGCATTAGCATCCCCTTTCTGGCTCATGCGGTCTATGATAACTCCCCCGGGGTATCCGAGGTCATAGAACTTGGCTACCTTATCAAAGGCCTCCCCGATTGCATCATCAATCGTGGTGCCAAGGACATCCACGCTGTCATAGCTGTTTACCTTGCAGATGACTGTGTGCCCACCCGAGACCAGCACTCCAAGGTACGGATACTCAAGAGGTGCCTCTATCTGCGATGCAAAGAGATGCGCTCTGATGTGATCTATTCCGATATATGGTATGCCAAGTGTTTCGGCATAGCACTTGGCAAAGCTTGTTCCAACTAAAAGAGAGCCCAATAGCCCTGGCCTGTTTGTAAAGGCAACAGCATCGAGCTCTTCCTTTTTTATTCCAGCCTGCTTCAGCGATGCATCCACTACCTGCTCTATCCACTCAGTATGAAGGCGGGATGCAAGCTCAGGAACCACCCCCTGATAGGGCTTATGAAGCTCTATCTGCGTTGCAATTACATTGCTCAGCACTTCTCTTGCATCCACTACTACGGCCGCAGAGCACTCATCGCAGCTTGTCTCGATTCCAAGGATTGTCATAAATACATCTGCCTTCCCAGCACAGAGGCAATATAGTTCTGATAAGATGCAACGTTGCTGTCAGATAAGAATTTCTCAATACGCTTGAAGTCCATATTGTCAAACATGTAGTTAAAGACATCATCGGACCAGGACAGGCCGACCTCGGGCCCTGTGCTCGTCTCTGTCCTTTTCTTATCTATTGAAAGAACTACTGTGTTCTCAGCCTGGAAATCACTTTCAAAGCTGTCATAAGCCTGATTAAAGTAATCCATTTACACCTCATCAATGTCTTACACTTGATAATATAGCCTATTAAGCTTAAATTACAAAGCAAAGAGGTATTAAAAAAGAAGCCAAAGATGGGAATTGAACCCGCGACCTGCTCATTACGAGTGAGCTGCTCTACCACTGAGCTACTTTGGC
>CAZHQL010000120.1:0-5488 GCA_964534915.1 uncultured Spirochaetaceae bacterium | reverse complement strand
GAGTCTGGCCTTAATATAGTCTGGAAGAAATATCAGGTCTTTTCGCCTGCAGCAGAGCTGTTTCTTGAAAAGCTCAGAAAGGATCTTGAGATTAAATGCTCCTCAGCATTTTAAGAACATCATCTGCCTTGGGAGGGCATCCTTTTACACTCATAGCAGCACCGGAGCAGCATGCGCCTACCCCGATTTCCACTTTCTTTGTCTTATAGCCCTGCCCGATTGCAATCTTTTTTCCTTTTAAGTGCCTTAAGCCATTTTCATCATCAAGGCGCTTAAGAGCGTGAATTAATGAGGCAAAGCACGCAGAGCAAGCATTCTCTGGCTCTGCATAGCGCGAAAGAGCCTGAGCAATTCCTTTGGGTTTGCCCTCAGAGGCTGTCGGCCTGTTAAGCTCTATTATGCTTGCACTCTCCAAAGGAGTGCTCAAAAGCCCCCACTCTCTTGCAATTCTTATATATTCAATCTCATCGGGGTCAAACCCCATGAGAGTTGCAGCAAATGAGTCGATGAGGAACTGGTCCGTTGCTGCAAGCATCCTGTTTGTCTCCACAGGGTTTCCTCCCTCTTCAAAATCAAGATCCCCTGATATGCTGTCTGAGAGTATTAAGCCCGGCCTTATGGCATCTGCAAGGGCGGCAATGGGTTCTGAGAGCCCAAGGCGGTGAAAATCCCTTTTGGAGCGGTCAGAGAGAAAGCCTTTCAAGTTCTTCATAGAATGCGTCATCAGTGTCTGGCAGTGCCCCTTGAGTACTGGCAGGTTTATAATAAAATCTGCATCAAGCACTACATCAGAGACTTCCATAGCAATCCCATGGCTTTTTATTGTTCGGTACTTATCCTTTTTCGTATCAAGAAGCTTGACGCCATAGCGCTTTTCAAATTCGTAGTATCCTAAGAGGCGGAATGCATCCTCTGTACGCGATCCCACCCAGGAGCCCTCAGCAACAGTAATGTTCTCAAAGCCCCTCTCTTTCAGGTACTCAATCGTTGCTTCAGTGATTTCTGTGTGCGTGGTTGCACCGCTTTCAGGGAGGGCTGCTATTACGAAATTCGGCTTGATTATGATTTTTGCATCCCTGTCCTTTATGAGATTCTCTGCCCTCACTTTCTCAAGCAGGGCCTTCGTCATTGAATATGCATCGCTTCCGTATACTATGTAAATGTCATTGTCCATAGCTATATTCAACATCAAAATGAGAGCCTCTTACAAGAGAGTAAAGCCCACGCGCTCGGGCGTGGGCAAAAGATAAAACAGGACAAACGGAGGTTCTTAACAGTAAAAGAGAATGTCCTCGTATGTTGGCATTGGCCACTCAGATTTATCAACAACAGTCTCAAGATAGTCTGCGACCTTTCTTGATTCTTCCATTGCAGGAATGATTACATCTGCTGAATAGCGTGCGGCCTCATATACATCCTCAGGAAATTCATCAATGCCCTTTGAAAGCACGTTTACCTTCTCCATGAGGCATGCAATGCCATCCGTGATATCCTTGCAGAGCTTTGCTTCGGAAGTAGCATCAATTCCGATGTTCTTCTTTGCAGCAACGCCTTCAGCAACACGGGATGAGTACCTGATAGATGCAGGGATAATCTGCTTCCTGATCATCTCTGCCATCGTAACAGCCTCGATGTGAATCTGCTTCTGATACTCATCCATGAGCACCTCTTCACGGCTCTTAAGCTCTTCTTCAGTATAGATGCCATGCCTCTTGAAAAGCTCGATGTTCTTTTCATCTGTGTAGTGAACGAGTGCATCCGGCGTCTTCTTGTAGTTTAGGAGCCCCCTTCTCTCTGCTTCCTCTTCCCACTCCTTGCTGTAGCCGTTTCCGTTAAAGAGGATTCTCTTGTGTGCTGTGAGCTCCCTCTTAACAAGATCTCTCAGGGCACTAGAAAAATCCTTTGCTTTCTCAAGCTCGTCAGCAAATACCCTTAAGCTCTCAGCAACAGCAACGTTGAGGATCGTGTTTGTGCATGCGATGTTGAATGAGGACCCCAGCATGCGGAATTCAAACTTGTTTCCAGTAAATGCAAACGGGCTCGTCCTGTTTCTGTCACTGTTGTCCTGCGGAAGCTTTGGAAGCACCATGCCAAGGTCAAGCTTTCCCCTTCCCCCGCTCTTTACAGTGCGGCCTTCAACGATTGCGTTTATTACTTCATCAAGCTCATCGCCTACAAATATTGAAAGGATTGCAGGAGGTGCCTCGTTAGCGCCCAGGCGGTGATCGTTTCCAGCAGAGGCAACAGAGAGCCTCAGAAGGTCCTGATTCTCATCAACAGCCTTTATTATTGCTGTTAGGAAGAGTATGAACTGGGCATTCTCACTTGGAGTCTTTCCCGGGTCCAGAAGGTTTTCTCCCTCATCTGTAGAAAGTGACCAGTTGTTGTGCTTTCCTGATCCGTTGATGCCCTCAAACGGCTTCTCGTGCAGCAGGCATGCAAAGCCATGGCGCTCAGCAACCTGCTTCATCACTTCCATCGTAAGCTGATTTGAGTCCGTTGCGATATTAGCTGTCTCAAATACTGGAGCCATCTCATGCTGGCATGGGGCAACCTCATTGTGCTCAGTCTTTGAAGGAATTCCAAGCTCCCAGAGCTGCTTGTCTAAATCTGCCATGAATGCCTTTACCCTTGGCCTGATTGAGCCAAAGTAATGGTCTTCCTTCTCCTGGCCCTTCGGGCTTGGAGCACCGAATAGTGTTCTTCCTGTTAACTTGATATCGAGTCTCTTCTCATAGTCCTTCATGCCAATGAGGAAATACTCCTGCTCAGGCCCGATTGTAGCTGTTACTCTCTTTACATCCTTTCCAAAGAGACGGAGTGTCCTCTTTGCTTCCCTGCTTACTGCATCCATGCTCCGCAGCAGAGGTGTCTTCTTATCGAGAATCTGGCCTGTATATGAGCAGAATGCTGTCGGGATAAAGAGCGTGTCATCCTTGATGAATGCATAGCTTGTAGGGTCCCATGCTGTGTATCCGCGGGCCTCGAATGTTGCCCTGAGACCGCCGGATGGGAATGAGGATGCATCGGGCTCACCCTTTATAAGCTCCTTTCCGGAAAAATCCATCAGGATATTCCCGTTTCCATCAGGGGAAATGAATGAATCATGCTTTTCAGCTGTGATTCCAGTCATGGGCTGGAACCAGTGAGTGAAATGGGTTGCGCCCTTGCTTACAGCCCAGTCCTTCATGCAGGCAGCAACTACATCAGCCACATCAGGCTCAAGCGCTGTTCCTTCCTGCATCGTGCGCTTTAAAGACTTATAAGTCGTCTTTGGAAGCACCTGCCTCATAACACGGTCATTGAATACCATGCTGCCAAATAGTTCTGGAATCTCTTTCATCTTCTCTTCTCCTATATTTTCAAACAGTTCATCTGCCGTACTTCATGATCACAGCACCAGCCGATTCAAGGAGGCTTATCCTCTCTCTCATCGCCTTTTTTTCAAGCGTCTTGTGCGCTTCTTGCTCATCAAGGCCCTCATGAAGGGCCAAAAGGCATTTAGCGCGCGTGAGCGTCTTTTCCTCTTCAAGGCGCTTTATAAGCTTTCTGTTCTTCTCGCCAAGAGAAGAAAGCTTTCTCCTGCTTACCCTGAGGTTTCTCAAAATTATTCCAAGCTCTGTATCCTTTACGGCCTTTGAGATTACGTAGATGCCGTATTTCTCAAGCCCTACAGATACCCTCTCTGCAACCACAGGGTTTGCAAGCAGTATTATATCGAGATCATCACGCCTTGAGCTCTCGATTGCAAACTCCCTTGCAGATCCGTCTGGAAGCGGATTGTCAATCACAAGGAGACTATAGGGTAAATCGCAGAGTGCAATTCGCGCCTCCCTTATGCTCCTTGCGTTGTCAGATACCACTGAATCAAGGCTTAGTATCTTCTTTAGGTCCATGTAGGACTCAGAAGAACTCACGACCAATGCGGTATCCATATCCATCCATCTCCCTTAAATATCTATCTATACCGTATAAATCTGTTTTAGACTATATATACGGGAAATAACGGTCTAGCTCATATGAGTAAGCATTCTCACTCCTCTCATAGCCCAGTGCTTCCCTGCTCTTGATGCTAAGGTAATCATCTACGAGCTTTCCAGGCAGCACTGAGCGCACGAATTCGCTGCACTTTGCATTCTTTATAGCCTTCTGAAGGCTGTGCGGAATCTCCTTAAGGCCGCTTCTGCCGCCAGGGGAGAAGATATCGCGGTCAGTACTTGGAGCAAGCTCAAGATTATCCTTTATCCCCTCAAAGCCGGCAGCAACTAAAAGCGCAATCACAAGATATGGATTACAGGAGGGATCGGGGCTCCTGATTTCTATGCGGCTGTCAATGCCCGTTGCAGCCGGAACGCGCACTAAGGTTGACCTGTTCTCTGCGCTCCATGAGATTACGCTGGGGGCTTCACACTTTCCAAGCCTCGAGTAGGATCCGGGAAGCGGATTGGAAAACACTGTGATGTCCCCGATGCGCCTCAAAATGCCTGCAAGAAATGATGCTGCCTTATGATTTCTCTCTGTTACAAAGCCTGAAAAGAGGTTTTCATCATTTTCAAACACTGAAAGGTTTATATGTAGCCCGCTTCCGCTCTCTCCCACAAGGGGCTTTGGCAAGAAGGATGCAAAGAGCCCGTTCTGGTAGCTTATGGCCTTCACGGCAGTGCGGAGAGTCATTAGATCATCTGCTGCTTTAAGCGGGCTTGAGCAGCGGAAATCTATCTCGTTCTGTCCGGGCCCTGACTCATGGTGGCTTCGCTCGGGAGAAAGATTCATCTCCTCAAGCGCAAGGCAGATTTCCCTCCTTATGTTCTCTCCCCTGTCAAGCGGCGCGATATCAAAATATCCTGCCCTGTCAAAGGGCTTCCGGGTAGGATTTCCATCGTTATCAGTTTCAAAGAGGTAGAACTCACACTCAGGGCCCACGAGGAATGAGTAGCCCGAAGCATATGCCTCCTTCTCAATCTCGCTTAATATAAAGCGGCCATCTCCTTCAAAGGGACGCCCATCGGGGTATGAGATATTGCAATAGAAACGCGCAACAGAGCTCTCATGCGGTCTCCATGGAAGGATTGAGAACGTATTTAAATCCGGATGCAGGAACAGATCTGACTCGTTGACGTTTGCAAAACCGTCTATTGCAGAGGCATCGAAGGAAACTCCGCTTGTAACTGCATGCTCAAAAGAGCTTGCTGTTATCGCGATATTCTTCTGTCTGCCGAAGATGTCGCAGAATGCAAGACGGATGAACTTAATCTCATATTCCTCAAGCAAGGCCTTGATCTCAGCGACTGTTCGTTCCATAGTACCTCCGTATATAGAAAAAGCGCCGCAGACTATAGATAAGCTGCAGCGCCATTGCTGTATTTCTTGCAAGCGATTATGAAGAGTTAGAGAAAGTTCGTCAATACTTTTGAAGAAAAAATAGGATCTAAAATTTTTAGTGTGTAATCCACCGGTCATACAACCTCCATGTTGCCAGCATCAGGCA
>CAZHQL010000119.1:0-5491 GCA_964534915.1 uncultured Spirochaetaceae bacterium | reverse complement strand
CCTTACAACTTCAACGGGAACTTCCCTTATAACCTCAACAGGAACCTCAAGTTCGACTGCCTCTGAACACTGAGCATCCTTCATGCCTTCTGCCGGAACTTCCTTTATGACTTCCTTGACAACCTCAACAGGAACTTCCTTTATGATTTCCCTGATAATCTCAACAGGGACTTCCCTTACAACTTCTCTAACAATTTCAACGGGAACTTCCTTAATTACTTCTCTTACAGCCTCGGAAGCTGTTTGTTTTGCAGAGCTTTCAAAGCGCGAATAATCAACAGTCTCCCTGATGACAGGATCATCGGCTGCCTCATTGAAAAGGGGCTTGTCATAGGCATTGGGCGGAAGCATGTCAGAGTCGCTTTCATTTGTTCTGATTCTTCTTGCGACTATGAGTGCTATCTGAATCAGGATAAGTCCGATCAGGATGGGAAACAGCCTGATAAGAAAGTTATAGATGCTCTCATCAGTAATCTGGAATGAAGGTACCAGGTATAGAAGGAATACTACTGCAAATATTCCAAGGACAATTGCAGAAATAACTACGCTGGAAATAATGAGTTTCAAGGAACTTGTACTTTTAGACACGCTTTCCTCCAGTGCTCTGTTCATAAAAGGCTCCAAAAGGAACCCTGGACACGCCTAACCTAAAGTGCCGGGAAATAAATAGCCGTTAAGTTTAGCATTGCCCCAAAAATCTTTCCCTGCGAGCTTGTACGTTAAGTCGTTGAATATTATAAACTAAGAGATAAGATGATAGCAAGAAAAGTTTCTTAAGTTATACGCTGGAAATCTTATTACGCTGAAAGGAGGCCCTTCGATGGCCAGGATAATTGAGAAGAAGTTTGAGAACATCCCGATGCTTGCAGAAATAATTCTGTCAGGCAGCGTTGGGGCACTGCCATGCGACACCATATATGGAATTTCTGCCAGAGTAAGCAGGGAAAGCGAGGAGAGAATATTCACGATAAAGAAAAGGAGTGCATCCAAGAGCCTTATTTGCCTCATGAGCATAGAGGATTTAAGAGGCTCTGAGCTTGATGTACCTTTAGTCCTTTATGATATCTACCCGGCTCCCCTTACTGCAATCTTAAAGGGAAAGGATGGCCTTACGCATGCTGTAAGAGTGCCATCGGATGACTTTGTGCTCTCGCTTTTAAGCCTTACAGGCCCGCTTTTCTCAACGAGCGTGAATATATCAGGAAAGAAGAGCCTCCTTACGTTCGATGATGTTTTCTCATCGTTCTCAGAGAGCCTTGACTTCATAGTAAAGGCAGATATAAAAGAAGAGGGCACAGCCTCCACGATAGTCGATATGAGTGCCAGGCCCTATAAGGTAATAAGGATGGGATCGTACAATCCGGAGAGAATCCTTTCTATCTGATCCTGCGCGCTTCCATGTAATACCTTTTCTCGTTTGCGTGTCCTATGCTGAAAGTCTTTCTTGGAAAGCTTCCTTCCTTTATCACGCTTTCGAAGAATGTTGTTTTGTCAACATCGGGAAGGATTATGCCGATGTTTCCTTCTTCTCTTGCAAGCCTCAATGTCACATCAACGCCATGGATGTAGTCTACTGAGCAGACATCATCCTTTTTAAGAGAGTCGATGATGCTCTGCATGAGGGAGGCAGAGAGAAATGCCTTAGCACCGAGTGCCTTTACGCTGAAGAGCTCATTGCCACATGCCAGGCCATAGCGGAGGCCGTCCTTCTTATTAATTTCCTTGAGCAGGGTCTCTGTATCATTTACTCTCTCGTAAGTAAGGCTTCTGGCATACTTAAGCGTCTCTTCTTCAAATCTCTTCTGATCAAGACCGAAGAAAGCGCGGTGAATGGGCTCAAAGAGAAGAGCATCATCATAGATGTTCTCAATCTCGACAAGTGCATAGCGTGCAGGGTGTGTTTTTGCCTCCTCCTCAGTCAAAGTGCTCTTTAAATCCTCCCAGCAGCTCTTTGCTGTTGCAAGGCTGTGGTTCCCGTCCCCCATTGCAAAGAGGAGGGGATTGTTCTTATCGAGTGCGTTATAAAGGCCCTCAAATGCGCTGTAAATGGCATTCTTATCTTCATCACTCTCGATTAAATAGCCCTCAAGCGATCCTCCGTTCATCATAAGAGGAGTGCTGTAGATTCTCTTCAGCTTGTCAAGCTTGTCCTTAAAGGGCTCAATCACGCTTTTCTTGTCATCAGAGATGAGGACCATTATATGAGGAAGCTCAAGAGGAGCATCCTTTCTAATCTCCTTTCTTGGCGGGATGCGCTCAAGGATTGTGCCCTCAGTTGCCCTTATAAGGCTTTTAGATCCTGCGCTGTAGTCATATTTTTCAAGATCAAGAGAGGCCATAAGGCCATAGCGGGTCTTTCCTTCAGAAGTTCTCTTAACAAGGATGAAAGAGTCCTTGTATTCAGTAAAGAGAGAGTCTGAGAGATACTTGTTCATATTCTCAACAATGGCCTCAATCCTTTCCTTCTTTCCTTCTTTCTCAAGATATACTTCAGGGAATGTGATCCTGTATGTGGAAGGACTATCATCAACAATCTTCTCAACTTCTTCCCAGTACTCAGGCTCTGATGTGTACTGGTCACATGCCACAGTTGCCCATTTCTCAAGATTTATGCCATCTTTTGGCAATAGGATATCTGCACTTTTTACACCTAATTCTGATCTATCCATAATTTTTTCTCCTGTTATCTGCTTGATATTTATGTTAGAGTGGATTTGCCGTAAGCGCAAGGAGAACTTTAATGAAACGCACTTTGATCATTATCGGAGGAAAGGCACCTGTTGATATCTCATTCCTTGATCTTTCTTTCTATGATGAAATCATAGCTGCTGACAGCGGCTATGACAGGGCAAAAGAGTATAAAATAAAGCCGGACATTGTCGTTGGGGACATGGACTCAACAGAATACTCTGATGAGATCCGGAAAAAAGGAGTTTTCTTTTCCCCGTGCGATAAGGATGACTCTGATTTTGCTCTTGCTATCAGGCGTGCCGGGGATTCAGAGTATGATTTAATCGGCGGAGGAGAGGGAAGGCTTGACCACAGTATTGCAATTTTCTCTGCATTCACGCTCTTCAGGCCTCCCCGCTTGTGGCTTACAAGGGAGGATGTTATCTTTTCATCTTCTGACTTTCAGGCAAGGCTTGAAAAAGATACGATTCTCTCATTCTTTCCTGCAGACTTAAGGGAAAGCGTACTCGTGAGCACAGAAGGCCTTGTATGGAACCTGAGGGAAAAAGAGGTCTCGCTTGGCTTTATCTCGCTTTCAAACAGGGCAGAGGAGGATGAGATAAGGATAAAGGCAAGCAAGGCTCTCTTCATCCGTTTCTCTATGGACTTTTTTTCATCCAGGGCTAAAATTATAACATGCTGAATTACAGAAGACTCATCGCATTCTCATCAAGGGTACACACATACATAACGGTAGTATATGTAGTACTCTTCCTTCTGTTCCTGCTTTCCTTGCATATGGATGTGGATGACTCTTTTTATAGCATGATGGTATTTCTCTCATCTGCAATCGGATGGACGATAGTCCTTGAGGGGCTGTATCTTTTGATAGCCTCCATTCATATAAGCTTTTTAAGCAAGGTCGCTGCACTTGAGCCTTTGCTGCTGACAGCTCTCAGGCTCAGCATCTACTTTATATTGTCATTCCTGTTTGACCTTATAGAAAGGCTCAATGTATCAGGGATGAGCATAGGAGTTGGTCTATGAAGAAGAATGTATATGCAATACGCGGCGCTGTCTGCATCCCTTATGATAACCCAAAGGATATAGACAGCGGGGTAAAGGATCTGATGGAGAGAATCTACAGTGAGAACAAGATAAGCGAGGAGGATGTTGCATTCGTCCTCTTCTCGCAGACTGATGACCTTAGAAGCAGGAACGCAGCAGGATCTTTCAGGCTGACGGACATTGCCGGCATGACCCCGCTCTTCTGCGTTACTGAGGCAGGGATATCCGTGGCTTTGAAAAATGTAATACGCGCATTGGTCCTGGTCGGACATGAGGAAGTAAATCCCGTGAGGCACGTATATATTAATGGTGCTGAGGTGCTGAGGCCTGATTATATAAGTGAAGTGTGAAGATTATTCGTACAAGATACAATAATTTGACATATTCGGTTCATTCTATCATCAAGATTCTGTCCGATAGTATAGCTAAGAGAAGGAGAAAAAGAATGAAAAGACTTATCTCTATTTTAGCAGCACTAGCACTTTCTGCCTCTTTATTGTTCGCAGCTTCGGCTCAGGAGCTTTACAATGATTTTTCCTCTGCAGTTGAGAGCGGGAATCTTTCAGGTGCAGTCAGCACCTATGAGGAGCTTGATGGGAGACTGAAGGATGAGCTCGCAACGGCTGAGAAGTCAATGGAGAAGGCTCTTAAGAATAACAACCGGAGCCTGTACCTGGAAGCCAGGGACGAGTTCAAGGCACTCTCGGCCTACAGGATCACGAAGGAGCAGACGGATGCCTTATTATCCCTTATCGTGGAAGAGGGCCCGGAAAAGGCTCTCGAATATGCATTATGGCTCTATGATAACAGCTCCTATTATCGTCCGAAACTGACTCTTGATTACTCAGAAAAAGGCGAGAACTTCTCATTCAGCTACCGCTCCAGCATGAGCGTACGCCCTGGCAGCGAGATAACCCTGCCAGACCAGAGCGCTGTTTTCGCAAATGCCAATATGCTTGGCCAGCTCGTCGGATGGGGCATTACCTCCACTGAGAGCACATACAGCGCAGGAGAAGTCATCACGATGCCCATAACTGATCAGACGCTGTATGCAATCTGGAAAAGCGCAGTAACGTTTACAGATGATTACACAGGACTAAGCAATGTGACTGAAGATGTGTCAGAAGGGGATGAGATTGAGATTCCTTCTGTCACAGCTCCTGAGAATATGGTATTCATCGGCTGGCACGACAGGACAACTGGTGAATTCATAGGCCCGGAGGAAGAGATATATACGGTCAGGGGAAACGGTGCAACATTTGAGGCCCTCTATGCATCCGTTGAAATCTCGAACCTCCGCACGCGTCCTTATACAACGCTTCCTCAGAACACACAGGTAACGCTGACGTTCAACGTTCAGAATACAGGCAATGAGGATTTAAAGAAGCTTGAAGTGAACATCTCAAGCGAGGATGAGGATTTCCATATCCTTGGCAATACTCTCTATTTCAGGCGTCTTGCCGCAGGAAGCACTGGAACAGTATCTACACGCGTTGTCTATACAGGCACTCAGAGCTCAAAGGAGATTCCTCTGTCCATTACGATTACAGATTCTACTGGAGCCGTATGGGAAAGTGACTTCACTCTCACATCCAAGTAAAGCATTTAAAGGCAGGGCCACCCGCTCTGCCTTAAAAAAGCACTTGCAAATGTTTTCTAAAGTTGCTATCTTAATGGCGTTGTTTGATTAAAGCCTCCTTAGCTCAGCTGGCCAGAGCACGTGATTTGTAATCTCGGGGTCGTTGGTTCGAAT
>CAZHQL010000118.1:0-5492 GCA_964534915.1 uncultured Spirochaetaceae bacterium | reverse complement strand
TTTTCAGTCAGTTTACCATGCTCTCATTGAATAGACAAAATAAAATCTTTGTGCAATTTCCCCATAGACTTTCATTATCTGTGTCACTTTCAAGAACCAATTGTTGCAATAAGGAATACAAAGTACCGGAGAAAAAGATGTTTCCAAAAAGGGTTTGAGTTTCAGGCTCCAGACGTTTAAAATATCATTAGCAGGGAGGTACATATGCGCTATCCAATAATCACAATAGGAAGACAGCACGGATCGGGTGGGCGAACGGTAGCTGAGATGGTTGCTAAGAAACTTGGAATTCCGCTTTATGATAAGCTTCTTATCCAGCTTATTGCGAAGGAAAGCGGGTTTGCAGAGGAATATGTCAGGGATACAGACATGAGAAGGATACAGTCCTTCTTCTATGGCATGTATATCGACAGTAATAATCTTCCTCTTGAGGATCAGCTGTACATAGCGCAGTCAAAGGTCATCAAGGAAGTAAGCGATAAAGGCCCCTGTGTAATCGTAGGACGCTGTGCAGACTATGTTCTTCGGGAGAGAAATGATGTCCTGCATGCATTCATCCACGCTCCGATGGAAGAGAGAATCGCAAGGGTAAGGGATACTTACCACGAAGTTGAGAAAGACTATAAGAAATATCTGACAAAACTCGATAAGCAGAGAGCAAGCTATTACAATCACTATACAGGAAGGAAATGGGGCGTAAGCGAGAACTACGACCTTGTTTATTCCACACATTTAGGAATTGATGCAATCGTAAACTCAATAGCAGGCTTTGCAAAGGGTGAATAATGAGGCGGGCGGGGGATATCCCCCCTTGCCTTAATCCTTGAGGCCCCTGATGTATTCATCCATGCTGACGGCTACCATCTTGGCATAGTGCACGGCCTCTACTACTGTCTTTGCCCCCAGTACAACGTCCCCTGCTGCGAAGATTCCAGGGTGCGTTGTCTCACCTTTCTCATTGGTAAGCAATAGTCCGCTCTCAGATGGCTTAAGGCCCTCTGTTGTATCTACGAGCTTGGACTTGGGCCCCTGGCTTACTGCGATTATCGTGGAGGATGCATGCACTGCATACTCTTCTTCGCTTTCTCCTGTAATATTGCCCTCTTCATCAATTATGTTTTTCCTGAACACAGGACCGTCGGGGGTAATGCGGTCGACTTTCATGCAGAACTCGAAGGAAGCACCATCGAGGGCTGCATACTCCCTTTCTTCCTCGGATGCATCTATTCTGTTGCGGCGTGCATATATTGTGACATTATGGTGTCCGCTCCTGAGGATTGTACGGGCCACGTCCATTGCAGTATTGCCAGCCCCTATGATGGCTACATCGTCCCCTAGCTCATATGCATTGGGATTTGCAAGGAAGTCGATTGCAAAGTGAACGTTTCCAAGGCTTTCTCCTCTTACTCCAAGCTTCTTAGGGCGCCATACGCCTGTTCCGATGAATATTGCCTTATAGCCGTCAGCAAAAAGGTCATCTATTACGAGTGCTCCGCCGATTGTAGTATTCGGCCTGATCTTTATCCCCATGTCCACAAGCTTCTTTCTCAGGCGCACAAGGATTGACTTTGGAAGACGGAACTCAGGAATTCCATACTGCAGGATGCCGCCGATCTTGTCCTTTGAGTCGAAGATAGTGACATCATAGCCTTTCTTCGTCATCTCGATTGCAATCGTTATTCCCGCAGGTCCTGCTCCGATTACAGCCACCATGTTCCCGTTTTCAGGAGCACTTTCAATTTCCATGGTATCAAGCGAGGCATCCGAGATGTAGTTCTCGATGCTCGATATATGTATTCCCTGGCCCTTTCTTGCAAGGACGCAATGTCCCTCACACTGCTTGTTGTGGTCGCACACCAGCGAGCACACCAGGGAGAGCGGGTTGTTCTCAAAAAGCATGCGTCCTGCTTCCTTGACCTTTCCCTCTTTGAAAAGACTGATCATGCGCGGGATCTCAGTTGAGATAGGGCAGCCCGTAGAGCAGAGCGGCTTCTTGCACCCTAAGCATCGCTTGGCTTCCTCAATGACGTGTACCATGGCATCCTCCTTTTAAATCGTGAATACTTCAGCATCTCTGATTTTACCCTGAAAAGGAAAACAAGAGGGGAAAATCAGTGATGAAAGAGCCTTGCTCCTGTGAAGAACATCGTCATGCCATGCTCATTCGCAGCCTTTATTACATCTGAGTCCCTTACTGATCCCCCGGGCTCCGAGATGAAGCTCACACCGCTTCTTGATGCCCTGTCGATGTTGTCACGGAAGGGAAAGAATGCATCGCTTGCAAGGCTTATTCCCTTTATCTTGTCAAGGTATGCTCTCTTTTCCTCTTTTGTAAATGCATCCGGCTTTGAAGAAAAATACTCTGGCCAGGAAGAGAAGATATCAATCTCCGGCTCGTTTGACAGGTACTGCTCGATTATATTGTCCTTATCATTGCGGCTGAGATTTTCCTTAAAGGGCAGGGACAGCACCTTCTCTGCTTGCCTTAAGTTCCAGAGATCTGCCTTTGCCCCTGCAAGGCGCGTGCAGTGGATTCTTGACTGCTGGCCTGCGCCAACACCGATTGTCTGCCCGTTTCTGGCATAGCAGACAGAATTGGACTGCGTGTATTTAAGAGACAACAGGGCAACAGTCAGGTCTCTCTTTGCTTCCTCACTTATTTCCTTGTTCTCTGTCACAGCATTCAGAAAGTCCTTATCGGATGGAATATAGTCATTATGGTCCTGAGTGAATGTAATGCCATAAACAGTCCTTGTCTCCATTTTAGGCATCACGTACTCAGGATCTGTTTCTATGATGCAGTATGAGCCCTTTTTCTTCTTTTTAAGGATTTCGAGCGCCTCTTCAGCATAGCCCGGGGCAATGATTCCATCAGAAACTTCGCGCTGTATTGCTCTCGCTGTTTCTCTGTCGCATGTATCAGAGAGTGCTATGAAATCACCAAAGCTGCTCATCCTGTCAGCACCTCGTGCCCTGATGTATGCAACAGAGAGAGGGCTTAAATCTTCATCATCCTTTACAAAGTACATCTTCCTTTCTTTGTCACTTAAGGGAACGTACACGCTGGCTCCTGCCGGGGATACATGCTTGAAAGACGCAGCGGCAGGAAGTCCTGTTGATGCTTTCAGCTCCTTTACCAGCTGATAGCCGTTAAGGGCATCAAGGAGGTTTACATACCCTGCGCGGCCATTAAGGACCTTGATGGGAAGTGTAAAATCAGCTTTTATCATGCTGTTCTTCTGGTTTGGATTGCAGCCGTATTTAAGCTTAAGCTCTCTTTCGTGCCTGTTGATTATCTTCTTTTTTCCCCCGATGCGGACATACAGGCTTATTCTGTTGTCCTCATCAAGGCTTTCCCATACGCTCTCAGCAAGTGCATCAATATCATCATCGCATAGCTCGAAGGATGGCGGGTCTGAGCTGAAGGGAATGAGCGGCTCTGAGTCATCCATGTATGTGTGTATCACATGGCAGATTCCCCTCATCCCCTTATAGCTGTAGATCTTCCTTTCTGCTTTTCCATCCTCAGATCTCTTTATTATTGAAAGAGAGTAGGAGAGGTCCTCCTTGTTTACAACTGCGCAGATTCTGGGAGTGTAATGAGGCTTATCCGGCTCATAGCTTCTCTCAGCCAGGGCATATTCAAGTCCCCTCTCATCCTCCAGGGCATCCATGATCGTATCTGTATGGTCCCCGTTTGAAAGAACAATGTACTTCCTGCTCTCGCGCTCAGCGCTGTATATGATAAGGCTCGGATCCTCTACTTCAGATCTTTTATAGGGCTCAGTTCTGAGAACGCTTCCATCAAGACGGAAAATTCTGTTCCTGCTGTTATCGCTTCTTCCCATGATGGCATATAGAAGAACGGTCTGACCGCTCAAGCTTACTCCTGCAATGATTACCCTTCCAGGGTACCTCTTACCCGATAGATACTTTCTCAGCGTCATTAAGCACCTCTTCCTGCTTTAATCTTAATAGCATTTACGCGCTAAAATCGCAATGAGGGGAAAAAAAGTTGGCAATTAAGATTGACAAGAAAACAGGCTTTAGGGTACAAGAATAAAAAAATCATCTTAGGGAGGATACGGAAATAACATGCAGCTTTCATCATTGTTTTCTCTGTCTTCTCTATTAGTTCTAGTCCTACTCATTACATGCTGAACCACGGTTGCAGTATATGTTTTGTATAGGCCCGTGGAAAGGATCCATGGGTTATTTTTTTTGCTAAGGAGGAGAAAGGGATGGAAGGTGATAGAAAAAGATATACTTTGGCAATCCTGGTAAACAACAAATCAGGAGTTTTGATGAGGGTTGTAGGCCTTTTCTCTCGTCGTGGCTATAATATCGACAGCCTCTCTGTCGGAGAAACTGAGAATCCGAAATTCAGCCGCATCACGATTGTCGTGCCTGCAGCAGACCGTCAGATTGTGAACCAGATAAAGCGCCAGGTTGAGAAGCTCGTGGATGTAATAAGGGTCTTCGAGATGACTGAGCAGGGCTCTCTTCAGAGGGAGCTTGTAATGCTCAAGATAAGAGCTGATGAGAAGACAAGGACCCAGATAGTGGAAGTTGGGGAAATCTTCAAGAGCAAGATCATTGACGTGACCCCGACTACGATTACGATGATGCTCACAGGCAGCCTCGATAAGCTGGAGTCATTTTTATCGCTTATAAGGGGCTATGGCATTGTAGAGCTGGTCAGAACAGGTATAACTGCCCTTGAGCGTGGCTCAAGATCTCTTGCCGAGATCGGCCACGATGAGGACTACATAGAAGGAGTATTGTAATGAGTAAGATGTATTATGACTCAGATGTCGATCTCTCAGTGCTTAAGAAGAAGAGAGTCGCTATCATCGGATATGGCTCACAGGGCCATGCGCACGCACTTAACCTCCACGACAGTGGAATGGATGTCGTAGTAGGCCTTTACAAAGGCTCAAAGAGCTGGCCTGTAGCTGAGGAAGCAGGCTTGAAAGTCATGACGACAGAGGAAGCTGTAAAGTCTTCAGACGTCATCATGATCTTAGTAAACGATGAGAAGCAGGCAAAGCTCTACCATACTTCTATCGAACCATATCTTACAAAGGGCAAGTATCTTGCATTCGCACATGGATTCAATATCCACTTTGGCCAGATAAAGCCGGCAGAGGATATCAACGTGATCATGATCGCACCAAAGGGACCTGGTCACACGGTAAGAAGACAGTACCTTGAGGGAAAGGGTGTTCCTTCATTAATCGCTGTTGCACAGGATTCGAGCGGGGACTCAACCCAGGTTGCTCTTGCATATGCATGTGCAATCGGAGCAGGGCGTGCCGGAGTATTCGAGACTACGTTCCAGGAAGAGACGGAGACAGACCTCTTTGGAGAGCAGGCAGTTCTCTGCGGTGGAGTATCTGCACTTATCAAGGCAGGATTCGATACTCTCGTTGAGGCTGGCTATCAGCCGGAGATGGCATACTTTGAGTGCTGTCATGAGATGAAGCTCATCG
>CAZHQL010000117.1:0-5567 GCA_964534915.1 uncultured Spirochaetaceae bacterium | reverse complement strand
AGGCTTCAAATCCTTCTTTGATATTAAGCTGTGCCACAGGGGATGAGAGTCTGTATATTCTCTTAGTAATTCTATCTACTGCGACAAACACTATATCTGCGTTGGAGGAAGACTGATTGATTCTTCTTGGCAGTCTTTTTTCATTTGAGGTTTTAAATTCTATGTACACGTCATTACCTGCTAAGGCTGCGAGCCCGTCAGCAAGCGATCCTCGTTTCAAAACTACTCCGAATATCTGGTTGAAGAATCGCGTAGCATATCTTGGAAGAAGGATTATATCTTCGCCTGATATCATGGAAAAGAGTCTGGCCTGCAAAAGTTCCTTTACAAACGGCAGATCACCCTTTTCCATGTTTGCAAAGAGCTTTACGCCTTCCATTTCGACTTTTGGATAGGCCTTTATAGCCTTTGTTATCTCACTTTTGTAGGAAGTGAAGAAGTCCTTTACGGCCTTTCCTTTCCATGATGCCTTGTCTTCTACACTTTTCATGAAGCGGCTCTGTAATTCTGATACCGCCCTATCTGTGATGTCCTTCTGCTCTGCTAAGGTCAGATACCTTTCTTCCATCTGCTTCTTGCTTCCTGAATCATTTTCATTTCCTCTGCTTGCCATCATTTGCAAACAGCAAAAGACCTAGTTTATTAAGGTCTCCTACCTTTTAATCCAAAAAGGCTGAGAAATGTTAAGGAGGAATCCGAAAAAATCGTTCTCTGCGCACTTATAATACCGCAGACGGTCGATTCAAAGGGGCTCGTCGATTTAAATACATTTGCAGACTGGATTAACGCAAGGCCAGAGCCAAGGCAATAGCTGTCAAAAAATAGACCGGCTATTCTTTTGTTCGCAAGATGAATATACAACATGTCTCCTGTCTTACTAACTATGATGCTCAATCAAGGATCATGAGATAAATAACTGCTTTGGCAAAAGCAAAGCTGAATGGCTCTTATGTAACGTGTAGCGGAGCCCATTTCTGAGCTCAATAGAAACGGTAAACACAGCTAAAATACCAAAGTTTAAAAGTTACAGATTGCAACCTGGTATTAAATGTTAAAGCATCCAGCGAGTAAAAGATTGTGGCCTTATCATATTAGAATTAATCTACCGATATCGGAACACTATTATTTAAATACTTTTATATATTTCTTTTGGGTATCCTATATCGCTATGGGTGTATTCACTGTGGGCACTATAAGATTTATTCCAGATTTCTTCAAAGCTTCTTTAAAGCCTGAAGTTTCAACAGGAGCTGTTATGGGAGGGAATGCATCGTCAAAATGATCAGTGATTACCGTTTCAGGCCTGATTCTTTCGATTATGTTTAAAGAATATGGGAGTATATCGCTCCTGCCCGCATAGGGATAGATTAAAACATCAGCCTCTGGATATTCCGTTGCGGCATCGAGGCTTGCAGTGCCCAGGAGGAGTATGCTTTTCCCTTCTGCCTTTATATGGTAAATCAGCACATCGCTATCAAGGTCAATTTTAAAGCGTCTGTGGATTGCCCATACTTTTAAGCCTTGCCTGATGTGCCCTTTGAGCGTTCTTTTAAGCGTTCTTATTACAAGTGCCTTATCATTCTTGCTGTGCCGTCCGGGAAGGGCTTTAACTCTTATATCGCCAAAAGTCAGCTCATCTCCTTTCCTTATGCATTTAATGCGTGAAAGATCGAACTTATTTCTCAGAGCAAGAGCAAGGCCCCGATCGTTTGTGTAAACGTCGCAAGATACGTGCTCTAATACTTCTGGGATATCCGAAAAGTGATCAAAATGCGGATGGGTAATTAATACTGCATCTGCGCCCCTTATCTTATCGAAAGGAAATTCCAGGAAAGATCTGTTGATCTTCTGTAAGTACGGGTCAAAGAGCAGCTTGCCATATTCTGTTTCAAGCAAAATTGATGCGGTTCCAAGCCAGGTTATTTTCATCCATATTTCTCCCCGAACCTAACTTTATGAGCGGCTCCGCATTTTGCCTGGACTTACGCCTTTTATCTTTTTAAATACGCGGCAGAAATAAGCCTGATCCTGGAAGCCTGTGCGGTATGCAACTTCATTTACACTCAGTGCTTCCTGCATTAAAAGCTCGGATGCAAGGTATATCCTGTAACGGTTCAGATAATCCCATGGCGATACCCCGAGTTCCTTGCGGAATATGCGCGTCAGATAGTCCTCGCTTACGTTCACGCTCTCAGCAAGCTGCCAGCGGCTTATCTGGCTGGTTGCATGCTCAACAAGATAGCCAAGGGCCTTTTTGACAAGAGAACCTGTGAATGCAGGAAGAATCTTTTCTCCTGCAAGGATGGCATTGAAGCGGGTGAGAAAATCATCTGATGATGCCATGCATGTATTGACCAGAAGGAGCCGCGGAATTGAGCATATGGACTCTGCATATGCCTTGCTGAAGGCTGGAAGCATGATTATGATATTAAAATTCGCACTGCTTGAATGCCTGAATCTGATTATCTCATCTGCTTTAAGGCGCTCTGTTGTGATAAGAGTCCTGGCTCTCTGAGCAGTTTCACTCCTGCCTGCATCATGGATGCTATCAAGCTCTATGATGTTCTTTTCTCCAAGAAATGGCCTTAATTCCTCCGGCATTGCTCCCAGGATGAGCACTGGAGGCGCATCATAGGCCCTGAAGAGGTAGTCTATAGCAGCAAGCGGAGAGACAAAGCCATCGGCTGTGCCATAGAAATAGAGAGGGGTGCGTGAGAACATGGACTCGCGTGAGATTCTCCTAAGGATGCTCAGTGTCTCGTAGCTGCATTCTCTCATATCCCAGTGGATTGAGGAAATCTCTGCATCAAGGAGCTTCCGCCTGTTCTTCTTGACATCATCTGAAGTGAGGGTATCCTCATTTAGAGCGATGCCGAAGACTAATGGGCGCCCCTCCTTTTCCTTCGCGCTCTCAAGAGAGAATGTGGGAAGTGAGAATATAAGCCTGATGCTTCCAAGGGAGGGCATAATGAGGTCCTGATGCATGACCATAATCCTCTCTGCAAGCAGATAGGATGCATCGTTAAGGAATAAGCGGAAATCCAGGCGGTCCTTTGTATTCTTTATCTTCAGAACTACCTTATCTTTCTCAACAGAAAGCTTGAATTTAACTGGACATCCATTGTCAAGAGAAAGGTTTACAACCAGCTCAACTGCCTCCTTAAGCTTCTCAGGATCAAAGTATATAAGGGGAATAGAGCCGCTTATCTGAATTTCAATTCCCTTTTTATCTGCTGTTTCCTTTAAGGCGCTGTCAATATTTATAAGCTTATCCTCAGTCTCAAGCTCACCGGTGTTTGCAAGGGACAAATCAAGCATGTGCTCTGCTTTATCAACTTCCCTTTTTATCGCCTTTTTCAGGCTCTCATCGCGTATGCTTGTAATTATGCTGCTTATCTTTAAAAGAGGATCGCGGAGGTCCTCAGATACGTTTGAGAAGAACTCACTGCGGGCCTTTTCTGCGTCTTCTGCCCTTAGCCGTGCATTATTGCTGCTTTCAAGAAGGTACATTCCCTGCACAGCAGAGCTGAGCGATGTCCTTAATTCCTCTGCAAGAAGCCCGTCGTTGTTTTCTGTCTTTATGATGATGTAGCCCAGATCCGTATTCTCTGAAAAGAGCTCGCTTACTACGTATGTCCCGCCTGAGAGCGTCTCTGAAATGCTCTCAGGAAGAAGTAAATCATCATCAAACTCGACTTCATCTCTATAAAGCGTTTCTCCATAGAAGCCCCCAACGAAGCGTGATGATGATTTATCAGTCCTCAGAACTACGAAAGCGGCAGTAACAGATAAACCAGGCAGGTATTTATAGAAGCTCTCAGCTAAGTGAGAAAAGCTCTTCAGGCTTAAGAGCTCGCACTTAAAGCTGTTTATGATGTTCTCCTTGTCCTTCTCATTAAATTCCTTTAAGAGCCTTACTCTGTTCAGCGATGTCCCGACAAGGGGGAGAAGACGCTCAAGTACAAATGCATTGAAGTGCTCATTCCTGTTTATAAGAGCATTCCATTTTATTGCCTCATAGATAAGAGTTACATCGATGTTACGCTCTAAAAGGCTCTCAAAAAGCTTAGCTGTCTCATAAAGCAGAGTATCTTGCTGTTCTTCTGTCAGAGGAAATGCGAATGCTAGACTTCTCAGATTCTGGGCAATCTCTTTCTCTTTTTCTGTATAAATGAAGACCTTGTTAGCCCATGCGAAGAATGCTTCCTTGTTATGTATCACGCTGGATGCATCCAGTCCTGCAAGGCTGTCAGTGCAGCCACAGCTCTTGCGCACTACAAGGTCTGCAGGGAGAATCAGGTCTGGACACTCAAAATCTCCTGCGGGGGAATTTATAAGCCCCTTTATAAGAGTATATGACATTATGCCCATTCTCTCATGTGGCATGGCAGCTGTGGTGCATGGAACGCGCAATAGCTGGCTTTCAGGGCTGTTATTAAAGCCGAATAATTTCACTTCATTGGGAATGCGGATTCCCATTCTCTCTAAATACCGCCCGGCTCCAAGCATCATTAAATCACTTGCAGAACACAGTGCTGTGAAGTCCTCACCTGGCTTGAGGCCACGCCCCTCAACCAGCTCCCTGACTGCATCCTCTCCATTATTCCATGGCACTGGGGACGATATAAGATTCTCATCAATTGCTATTCCGCTTTCTCTGAGACTGTCTAAATATGCAGAGTACCTGTCCTCTGCAGAGACATGGTTAACAGGTCCCCGGATGAATGCAATCTTCCTCTCCCCATGGGTTCTTATAAGGTGCATTACACCGCTTTTAAAGCCGCTGTATGCATCGAAGCTTATCTCAGCGTGCCCATCTATCTTGAGCCCGATAGTCACATACGGGATATCTGAGAAATGCTCCTGATGAAAAGCAACAACTTCTGAAAGGGAGACAACGCCGCCAAGGGAGGATGCCCAGGATATAAGGCCATCGATATTCTTTGAGTTGACAAGGGGCACGACTGCTGCCCTCATGGCCTCAGATTCCTCCTCGCACTCCAATCGTCCTAGGGGGAAAATAAAGAGCTGGTCATCAGTTCCCTTAGTCATATCTGCAATGCTTGACCAGAGGCTCTCAGAAGCCCCTGTGTGGATACTTGCAAGTGTTAATCCTATCCGCCGCCCTTTCAACAAACATCTCCTTTTGAGCTATTATATCATGGGATTGATGAAAATATTAAACATCACAGCCGAGCAAACAGAAATAAACACAAAGCTCCCCTCAGATTGTTTGAAGGGAGCGTAAAATCAAAGTGAATTCCTAAAGCAATCAGGATTATTTTGCTACGACTAAAAGAGATCGGGAATTAGAATCGCTTCCATTGTATTCAACATACTCATAGTCCTGGCCATCTGCACTCGAAGAAAGAGCTCTGTTCATTTCTGCCATTGCCGATCTTTCACCTGTTATCCATGCAACATCCTGTCCATCGACTTTAGCAGTAACGCCTTCCTTATCGGATTCATTACCAATGCCGGTTAAATCCTCATCATCTGTGGAATAGTAACAGGCGATGATTGTCCCATCTTCGTTGCATCCTGCAATGCTGCCGCGATAAACTGAG
>CAZHQL010000116.1:0-5631 GCA_964534915.1 uncultured Spirochaetaceae bacterium | reverse complement strand
CCTGGCCGCGCGGCCCGGGATGAAGCGCGGATCATCATCAACGCTTTCAAGCTTATAATCCTTATTGAGGAAATACATGAGCGTGCTTATAATGCTTGCTGCCTCGTTGTAGCCGATCTGGTTATCTGATGAGAGAAAGCCCAGTGAGTTTTTGGTTATCGTTCCGCTGTTAGTATTCTCATCCTTTAAGCAGATCTTTCCGACTTCAAAGATATTATGAGGATAGACAGCGTGAGCTGATACGCTCTCGCTCTCAAGGAGGCTCGGGATCACAGATGGGCGCAAGACCTCATAGTTCTCGCTCATGGGATTGAGTATAAAGACTACATCCTTTGCATCTATATGCATCCTGTCAACATACTCCTTTTTAGATCCAAGATAGTTGTACATCATCTCCTGAAAGCCTAGTCCTACCATAATCTCCTTTACCTTGCGGCCAAACTCTTCTTCCCTTGAAAGGCGCCCGGGAGTAAAATCTGAGGGCATTACAGGAGTAAACTTCTCAAGCCCATGCCCGATCATGATATCTTCAATGACATCAACTTCATGTAGGTAATCATTCCTGTATGGAGGAACTGCTGCTGTGATTGTATCTCCCTTGCACGTTGCTTTGACGCCCATTTTCTTAAGTGCCTCTACGCACTCTGGGCCAGAGAGCTTCAGGCCCAGCTTTTTCTCTGTTGCCTTTACAGAGCACTTCTGCTCTCTCTGGAAATAGTAAGGCACTGTAATTTCCCTTCCGTATGGCGTGTCCTTTGCAAAAGTAACTTTTACAGGAAGGATTTCAAAGCCCATGTCAGCCATGTCGCATGAAAGGATGGATGCAGCAAGCAAGAGATCATCAAGTATTGGACCTGAAAGCTCTACAAAGAGGTTCTCATCCCCTACTTCCACTGCCCCGATGCGTGCGCTGTTTATAACAGGAGGGAAAGAGAGAGCCTCGCCATCATCATCATAGAGGTATGGAAAGCGCGGCTTATCTGAGACAATGTGAGCATACTCCTTTCCCTTCGGATGGCGAGAAGCAATTTCCCTGAGCGTGAGGCACTCATCCATTCCAAGTGGAACAAAGGAAGTCCTATCAGGATCTACTGCTGCATAGTGCACAGGGTATTTAATCAAGTCTGAGCGGTAAATACCGAGAGCTATCGTCTTTCTCTTTCTTCCAAAGTTCGTGCAGAGCTTTTCCTGGCTCTGGATCAAGTTGACAAGCATTTCATTGTCTACTCTCACGCCCTGAGCTGCAAAGCCGATTGAGTAGTCCCTGATTCCAAGCGCGCTCTCATCATCTATCACAGCGCGCCCACCGCTTTCTTTAGTGCTTCCCTTAGTGCTGAAGAAATCATATTCTCTGATCTCGCCCGTCTCGTAGCACTTGAGTGCACGCGCTACTCCTGCTGCAGACCAGAGGTCCGGGCGGTTAGTGTCATTAAGCTCTATCTTGAGGACTTTTTCCTCCTCATCATGCGCATCAAGCTCTGCCTTTGCTACGGGAAAGATATCTGTAAGCTCATCATCACTCATCTTCTTTCCAAGAAGAGAGAAGAAGATTTTCTCAGGTGCATCAATCTTTGGCATCAGTTTCCCCTCCTTGTCCTTACTGCTTCAATGTCTGCTGTAAAGAGATCCCTTAAGTCATTGAGACCAAGGTGCATCAGCGCCATCCTGTCAATTCCAAGTCCCCACGCAAGAACAGGAACATCAATTCCAAGTGCCTTGGTAACTTCAGGCCTGAATATTCCTGATCCCCCGAGCTCAAACCACCCGAGCACCGGGTGCTTTATATGAACTTCTATGCTTGGTTCAGTGAACGGGAAGTAGCCTGTAACGTACTTTACTTCCTCAGCGCCCGCTATTTCTTCTGCAAACATCTTCAAAAGCCCAAGGAGGTTTCTTAAGTTCACATCCTCTCCAAGCACGATTCCCTCTGTCTGGTAAAAGTCTGCCCCATGCGTTGCATCGACCTGGTCATAGCGGAAGCAGCGCACGATGCCAAAGTATTTTCCAGGAATCTTTGCTTTTGTAAGCTGATGAGCAGAAAGTACTGTGCCCTGGCTCCTTAGGACCTGGCGGCGCGTGAATTCATGGTCAAATGCATAGCCCCAGCCGCGCGAGCCTGTGTTCCAGCCATTCTCGTGCGTCTTTGCAACATTTCCAAGCCACGGCTCTTCAATTTCCTTTGCGTGCCTTGGCTCCTTTACGTAATATACATCATGAATGTCGCGCGCAGAATGAAACTGCGGCATGAAAAGAGCATCCCCGTTCCAGAACTCGTTCTCAACAAGAGGCCCGTCAAACTCTTCAAAGCCAAGGGAAATAAGCTTGTTCTTTACCCACTCAAGGTAGCTTGCATATGCATTCCGTCTGCCAGGGATTAAGCGGGATGTGGGCCCGTCAACGCCGTAGGGGCGGAATGTACCGCTCTTCCATGAGCCGCTCTTAAGCATCTCAGGAGTAAGGGATGAGAATTCTTCCCCTGTTATATTTGCCTTCTCAAGCTCCTTCTTAGCTTCCCCTCCGAGCTCTGTAAGCTCATACGTTACATTTTCTCTCTCGCTTATCTTGAAAAAAGAAAGGGATGCACCCCTTTTCTTTGCCATCTGAGAGATAGTCTTTATTTCATCCGTGCTGAGGATAGCGCCATCAAGCTCTCCGCCCTTCTCTTCTGCCTTTTCTAAAAGAGAGCGCTGCGCCTTTATATCCTCTGGAAGCTCATCAGAGATTCTCTCAGCTTTCCTCTCAGCATTTAAGAAGACTGCCTTCTTGCTGCTAAGGGCTCCGAAAGCTGATCCTACGTCGCTCTTATCAAGGCCAAGAGCAGAAGCAATCTCAGGAAGTGCATGCGCGCCATTTTTGCCAAGGAATGTAAAGATGCGCTCAGCAATCAGGCCTTCACTCTTTATCTTCCTGCCGTAGTCAGTAAGCTCATAAACTACTTTTCTGACCCTCTCTGTCTCCTTAAGAAGTCCTTTCTGGCTCAGCCATGAGAAGGCCTGATTGCACTGTCCCACCTTATAGCCAAGCTCAGCTATGATCCTTTGATTGTCAATTTTCTCGCCTTTCTTTACATGACGCAGAAGCTTAACTTCAAGTGGATGCAGTTTCTTTACATCGATATCCATATATGCTCCTCAAAATATTTTCAAATCTCTTTTGGGATTATACAAAGGAAATGGCATCTGTGTTAAGCATTCAGAAGATCAAAAGATGCACTGCGGATCTCTGATTCTGTGGGAATCACAGAGCTCTCAAGGTGCCTTGAGAACGGGATGGGAAGAGCTCTTGCGCTTATGAGGCGGAGAGTCTTCTTCTCTGCAGTACTTAGCGCAATAAGGCTTATTACCGATGATCCCACGCTCCCGTTTTCGGGAGTATCCTGAACAATAAGGATTTTCTCAAAGCGCTCTGATGTGCTTATGATAGTCTCTTCATCAAGGGGACTTATAGTTGCAATATCTAAATAAGTAATACGCTCTTTAATGTCCTCTGTAGCCTTTTTAGCCGTAAAGAGCGCGTGCGAGTAGCCTATTATCAGAAGCTCATTCCCACATCCTGAGACAAATGCCTTCCTTAAGGGAAGAAACACATCGCTCTCCCCCACGGGCCCCTCTTCATCATAGAGCCCCTTATGCTCAAAAAAGAGCACGGGATTGTTCTCCCTTGCTGCGCTCTTTAAAAGCGCCTTTGCAGTATATGCATCGCTTGGTGCAACTACAATGAGTCCCGGAGTGTTTAAGAACATTGCTTCAATATTTGCTGTGTGCTGAGAGCCATGCCCCGTTCCGCTTCCAACTGGCGCGCGGTATACAAGGGGACAGTTAAGCTGCCCGGCTGACATGAAATGCGTCTTTGCTGCATGGTTTATCAGCGGATCTGATGCAAGCGTTGAAAAATCCGCATACATTACTTCGACAATCGGGTGCTCTGAGAGCATGCTTGCTCCAACTGCAAGGGATGTAAATGCTTCTTCTGATACCGGGGTCTCAAGCACCTTGCCAGGGTGCTTTTTATAAAGGTCTGCTGTTACTCCGAAGCAGCCGCCATAAAGCCCTACATCCTCACCGAGGATGAATGCAGACTTATCCTCAGTAAGGATCTCATCAAGTGCCTCGTATATTGCTCTCCTGTAGCTGGTGATGCGCTCAGAGCCTTTTGGAAGAAGAAGGGAAGGAGATGCAGATGGCGCATAGAGATAGTCTTCAAGCTCTCTAAGTGTAATAACATCATCCTTCTTTGCTTCAGCATCCAGATAGGCTTTCTCTATCTCAAGATAAATTTCGCTTTCTATCTTCTTTATATCTTCCCTTGTAAGTGCGCCCTCAGCAATAAGGGCATCCTCATAGCGCTCTATCGGGTCCTTCTTCAGCCACTCCTGCTCTTCTTCCCTTGAGCGGTATGAAAGCATGTCAGATTTACTGTGCCCGCACTGGCGGTATGTGTCAACTTCGATAAAATACGGACGACTGTTTTTGATGATATACTCCCTTGCCTTCCTTACAGTCTTTGAAACTAAGCGCACATCATTTCCATCAATCTTGGTGCTTTCAATGCTGTAGCCGCGAGCGCGCTGCGAGATATCGCGGGTGCTGATAGCATTCTTTTCTGATGCGCTCATGCCATAGTGGTTATTCTCCAGGAAAAAGAGTACCGGTATGTTCCATACCGATGCTATGTTCATAGCCTCATGAACGCTTCCACGGCTTGTGGCCCCGTCCCCGAAGATTGCTACTGCAATGTTTTCCCTTCCCTTTCTCTTAAGGGCAAATGCAAGCCCTGTTGCAAGGGGAACGCCCGAGCCCACGATTGCACTGCTTCCTGCATTGCATGTGGATGCATCCGTCATGTGCATGGAGCCGCCAAGTCCCCGGCATATGCCCTCACGCGATCCAAACATCTCAGAAAACATTCTCTCAAGCTTTGTTCCCCTTGCGATATTAAAGCCGTGACAGCGATGGGTCGGGACTATCCAGTCACTCTCATCAAGTCCTGCGATAAGGCCTACATGGCTTGCTTCCTGCCCGATGCTTAAATGCGTAGTTCCGTAGAGAATTCCTTTTTTGAATAAGTCAGAAAGCTTCTGCTCAAATAATCTTGAGCATATCATAGCTCTCAGGATATCTATATCATTCACTTTTCTGCCTCCAAGGATGTCAAGTCCAATAAGCATTGATTTTCCCTAAGCATAGTTTGACTTCCTCAATCTGTCAATTCTTCTTAAAAAGTTAAACTGTGTTTAAGTATAAAACCCAGGATATCCTGAAAAACCATCAGATTCCAGGGCGTGCATGCACTTGTTTTGCTGAGCGCTCAGGCGCCTTTTCCTCCTTTATCCTTTCATCTTCCTTCAATTGCCCTCCTGATATCCTCTGATGCTTCCAATGCAGCATCATCTGGCATGCCCTTGTTCATGATGGCTGCATCAAGGAAATTGCTGATGGCATCTCCGCACTCTCTTAAGTACTTCCTTGCCAGTTCCTTTTTCTCACGGTCATCGTATTTTATCGCTAACCCGCTCATGGATATTTCACCCGGCCGTTTGAAAAAGAGTCCCCCTCATTCTTCAATGCCAGTAATTGCTGTTCTGCTTGCAATCTTTCTGAGTCCTTACGGCATTTTCAACCTGCCTGGCAA
>CAZHQL010000115.1:1986-5704 GCA_964534915.1 uncultured Spirochaetaceae bacterium | reverse complement strand
TATCCATCGTGGTCTCTTCTTTTTTCACTCTAAGCAATGTTGAATAATTCAGCAAAAAAGCACACGATAGAGTCAGTGAGGAGGCAAGTGTGGAAAATCTGGAGACCGATAAGCTTGAGAGGCTCTATGCATCCATTATAGATTTAAGCCGCTATGCAAGAGCCAAGCAGAAAAACATCAAGAGAAATTTCAAGAGCGATGGCTCTGTCCTGACTCAAACGGATTTATATATCTCATCTGAGATATCCAGGATGATAAAATCCCTGTTTCCCTTTGCGAACGTAATCAGCGAGGAAGAAGAAAGCACTTTCGACCCTGAGAAGCCATATACATTCATCCTGGATCCAATAGATGGAACAGATGCATACTCGCAGGGCATGCCGGGCTTTGCAACAGCACTTGGCATACTGGACAGAAACAGGAATCCAATAGGTGCTATAATCTCCGCTCCTCGCTATGGAATCGGAGAAGAAGAGCTTAATATCAAGCTGTTTCCATCCTGCGAGTGCTATTTAAACTCTGAGATCCTCACCTGCGAGGGAAAAGGAGAGGGAATCCATCAGATCATGGTCTCGAGCACGAGCATCAAGAATTATGATTTCTCACTTTTCTCAGGAAAGATCCGCTCGGCAGGATCCACAATCCTGCATATCATCTCTCCCCTGATTTTCCCCCAGATTGACGCTGCAATCGCACAGCGCTGCTATGCATGGGACATGGCGGCAAGCCATGCAGTGCTCAGGCACTATAAAATGGATTTATTCTACAGTGACGGATCTGCTCTTGAGTACACTGATGATATGCTCATCAGGAGGGAAAAATGCAAAGGCGATTTCTATGCATCAACAAAGGAAAAAGCATTTTGCCTGATGAATGAGGTAAGGCTCAGGCCATAGCATCTTCCAGGAAGGACTGCAGGACCTCATAGGCCCTCATGCTCTCACTTCTTTCTACGACGAATGTAAGCACGTTCGTCGTTGAGACAATCTCAAGCACGTTTATGCTCTCAAGCGCAAGCTTTCTCACTGCCAGGTATACTAGCCCTGGCGTTTCTACGAAATTCCCCCTGAAGACAATGTTGATAGCCACAAGATCACTGAATTCATTCAATACAGTCTCTTCTTTAATAAGCTTTTTGAGTTCTTCTGTGTATTTATCGCTTATTGCTACGCTCATCTCGAAAGTTCCAAGGCTTACGTTCAGGAAATCCCCCTTCTCAAGCTGTACGTTCTCATATAAGCGGTTCAGGATTTTTATCGACTCCTCGGTTCTCAAGAGGTTAACATCATAGATGTTGGTCTTCATACTCAGTTCGTAATTAACCTTTATCCTGGGCTTTTTCTCAGCTTCCGCCCTGAGATCCTCTGCATAGCGTCTGAGGGCCATTACGATGGCAGGAGAATTAACAGTCTTGCCAAGGCTTGCCTCCACCTTCGGCTTGATCTCAGAAGCGAGATTTGAATAGCTCACGATGTCCCTGATAAGCATCTCAGAAAGAAATGGTGACTTATCGATGATTGACTTAACTTCCTGACTAACAGTTACTGCCACGTTTCTTACCTCATTTGTTAAAATAATAACAGTCTGTTAGCCTCATGTCAAAACTTCTGTTGCGAACTAATTTGAAATGGGAGAAAATATTCCTATGGTTGAAAGCGTCATACTCGATCGTTATAGACGAAGCCGGCATAACCTGATTGACTTGGATGAGGATATTGTCCTTGCACTGAGAAAGGCTGTTGCCTACTCAAGCAAGGATGTCCTTCATAAAAGAGCACTCAAGGCCATAGATTTCTTATATGCCAAGCTTCTTTCGCTTAATCCAGCTTATAGGGATTGCCTTCAGGAAGTTAAGCTGTATGCAATCAGATTAAACAGCTACAAATCCAAGAAGAATGATCTTTATAACAGCCTCCTCTTGTTCCTGGATAAGTGCATGGAGGATGCAAAGAGAGCGTCCTTCTTGATGCCATGGCAACATACTTGAAGAGCCTTTATCATGAGCATTTCTATACTGATGCATATCTTCTTGAGCTCTCATCCGTATTCTACACTGCAAAGAACGTAAAAGAACTGGAAATGAGATTTGAAAGCCTGAAGGAGATTGTAATCACTTCAATTGATAACCACACTAAGGAGCTCAGGGATGAGATGGCAATGCAAAGCTATGAGCCGGAGCACCCTAACACGGAATTCCTGCGCTACTACGGCTCAAAAAGGATAAAAAAGGACAAGCCGAAGAGAGAAAAGAATGCCAATGCAAAAGCCATTAAACAGTACTCAGAGCGAAAGAAGAACAGATGCCAGAGGGTTCGTGTAAAGGCATTCAAGAATGAGATCAGCATTCTCAAAGCAGAGCTCAGTAAAATTGATGATGAGCACCTAAGACGCTACTATTACTCGCTCTTTACTGACATAAGGGATGAGCTTGAGATGCACGATGCAAATCTGAAGCCCTATTTTGATACAGTCATAAAGCGCTTTGAAAGCCTCAAGATGAATGAGTTATCCAAGAGGAATTTTGAGATTTCATTGAAAGCATATCCTCAATATGCATCCATTACTCATAGCAAGGCCATAAAGCTTATAAAGCTCATTTTCCCTACCCTGATCCTCTCCCTTGACAAAACAGTTAAGGACTCTCATCTGAAACTCATTTTCGACAGGGCATCTGGAGACAAGAGTGAAAGCAAGCGCATACTAGAGCGTGAGCTGATGCGCATAGATCAGACAAAAGAAGTCTCAGAATATTGCAAAAAAGGATGAATAATTTAAAATAGCTTCTATGAGATGTCCTCGATGTGGCTGTGTGACAGACAAGGTAATAGAGTCCCGACAGAGTAAGGACGGGATGAGCATTAGACGAAGAAGGGAGTGCGGTGATTGCGGTTGCCGCTTTACCAGCTATGAGCGCGTAGAGCATAAGCCGATTGTTGTGGTAAAGAAGAACGGCATGCACCAGAGCTTCGATATAAACAAGGTCGAGCATGGAATAAGGGTCTGCACAGATAAGATAAACATTGATCCGGACAGTCTGCAAAGGACGCTTATAAACATTGAAAACAGAATTACGGACCTTGCAGGATCTAAAAGGACTGTAACAAGTGCCACAATCGGAGAAGAGACACTGAAGGAACTCTATAAGCTAAATCCTGTTGCATATGTTCGTTTTGCTGCCGTATACAGAGCATTTGAGGATGTAGGACAGTTCATAAGCGAGATTGAGAAGCTTGCAAAGGATGGCATGGACGAAAAATAAGAAGACCTATCCTGTCCTTACATCTCATCATGATCACAGACTGTTATCGACAAATGAAAACGACACTACATCAAAAAGCCCTGAGTCCGTAAGCTTATAGGAAGGAATTACAGGAAGTGCCATGAAACATAGCGTCATGAACGGATCTATATCACGGCTGACGCCCAGAGTCTCATATGCTCTCTTGTGCATCTGATCCAGACACTCAGTTACTTCTTCAAGCGTCAAATCAGTCATAAGCCCTGCAATCTCAAGGCGGTGAGTCCCTAATTCCTGTCCGTCCTTGAACATCGTTATTCCACCTCCGATTTCAATGAGCTTATTAACCGCCAGTGCCATGTCTTCATCGTTGTCTCCAATGACTATGATGTTATGCGAATCGTGCGCGATGGATGTAGCTACAGCGCCCTTCTTCATCCCGTATCCCCTGATAAGGGCTGTTGCATGACAGCCAGTGCC
>CAZHQL010000115.1:0-1976 GCA_964534915.1 uncultured Spirochaetaceae bacterium | reverse complement strand
TACTGCAAGTTTTAAGATATCAGCACCAGGATCGTAAAGCCATTCGCCTCTGTCATCACGCATTACATCTGCCTCCCCTGCTCCCGTAACAACTCCGCCAGGGATTATATCTATTACCCGCACATGATTGCTCTTGAGCTTAAGTGAAAGTGATGAGGATGTAAAATTCCTGACGTCCATCCTGCCTTCAACGTTCTCTGGTTTTGTATGAGGCGTTCTTTTAAGCATTTTCTTATCTTTCGCGACTAAGCGGCCCGAGATAAATACTTCTTCTGCATCGATGCCGTTTGAGATATCACTTGTAAGGAAGAAGTCCGCCCTCTTTCCAGGGGCAATGGCTCCACGGTCACGAAGACGATAGCAGACAGCAGCATTCAGCGTTGCCATCGATATTGCCTTAACAGGATCAAGGCCATTCCTGATAGCCAATGAAACTCCATAGCTTACATGGCCCTCCCGTGTGATTGACTGAGGCTGCCTGTCATCAGTGCAGAATAAAAAACGCGTGTAGTTATCATCATTAACAGCAGGAAGGATCTTAAGCACATCCTGGCAGGCAGTACCCTGACGAAGCATTACATACATCCCTTTCCTGATTTTATCGAGGGCTTCCTCAACAGTCTCACATTCATGGTCTGTCTCAATTGATGCTGATGCATAGCTATCAAGGCTGAAGCCTGATATAGAGGGTGCATGGCCATCTATTATCTTATCTGTCTTATAAGCCTGATCGAGCTTGCGAAGAACGCTCTCATCCGATGCATTCACGCCTGGATAATTCATCATCTCCCCCAGCCCTTTAATACGAGGGTGTGAAATATACTTGCTTATTTCCTCTGCACTCAGCACAGCCCCTGAGTGCTCGAATGCTGTAGCAGGCACGCAGGAAGGAAACATCAAAAATACTGACAAAGGAATGTTCTCCGATGCAGAGAGCATGTATTCAATACCATCAAGTCCTGTAACATTGCAGATTTCGTGAGGATCTGCTATTACTGTTCCAGTCCCTGTCGGAACCACAGCATCAGAGAACTCAGATGGCGATAGATGGGAGGATTCGATATGGCAATGAGCATCAATCAAGGATGGAACCAGGTATTTACCCCTGGCATCGTATTCATCCTTTGCCTTCCTCTCTCCATCGAAACCGATTATATAAGCGTCCTTTATATAAACATCAGCAGTAAAAACATTCTTGTTATATACATCAACAACACGCGCATTCCTGATTCTCAAATCAGAATCAACTCTCTTGGCAGCAGCATCTATTAAACCCTTAACCATATTGAAATCCATGAGACAGCTCCTTTGTTATAGTATAAATCGAGTATTAGATTCTGTGGGAAAATATGTATTTCTATAATCAAGCTTATATATCTTATACAGAAAACATAAAATATAAATTGAAATAATATCACTTTAATTAAAAACAATATTATATAATATAATTATAAATTATTTTTATATAATAAAAACATTCTTTACATACTGATAAAATTAAGAATTATTGAAGAATAAAATAAGATGACAAGTGAAATGCAATAAGCAGCATATAATCACTCAGAAGAATTAATTAAAATAAACTGGAATTACTAAAGGATTAATAAGTTTCATGTGTATTTAATATCGCACACATAAATTTTACCCATTGAAGTTGTAGAATATATATAAGAAGTCATTAAAAACAAATAAACTCCCCAGCGCCTAAAAAACATAAGTCATTTAAAAGGACCAAACAGATACAGTTGTCTATGCTTCTTTTCGTTGTCATGATGCATTACATAGTCCATCATCACATCCTTGTTAAAAGGAGCTAAAGTCTCAACACTAAATATTTTCATCTTCTGTAAGAGCTTCCACACATCATCTTCCCCTCATCCAAATGCTTGTCAAATATGACTCTTGTACTCGTGCTCTTTTAAGTCTTATTATCTCTCTTGAACTATGCTCTGGCTCTTTATAAGAAAGTGCACATT
>CAZHQL010000114.1:0-5783 GCA_964534915.1 uncultured Spirochaetaceae bacterium | reverse complement strand
GAATTTGAATTTCTTCGTCAAGTTTATACTGCAAACAGAGATTTTGAAAAGCATTATGAACAGAACTCTTCCTGTTGTGTTTCATAAAAGGCAAAAACCAAGGCTCAAAATTTAGCCTTCTATTTAGCCTAAAAAGCAGAGGGAATGCTGGGTATTTTCGGGGGTTTTCATTCATCTCAATATGGTTACATAATTCCTTATATCATAGGAAAGTAGGAATGGCAAAAATAAAAGCACCCTCCCGGGTGCCTGGATACTAATAACCCTTGTTCTGATGCATTTTTCTTACTTTCTTCATCTGCTTGCGAGCAAGAGCCTTATTCTTGCGGTTCTTGATTGTGGAAGGCTTTTCGAAGTACTCTCTCTTCTTCCATTCGCGGATAATCCCCTCTTTCTCAACCATTCTCTTAAAGCGCTTGATTGATTTCTCCAGCGGTTCATTATCATCGACTTTTACATATGCCATTCTACTTCTCACCTCCCTGCTTCCAAAATCTGGATCAGCTCAGTCATTATGCTGAATTTCCTTTTTCCTTGTCAAGCTATTCTGCTGCTGTTTCGCTTACGCTGAGAGCTGGCTTAAGCAAAGCCATCGCGGCTGTCACCTTGCTATTTGCCTTTCTTTCCTTCACTAAAGAAACTGAAGCCTTAATCTCAGGCGCAGAGGGAGGATCTGCTTCTGCCGCCATCAGGCGCGAAATGGAGTGCAGAAACTGAGGCCCGGATGGCACAGCGCTTTCTTCTGCTTCCCTTTCAGTATTCATGAGAGGAACTGATGGCAGCACAGATTCCTCAACAGGAATTTCATCAATTGTACTGAAAATCATTGCTTCCAGAATCTCGGATCTGGATGAAATGGCAATTTCTTCAGCTATATCAAAGAATGGGGCATCATCTTCAGCTGCTTCTTCCGGCGCCTGGTCAATTATCTCCGCTTTTTCTTCAGTATCTCTTTTTACATCATCAAAGTGTTCAATCATGATAACATCTTCTTCGCTTGGAGTCTCTTCATGTGTACCAGGCTCGGGAGCAAAATAAATCAGGAGAATGAGGATAAGAAGAAGAACAGAGAGCACTGCTGATGCCTTTATCCTCTCTGCCCTGCTCGTCCTTTCTCCAGTGTAACGCTTATCAGCTGCGAGAAGAACTTCAATGAATGCATATGTGACAAGGGCCATGACAACTGTTAAGGAATATCCCTGCTTTTCTCTCAGAAAGCCTATGAAGGAGATAATCAGAGCGATGAGAGATAAAGCAAAGGGAGAGAAAAAACATGCAAGAATCAAGTTCCTTTTGTCCATATCCTACCCCGGGCCAGATAATTCAGCTCTCATACAGCACTGTCTGCCTCCAGAAGGCATCTTAGCACACAAAAAGAGGCTGATGAAAGAATATCACCAGCCCATCTGAGAAAACAAAGAATGAAAATGACGCACTTTTTCTACTTCACATCTGCTACCTTATAGCCGGCAGCTTCTACAGCCTTCTTTATCTCATCATCGCTTACAAGGCGCGTGAATTTAACGTGCGCAGTATCTGTTTTAAGCTCAACTTCTGCACTCAGGCCGTCAATCCTGTTAAGAGCATTCTGCACTCTTGCAACGCACTTGTCACAGCTCATGCCCGAAATTTTCACATCCTTCTGGCCAAGGATAAGGCCGCTAAGTGTCTTTGACTCCCCTCTTGCAGAGCCAGAGCAACAGGGGCCCTCGCCTTTAAAGTGCTTAACTGAACCCTTTATAGCAAAGATAATCAAGACAATGACTATGAGAATTATAATTACGTCAACCATCTGTTCTTTTTCCTTTACTGCTATCCCTGCGCTCCTTTATATACTCGATCAGGCTGTAAAGTCCAGAGCCGGCCAGGTAGATTACAATAATGAGCGCAAAGAGATAGAACATGCTGGAAGCTGAATCTCCCATGGCTATTCCTTATTTTCCTTTTTTGCCTGGCTGATGAGCTTATCGAAAGAGGGGGAGCAATGCTGGCAGGATTCACAGCTGCCAGATGAACACCCTGTGCACACTCCATTCTTCTTATCCCGCCTCAGCTTGCAGATTATGAGAACAGAGTACAGTGCGATTATAGCGATAATTATTACATCAGCCATAGCATTACCTTTTAAGCTACCTCAACAGACCTCTTTGAGTATACCTTCTGGTCCTTGTACGGATCTGGGCGCAGGAGCATGTAAAGCATTGCGCACAGCACCACGAGGGCTACAATTGTGCCTATGCCGAAGCCGCCTCCGATGAAGAGGGACCCGATCTGATATATACAAAGCGATACTGCGTATGCAAACACGTTCTGAAATAGCAGTGCAAACCAGAACCACTTCCTGTTCTGCAGCTGCTGAGCCATCGTTGCAATGGCAGCAAGGCATGGAGAATCAAGAAGGTTGAAAACAAGGAATGAGAATGCTGCAAGGTAGGATGGGAACCATGAAGCAACGCCTTCTGCTACAGTTACTGCATCCTCAACATCTCCTGCAACGTTGGCAAGAACGCCCATCGTGGATACGATAGCCTCCTTGGCTGTGAATCCGGAAAGAGATGCTGCAACCTGCTGCCAGCCTCCAAATCCGAGAGGAGCAAACAGAGGTGCGATAAATCCTCCGACTGCTGCCAGGATACTGTCTGCACTGTCCTCAACAAGGCCAAAGCCATCGGAAGTAAAGCCGAATCCGGAGAGGAACCACATAACAACGCATGCTAAGAAGAGGATAGTACCTGCCTTGACAATAAAGCCCTTCAGGCGGTCCCATACGTGCAGCAGAACTGTCCTTACACCCGGAACATGGTACTCAGGAAGCTCCATGACAAATGGTGCAGGCTTTCCGGAAAATGGCTTGGTCTTCTTGAGCATGACAGCAGAAACAAGAACTGCCGCAATGCCGATAAAGTACATAAGGGGCGCTATGAATCCTCCAGCCTCATAGGAGCCTGTCAGGTAGGATGCCATGACACCGCCCATGAGAGCAATAACGGGAAGCTTTGCACCACAGGGGATGAATGTAGCTGTCATAATCGTAAGCTTTCTGTCATTTTCCTGCTCAATGGTCCTGCTTGCCATGATTCCAGGGATACCGCATCCGGATGAGATAAGAAGAGGAATGAAGCTCTTGCCCGAAAGTCCGAAATGCCTGAAGACCCTGTCCATGACGAATGCGATACGTACCATGTATCCGCAGTCTTCCAGGACAGAGAGGAACAAGAAGAGGATTGCCATCTGGGGAACAAAGCCAAGAACGGCTCCGACTCCTCCGATGATGCCATCTACTACCAGGCTTATAACCAGCTCCCCTGCCCCGATTGCCTCAAGGCCTGCTGCTACCCATTCCTGGATAGTTCCTACGAATGTGTCATTCGTCCAGTCAGTCACGAATGCTCCAACTGTTGTAACGCTGATGTAGTATACAAACCACATTACAAGAATGAAGATCGGGATACCGAGGATTCTGTTTGTCACAATCCTGTCAATCTTGTCAGAAACCGAGAGCTCTTCTTTGCCCTTCTTGACTGTCGTTGACACGAGCTTCTGAATGTACTTATAGCGCTCATCAGTGATGATGGCCTCAATGTCATCATCCTTTTCCTTTTCAAGGAGGGCCCGTGCATCTGCTGCCTTCTGCCTTGATTCTTCGCTCATGCTGATGTTATCCGTTGCCTTGGTATCATTTTCCAGGGCCTTGACTGCATACCAGCGCGCTTTTTCTGCAGGAAGATCCAAAGAAGCCTTGATCTCAGAAATAAAGGCCTCAGTCTTTTCTGAAAAGATCTCAGAGGGAAGTGCATGCTCCTTTTTCTTTGCAGTCTTCACAGCCTCAGTTACAAGCTCATCAAGTCCTGTCTTCTTAAGGGCTGATGTCTCGATTACAGGGCAGTTAAGCACCATTGAGAGCCTCTTTGTGTCTATCTTAAGGCCCTTCTTCTCGATTAAGTCGGCCATGTTCAGTGCAATGACCACAGGAATTCCTGTCTCAATGAGCTGAGTTGTAAGATAGAGGTTTCTCTCAATGTTCGTAGCATCTACGAGGTCGATTATCACATCCGGATTATCCTTCAAAAGATAGTCTCGGCTAACAACTTCCTCCAAAGTATAAGGGCTTAAAGAGTAGATTCCAGGAAGGTCCGTTACAGTTATATTGTCTTCCCTTTTCTTGTCCTTAAGCTTTCCTTCTTTCTTTTCAACGGTTACGCCGGGCCAGTTGCCAACATACTGGTTAGCTCCGGTAAGAGCGTTGAACAAAGTGGTCTTTCCGCAGTTTGGATTTCCTGCGAGAGCAATCTTTATATCCATGCTGTACTCCTTTCCTACCTCACGATTACGCACTGGGCATCGTTCTTTCTTACAGAAAGCTCATAGCCCCTGACTGTAATCTCTACAGGATCTCCAAGGGGTGCGACCTTCCTGATAAAAAGCTCAGTACCCTTTGTAATGCCCATGTCCATGATACGCCTCTTATAGGCACTCTCTCCTTCAATCTTCTCAACCGTCACAGTTGATCCGACCTTTGCTTCTCCAAGTGTCATATATTTCTCTCCTAAATAAGAAAATGCATTGATTATATGAGGATATGCCTTGCCATATCGGCATTGAGGGCTACACGGGAATCCTTTATCTTCACTATAAGGGACTCTCCGAGGGCATTCAGGACCTCGATTTCAGATCCCGGGACGAAGCCGAGATTGCCCAGATATCTTCTGACATCGTCACTTCCCCCCACTTTCCTGACAGTTGCTGTCCCGCCGGGACCAATCAATGTAAGCGGCATCATCTTACTCCTCTGAAAAGTTTGAATAGTCTAATACCTATCAGCAGTTAGTTTACTCTAACCTCAGAGGCTAGTCAATACTTATGCGAGGACCAAAAATATGGTATTATTTGCAAAAAGGAGATTTTTATGGACGGAAAGGAGTCTGTAGAAGACTATCTGGAAGCTATCCTGATACTCTCTAGAAAGAATAAAACAGTCAGAAACGTAGACATAGCCAAACAGCTTGATTTCTCCAAGCCGAGCGTCACCATTGCGCTGAAGAAAATGAAGGCAAGGGACCTTGTCACGATTGATGAGAACAACTTCATTGCCCTTACGGAAAAAGGAAGAAAGATTGCAGCAGAGACGTATAAGAGGCATACGGGAATAATGAAGGTTCTCATATCTCTGGGCGTTGATCAGAGCACTGCAGAAAAGGATGCATGCCGCATCGAGCATGTCATCAGCGATGAAACATTCAAAGCCATTACAGAACATGCTGAAAAGCTGTTGACTAAAGTATGAAAACTGAGATAATTGCGATTCTAGGATGAGTAAGGAAACTGGCATTAACGGGATTACGGAGGGAAAGATATCCAGACAGCTCCTGCTGTTCTTTTTTCCCATCCTCTTTGGCACATTCTTTCAGCAGCTGTACAATACAGTAGATGCCATCGTAGTAGGACAGTACCTTGGAACTGAGGCCCTTGCCGCAGTTGGAGGAGGAACGGGAACTTCAATCAACCTGCTAATCGGTTTCTTCACAGGAGTAAGCAGCGGAGCTACCGTAATCATAAGCCAGTTCTACGGGGCAAGGGATTATGAGGATACGAATAAGGCCATCCATACTGCCATCGTAATAGCAATCGCCGGCGGCCTTATGATCTTTGCTCTCGGCATGGCATTCACCAATCCCCTGCTCAGGGCCATCGGCACTCCTGATGATGTAATAGGCCTTGCCGGGACCTATATGAGAATATATTTCATCGGAAGCGTATTCAATACAGTATACAATGTAGGAGCC
>CAZHQL010000113.1:0-5826 GCA_964534915.1 uncultured Spirochaetaceae bacterium | reverse complement strand
TCCAGAAGACCTAAAGGCAAAAATATCAAATCCCACAGGAAAAGTGCTTGAACCATAAAGTTTGTAAAATACCCGAAACAAAAGAATAAAACCCGGTGTTAGGGTCGGACAATAAGACCCAATTGGGGAATTTCCCGACTCCAACACCGGTCGGGATTTTCACACTTTTCAATGGCTAGGAGATGAAAATGTTTCCCGATCAGGTTTTTGTCATAATGCAGAGAGAGCAATCATCCGCTGTGTTTTTGGAAATTTGTTCAAACAGATTGTAATGAATGAAATTGTCCAGCTCATCTCCATCCAGCTGTTTTGAAACGGCACAAATTTGCTTCAGCCCTGCTTTTGAAATCAGGTCACGGTTCTTTTCCGAGTAAAAAGAAGCAGAGGTGCCGTCAGACATTATGAAAAAGGAAATTTCCTTTCCTTTCTGCCCGAACCTTTGGATATCCATCTCTGATCTTGCCTGGCTGGAAGTAGCAAAAATCGTTTCGTTTTTAAACTCCCCGTTCCAGGGAAACGAAACAACAGACAGGACTCCATCCGTCAGGGAACCAACAATCCCATCCCCTACATGAATTACTACAATCTTGTTTCCCTTGGCAGCAACAGCAAGTAAAGTTGCATTGTAATCTTTAATCTCTCTTCCATCCTGATGCAATTCGCATTCTTTTCCGATTGCACTGACAATGTTGTCGCATATATAGTTTGCAACTTTGTTTCTGCTCCGATTGTAAATCATGAAGAAATGCCTCTCCAGAAGAGAAGAAACACACTTTACTATGATGGATGCACCCTCACGGGCATATAATGCGGATCCTGCACCATCTGCCAGACAGATGCATGCAAAATCCTTTTTTACTGTTTTAAGCACAACGTCCTGACAGGATTTTTCATCATTCCTGTCATGTCCAAAGCCCGGGACGGCAGAACAACCAAGATGCCACATATCAATACATACTATCCCATCCGGAGGTAGATGGAAGTCTGGGAGATTCTTCCAATGTTGACCTTGAAAGAATTTGTGTACTTTTGCTAAGCCACTCAAAGAACTCTTTGAACTTGGTTGAATTGAGGGTCTTGGCTGGCCTTCTTGGATTAATTGCAGTCAATTCATTCAGATTACAATCTTCATCAATCCCAATTTGGAAACAGGAAAGCTTACGATTACTTACAAGCTCCTGCACACGTTGAGAAGCGGTTCTAAGTTTGCTAACCGATCCAGTGTTTTCCCCATCCGAAAGAATAACAAGAATGGGTTGATAGTAATCTGTCCCAGTAGCTTTATACATGTTTTTCCGTTCTTCCAATCTGTCCAAGGCAAGATTTATACCTGCCCCAAGCTCTGTATTGCCTGAACATTCTAATTCGGGGACTTTAAATTTATCAATTGAACAGAAGTCTTCCAGACAGTCAGCGCTGTCTCCAAAAGTTACAATACAGACTTCAACAGATTTTCTTGCAATTGGATCTTCCTGCACAGACTTTTTAAAAGTCTTCAGCCCTCGAAGAAGAAGAGTTTTTCTTGACGTACCACCGGTAACAATATTCCATGTTTGTCCATCTTCATAAACAGTTTCTCCGGTATCAATCATCTTATCTTTGTCCGCAACAATTTGATCCATTGATGCGCTGACGTCTACACATAAACAAAGAGGAACCCTTGTTGCTGTGTTGTCGATGAGATCCTGATCAAGATCGATTAGATAATTATTCATCTTCGTCCCCTTGCTCTAAAAATTAACCATTTCCATTTATACTTCACGACTATAATATAACTGATGATAGCACAAATTATCACTATTACGGCAGAAATAAGGAATAAATTATTGTTGACTGCTTGCGAAATAGTTTCCTTAACACTTGTGGTTTTGATCCAGGTGAATATCACTACCGGGATTGCCACAACAACACCTATTATGGCCAATATCACCTCATAATCCAGTATGATTTCACATGCAATCCATACGATCAGTCCAATGATACACACAGCAATTACTGCTGCCATCACTTGTATAAGTCTTCCAACGAGCAGAGCGACTAATATTAAACAAATGGATAATATCGCCGTGCAGGCCATCCATATCAAAATTTGACTTATAACATTTTTTCTATGCCTATTACGAATACCCTTATCAACCCTTTCTATTTCGCTTTCTATATCAGCTTTTGCCTTGCCGGATATCTTGTATTCATCAAACACAGTGATGATATTTTTTAAACAGGAAAGCTTTTCCTGGTCTGAAGATTTTGGGGCTTTTGAATACAGTTTTGAGGCTCTCTGGAATGCATTAAGGCAATTTAAAATTTCATCCTTGCCTGGATACGTATAATTTTTAGTCTTGGGATAAAGCTTGTACATGCTTTGAACTTCCCCAATAATATCACTGAAGGCTTTTGTTTTGTTGCCTTCATTCCATTTCAGCAAAGTACTTATCGAATCCAGATTCGAGCGATACGTTTCAATATCTTTTCTCATCAGATCAAAAAAGATTTGATCGTTCTCGTTATCCAACGCTTTTATCTCTTCAGCTACTTCTGCTGATAAGGATTGACAACTCTCTATTTCTTCTCTGGATGAAAAGTCACTTTTGCTAAAGTTATGGACTTTTTTTGCGATAGATATGTACAAGGGAAGTTGCTCTTTGATATGACAGGTCTTTTTCCACTCTGCTTGCAATATCCTGACAGGAAACTTTTTGAACCACTCGTCCAATACAACAACCTGTTTTTCAATAGTGTTTTGGATTTCTTCCTTTACTTTTTTCTGCCTTTTTACTGAATAAATATGGAACTTGTTTATTGTATTCAAAAGCACCTGTTTATTTTCATCAACAATCTCTCTGATCTCTGCTCTAACCTGTGAAATTATTTCCTTTTTTTTCTGTTCAATCGAGGTAATCAAACAGGAATAATATGGAAGTTGTGGCAATAAAGGAGTTGTATTGTCTTCGAAACCGGTTTCCTTTGAGGCCTGGATTTTCAAACTATCAAGCTCTTGCAATGCATGGCCGTAAGTTTCGTTATCATAAACTGAGACCTTTTTTCTTAGCTCTTGTTGGTATCCCGGCATTAATTCCTTTAGAAAAGAATAACTCAGGACAAGCTTTTTGAGCCCTTCTATTGTCTCCGAACCATTTGAATCGTTTACCTTGCTTACTAGAAACAAGGCCCTTTTTGCAAACTCATTGACTTCATCAAACAGAGAAAAAAAGTCAATTTTCATAAAGTCTGCATCGGCTGGATTTTCAAGTTTATCCAGTTTGTCTTTTATTTTTTCGATTTCCAACCTGCAGGAACGACATATTATTTCGTTATTAACAGTGTATTCCGGCAAATTGAACCGACGTATGTGTATTCCCGTCCCGCAAACACAACATTTGACATTGATTTTCTCCTGGCATTCCGGGCAATACTTTTCTTTCCCTCCTTTTGGACCTTGTATCGTGTCAAACTGTCTCCCACATGAAAGACATTTTGTGTGCACAACCGTATAGCCAGCTTTTATACAGTCATGACAAAGCCCATTAATGAGTCTGTTATTGGGAACTTTCTTATTACAATTCAAACAATGCGTTGAATTGAAGTTTTCTGGAAACCTGTCGATTTTTATTTCATTCAGAAATGGTTCTTTCAAAATGATCTGCTTAAAATCTTTCTGGTATTGAGTAAAAAGGCCAATCCATTCATCAAGGGATGTTCTCCTTACCCCTCCTTTAAAAGAATTTACGAAAGCAGATCTGATATAAGAAGGCAAAGACGCCCAAATAAAAGCAGGAGCTCCCAGAGGAGCATTGCTCTGAACACTGCCATCAGCATTGTATGGGAATATTCCCGTCAATATATTGTCTACAGGCGTTCCCGGATTACCAATGTGGGAGAAGGGATGTTTTGCGTTAAACAGAAGCAGAAAAAGAATAACTGCAATGGCAAAGGCTTCGTCTTCGCGAGTTCGGAGTCGTCCTCCCAACCGGGATGACGTTTTTAAAAGTTCTGGGGATATGAAATCTCCTTTTCCTACCGGACAGGGAAACTCATCAATCTGAACACTGTCAACATCAACCAGAGTAACGCGGTCGGGAGACTCCACCATAAAGTTTCCAAAGTTGATATCCCCAATCAACAGATCATGACCCGGTGCCGAATTATGACTTTTCTTTATCAGCTTCAGAATCGTAAGACACAAAGTTATCAGTTCTTTTCTTTTCCAGCCTGTATCTTCGAGTGCATAAACAATATCATTCAGATTTTTCCCAGAGGCCAGAGGCATGACAAAACCAAGGAATTCACCATTTTTCCAGGTAACACTGGCAATGGGGGCAGCAATATCTCTATCTTCTATGTGCAAAGAAAGCAGTTTCTCGATTTTTGCTTTGCATCGGAGCGTACAATTGTGCTGCTTGTATATCTTTACTACTACATTTGAGTTATTTTTTATGGAGTAAACAAGGCCTTCTCCACCTTCTTTTGGTTTTTTTGACAAAAGAACAGGTCTTGAGTTGATATAAACTGTACTGGGGTTGACAGGATAATTGGAGCCCCATATTTGCTTTTCAGGGATATTGGTCACTGTGCTCATAAGTCTGCCATCCCTCCTTCCTGCCGGAATCCTTCTGCTGATGGCAACCTCAACCTTGAAACAATATCTTTTACCATCGTTCCTCTACATCAGATGCAGGTCATCTACAGATTATGTTAATTTCATCTCCGAAGTTATCATGCTGATTTCTTCGCAAGGCCCACAGAGAAGAATTCCATTACCGGTGCCGGAAATCCTTTGATCTGGCTTTCTCACTTATATCCTTTTTCAGACTGCGTCTGCTTCCACCGAGGAGTTCACAGCTTCCAGTTATAGATTTAACTCTACACCGCATCAAAAGTTTTTTAAAGCTCATTCATTCTGCAGACAAAGCAATTGCTCCCAAAACAGCTTTAATTTTCACCTTTGACTGTGTTAGACTTTACACATGGCAGAACACATGAAGGCCGGTCTCAACAAGAGCCCGAAGTACTATGGTTCCCTGGTGCGCTCGCCACTCTGTCCGGCCCGAATCAGGAGTATCCATTTGCCCGAAGTTGGCGACAAGTTTTTCACCCTGATGCCCAGCGAGATCCCGCAGGGCTTCACCCTCTCTGTCTTCTCGGGTCACATTCCTCTTTTAAATGACGAAACCGTGCTGTACCCCGAACAGCCTTTGATGGCGCTCTTTGCCCCCGACGGGGAGGCGGGAACCCTTTTAAAACAGGCAATAAACATAGACGCTGTCGAAATTGAAGAAAAGGACCTGGATTTTGAAGAAGGAGACGAGGAAAGACTCTTTTTTGGAAAGGAGAGGGACGAAAGAGCCAAAGAAGGACTCAGAGAGATAAAGTCGTGCGTGACAATCACCCCGGCCTTTCTTGAAAACTCCGACATCCTCATCTGCGAGTGCTGGATTGAAGGCGAAAGCTACCATGTAGAGACGCCCACCCAGTGGCCTGCCCTGATCAGGAAGAATCTTTCACGCCTGCTGGATGTGGATGAGGCAAATGTAATTGTCCACCAGAGACCCTGCCGGAACATAAGGGACGAGTACCTTGTGCTTCCCGCCATTCTGGCCTGTATCGGCATTCTGGCTGTAAAGAAGATCGGCATGCCGGTTGTTATGATGGATCATGCCAGGAGCGCAGGACCTGCAATCAAAGTGACAAGAAGAACCTTATGCCAGGAAGACGGCCGCCCGGTGGAAGAAGAATGCACCATGGAAGCCAGCCTTGGCGCCTACCAGATTCAGGACAGGGAGTTTATCCGTCATGCCCTGACCGGCCTGATTCCCAACTACCCGCTCT
>CAZHQL010000112.1:0-5840 GCA_964534915.1 uncultured Spirochaetaceae bacterium | reverse complement strand
ATTCGCATTTAATAGCAAGATCCTTGCTGAGCTCTTCAAGCAACAGCTCTGCTGCAGGCGAAAAGACCTGATATTCCTCCCAGACTATATTAAGGCCAGACTCAAGGCGCGGCTCGAGCGGACGGAAAACAAGGCCGCTGTTTTCACCTGTGCTGGCAATTTTATCAATTGATATGGCATAGCCGACACCGGACTTGACCATGATGGCAGCATTATATACCAAATTGAATGTAGTAACGATGTCGAGCCTGTCAAACTCAGGGCCAAACCATGCTAGAAACTCATTGTTCTCTCTTTTTTCGCTGATTGCCTGCCGCGAACAGATTAAAGGAAGGTCTAATAAGTCCTCTTTCCTCACTTTCTCCTTTCTTGCAAGATGGCTGTCACTTCTCATAAGAACGCCCCATGTATCCTTTCGGGGAATATTTATGTACTCATATTTTGAGAGATCTGCAGGCTGAATAAGGATTCCAAAGTCCAGTAGTCCCTTATCAAGGCGCTCTGTCACATCCTCTGAGTTTCCGCTGAAAAGGTGATAATGAATGCCCGGGTAATCCCTCCTTAAATCACATGCTGCTTCACAGATCAGCTTGATTGCATCTGTCTCTCCGCCTCCTATGTAGATGTCCCCTGAGACTGTGTTTTTCATCGAGCTGAATTCAGCTATTGTCTTATCAACCATGGAAATGATTTCTTCTGCCCTTTTTCGGAAGATCATGCCCTCTGTGCTTAAGCTCATGCTGTGACTTCCCCTTATAAAGAGGCGCTGTCCCATTTCTTCTTCAAGGTCATGAATCTGCCTGGAAAGCGTTGGCTGTGTCACATGAAGTGCGTTCGCTGCATTTGTAATGCTTCCTTCCCTTGCAATTGCTAAAAAGTATCTAAGCACTCTTATTTCCATAATCTCCTCCCGGGAAGGATTATATCAAGGCATCTTATGCCTGCAAAGCATTTCATAGTATTTGAAATAGGTATTTGCTATTTGAGAGTCAAATTTCTATAATCTGCGTAAAGGATTTAAGAGAATACTAAATGGAGGCTTTTTAATGGAAGAGAAATTAGTTTTGACAGAAGCCTGGGATAAGACTTTTTTAAAAAGCGATAAGGTTCAGCACAGCAAAGTGACTTTTCATAACCGCTATGGCATCACGCTTGCAGCTGATTTGTACAAGCCTGAAAAAAGCGAGGGAAAGACAGCTGCCATCGCTGTCTCCGGTCCCTTTGGGGCTGTAAAGGAGCAGGCATCCGGGCTCTATGCCCAGGCTATGGCAGAGCGCGGATTCCTTACAATCGCATTTGATCCCTCTTTCACAGGAGAAAGCGGGGGGCATCCACGCTATATAGCCTCTCCTGATATCAACACAGAAGATTTTCAGGCAGCAGTGGATTATCTTTCACTTCGCGATGATGTGGATGAAGAGAGAATCGGGCTTATCGGAATATGCGGATGGGGCGGCCTTGCACTCAATGCGGCATCCCTTGATACAAGAGTCAAGGCTACAGTTACTTCCACTATGTACGACATGAGCCGCGTAAGCGCTAAGGGATATTTTGACTCAGAAGACAGAGAGAGCATCCGCAACGAGAAGAAAAGGGCTTTGAACGCACAGCGCATTGAAGACTATAAGAACGGCTTCTATGCGGCTCAGGGCGGAGTTCCAGATGTTGTTGCTGAGGACGCTCCCTTCTTTGTAAAGGACTATCATGATTACTACAAGACAAAGAGGGCCTATCACGAGCGCTCCCTTAATTCAAACGGAGGATGGAATGTAACAGGCACAATGTCTTATTTGAATCAGAGGCTTCTTTGCTACATAAATGAGATTTGCTCTGCAGTGCTCATTATCCACGGAGAAAAGGCTCATTCCTGTTATTTCAGCAAGGATGCATATGATGAGATGATGAAGGGAAATCCGCGCCCGGAAAATAAGGAGCTCTTCATAATCCCCGGAGCAGTACATACTGACCTTTATGACAGGATGGATATCATCCCATTTGATAAGATGGCATCCTTCTTTGAAAAAGAGATGCAGTAGGATCAGGCCTCAGCTCTTTTCCTCTTTTTCAAGCAGGCGTATGCATACGGGTATTCAAAGGCCATCATCAGAGCCCATCCGAGTGCGCAAGCTATGCTTATTGCCCTGATTCCCAGGCCATTGATCAGGGCATATGTGAAGATAACCCTCACTGTCACCTGTATGGCTGTTGAGATGAGTGTTATCCTCATCTTTCCCATTCCCCTCATAAAGCCCTGCATTCCGTTTGTCAGGGCCGGGAGTATGTAGAAAAATGACATTGTGCCAAGGTATTTAACGCCCTCAGCAATTACCAGAGGATCCTTAGCTCTGTCAGCAAAGAGAGTCAGGATAATATCCTTTAAGAAAAAGACTATAAGGCCTATGAAGGCACCATAGATTACTTCAAGAGTGAGCGTTGTCTTCAGCCCCTGCCTGATTCTCCCTTCCTTTCTTGCGCCCAGGTTCTGGGATGTGAATGTAGTAGAGGCTGCTCCTATGCTCTGCTCAGGAGTCAAGGCAAAGTCATCTATTTTGGTAACTGCATTGTATGCAGCAATCACATCAACGCCAAGCGAATTAACTGCGCTCTGTATCATGATCTTTCCAACAGGCTGCACAGCCTGCTGGAGCGCCGTAATGGAGCCGTAGCTTAGAATCTGAGAGAGCATTGCCTTATCTAGAGAGAGTTCTTTTCTTGAAAGCCTAAGTGTCCCTACGCGCCGCATTATGTAGAAAAATGCAAGGAGTGCAGATGCTGCCGTTGCAACTACTGTAGTGATTGCATTGCACCTTATTCCAAAGCCGAGCAGGCCTATCAGGACCAGATCGAGTGCTAAATTCAATGTCGATGAAAAAAGGAGGAACTTAAGAGGCGTAGCTGAGTCCCCGACGCTCTTAAGGGATGCTGAGAGCGCATTATAAAAATATGTGAAGGGAACTGAGAGAAATATTATGCCAAGGTACGATGCACTCATGTCCAGAATATCATCAGGAGTGTTGGCCCATAAGAGAATCCTCCGCGTAAGCGCAAGTCCGATTATTGTAATGATTGCTGAGAATGCAAGCCCGAAGAGAAGGAGGGTAGAGAATGCTTTCTTAAGTTTTTCCTCATCGCGCGCTCCATAGTACGCGCTCATAAGCACGCTGCTTCCTACAGTAAGCCCTGAGATTGAGAGGATTATCAGATTCATGACCGGCCCTGCAATTCCAGTGGCTGCTAATGCCTCGCGCCCTATAAAGCGCCCCGCGATAACCCCGTCTGCAAGATTATAAAAGAGCTGGAGTGCTGAAGAGAGCATCAAGGGAAGTGCATAGCGTATTATATGCCCGGAGGGACTGTTTTCTGTCATCCTTGTCTCTGCCATGCCTTTTTATAGCACTAAAGGGCCTGAGAGGAAAAGGAAGGAGGGAAAAAAGGGGGCGGACAAGAGGGAGCAAGTGGTCGGAATAGTACAAATTGCTTTCTGCATTTTCTTTTTCTTTGGCGCTAAAGTGGTCATAACAGGTGGAAGCAAACAATGACAATGAACAAGAAAAATCAAGAAAACGGTTCTGCGACAGTTGTAGTTAATGCGCCTCTGAATAAGGGCCGCCTAGCAAGGGAGATTAAAAGGCATGCCTCTGTTTACCTGCTTTTGATCATTCCTCTTGTTTACTACATCATCTTCAAGTATGTTCCAATCTGGAACGCGCAGATTGCATTCAAGGACTTCCAGGCAAGAAGGGGAGTAATAAGGAGTGCCTGGGTTGGTTTAGAGAACTTCTCTAATTTCATTAATTCCTTCTATTTCTGGGAACTGCTGAGGAACACTGTGTTCTACAGCATCGGAAAGATAGTAATCAGCCTGCCGCTCTCTATTCTGCTTGCTATTGCTATCTACGAATGCACGCGTCCAGTTCTAAGAAAGATCGTACAGACTCTGGCATATCTTCCGCACTTCTTATCGTGGGTTATCATGTACGGCATTCTGCTTTCTCTCTTAGCACCGGCAGATGGCGTTCTCAATGACCTTATCAGGCTATGCGGCGGAAGGTCCATCGACTTTCTTTCCAGCGTGAAGGCATTTCCCTGGGTAGTTCTCATATCAGATGCATGGAAGGAAATGGGCTGGAGTGCAATCATCTTCATCGCAGCTCTTATGGGAATCGACGTATCGCTTTTCGAGGCTGCAATGGTTGAGGGTGCTAACAGCTGGCAGAGAATCAAGTACATTACACTTCCGGCTATCAAGCCCGTTATCGTAACAGTACTTCTGTTAAAGATCGGAACAATCCTGGATGCAGGATTCGACCAGATCTACATGCTCTACAGTGCTCCTGTATACTCGGTTGCCGATATCATCGACACATGGGTCTACCGCCAGGGACTCTTGCAGTTTGAATTCGGTCTTGCTACAGCCGTCGGACTCTTTAAGGGCGTATTCGGCATGATTCTGATGCTCGTATCGAATAAGCTCATATCGAAGTTCAACGAAGGCTCGTCAATATTCTGAGGGAGGTGCTGAAAATGTCAGAAAAGGAAATTAAAGCAAAAGCTGAAGCAGTACCTGCAAAGAAGGGAAAGGTACATTTAAAGCCAAATTTACATAACAACGCTGTTCGCCCGACGACTGCAGACCGCGTTTTCCAGATCATAGTCGATGTCTTCATGGTGTTCATCCTCATAGTCATCGTAGTTCCTGTCTGGTCTACGATCACGCTCTCATTCAGGCCGAACACATATATCGGCACATACCTTGAGGGAATGTTCCTTCCCCCCTGGAAATGGTCGCCCGATGCTTATAAGGCACTTTTAGGGAACGACGGATTTGCACTTGCATTCTTCAACAGCCTGAAGATCCTCGTAGGCGGTGTTGCCTGCGCACTCTTCTTAACTGTTCCAATGGCATATGTGCTCTCTGTAAAGACGCTTCCGGGAAGAAAGATCCTGACGACTCTTGTAATCATTCCATACGTATTCAACGTCGGCATGATCCCATCATACTTGCTGGTTACGAAGATAGGGCTTCAGAACCATCTTGCAGCAGTATTCCTTCCAGGAGCAATCTCCACATACAACCTTATAATCATGAGGCAGTTCTTCGATGGAATTCCCGGAGAGCTCAAGGAGAGCGCAAGAATCGACGGATGCTCAGAGATCCAGGTCCTTCTTAAGATAATCCTTCCCCTGAGCAAGGCTATCGTAATGACCATCGGACTGTATTATGGCGTTTCATTCTGGAATAACTTCTTCAATGCAATGCTCTACATCAGCAACAACTATCTCTATCCGCTGCCAATACTTTTAAGGAACATCCTCATGGCATCGGGCATGAACGAGTATGTTGAGGTCAATGCATTCGGCAATGCTCCTGTACAGGCAATCAAGGCAGCATCGGTATTCCTTTCTGCAATCCCGATGGTTATCGCCTATCCGTTCATACAGAAGTATTTCACAAAGGGTACACTTCTCGGCTCAGTAAAGGGCTGATCAGATAACTTACCTAAGGAGAATAAAGATGAGAAAAATTTTTATAGCATTATCCTTATTAGTCCTCCTTGCCGCGCCTGTTTTTGCAGGCGGATCAAGCGAAGGAGGAGCAAGTGACGGACCAGTTACTATCGAAGTCTGGTATGGCGCTGCAATTACTGAGGCAGGCCCGATCCCTGCAGACTGGGCAGGATATGACATCCTTTTGAATGAGCATAATATCAACCTGGTCTTAACAGCTCTTCCATCCAATGAGAGTGACCAGGATGTAAGAATCCAGGCAGCAGGAGCTGCAAACGATCTTCCGGACCTCTTCATGGTTCGCCGCCCGGTTCTTACAAACCTTGTAAGGC
>CAZHQL010000111.1:0-6071 GCA_964534915.1 uncultured Spirochaetaceae bacterium | reverse complement strand
AACAAACACAAGACTGAGGATTTCGAAATCACTCATATTGCATCACCTCCTTTCAAAGATACAGCTTTGACGGCTGCACCGTCCGGGAGGGTCCACCTCCCGTCTTGCGACAAGAGGCTGACCGCCTACCGTTTATGGCAATGCCTTTATAGCCTGATTTCCAGCTGCTTTGCTGAAATTTTAAAGTTGTGAGGACAGGAGAGAAATGCCTTTTATTTCCTCTTCTGCCTGAAACTTGTCCTTTTCCTCTCCGGGGCATTCTGGGCAAGCTCTCTGGCCCTTTCTTCTGTAATGGCCTCCGGGTGTGCCTTGTCCTCCTTGGAGAGGGCTATGTTCTTGCTTCCCCATTTCAGATATAGGCCATAGCGTCCGTCCAGGATGCAAAGGCTCTTTCCTTCAAAGGGAGAGAATTCTTTCACAGGTGGTTTCTCAGAGTCTTCCTTGGCCTTGTTGAAAGTCTTGAGGAAGCTCTCGAATGTTATCGTGCGGGCATCGCGCACGCTTGTATTCTTTGCCCCATAAGAGACATAGTAGCCATAGGGGCCCAGGTGGAGAACAGCATCACCAGACTCGTCAGATCCAAGTGTCTTCGGGAGGCTGTAGAGGAAATCGACATCATCTTTAGTAAGGCTCTCGCTTTTGAGAGTCCGGGGAAGGCTTATGCTCTTTCCATCGCTCTCGCGATAGAGGTACTCTCCGCTTCTTGATGTTCTTATCTCAACATCCGTTCCCTCTACTACATCAGCCTTCTTATTCCTCTCTTCAAAGATTCTCTTTGCATCCTCATCGGTGAAGGTTCCAGGATAGTATTTACTCTGATCTATCGATACGTATTGCCTTGCATCATCGCCCTCTTTGCTTATCTCAAGGTACGGGCCATACTTTCCGTTCCTTATAAGATAGGAATAGGAAAGGCCGGCGGAGGTGAATGAGTACTTAAGCATCGGAAGGTGAAGAGTCTTTGCCTCGCTTATGCGCACCCCACGGCTTACAGCAGTTACATCTGCTTTCAGGCCATTCAAGCTGCCATTTCCTTTCCAGAACGTATCGAGGAACGTATTCTTATCCTCCTTTCCCGATGCTATCTTATCAAGGTCCTCTTCCATCTTGGATGTAAAGTCATAGCCGACATAGAGCGGGAATGCCGAGTCTAAAAAGTCAGCTACGAAGAAACCGAGGAATGTTGGAACGAGTGAAGAGCGTGCCTTAGTTGCATAGCCTTTTGTAAGGATTGTAGAGATTATCTGGGCATATGTGCTGGGCCTCCCGATACCCTTCTCTTCCAGCATCTGCACAAGAGTTGCCTCATTGAACCTCTGCGGGGGCTCAGTAGTATGTGATACCTGAGCAACATCTGCAATCTTTCTCACATCACCCTTTTCAAGGCGTGGAAGCATCTTTGAGTTCTCTTCCTCATCCTCATCACGCTTAATCTGATCGATCGACTCTGAATAGAGCTTCAGAAAGCCGTCGAACAGGACTTCAGTGCCGCTTGCGTGGAGCTTGTACTCGCCACACTCAAGATCTACGGATGTAAGGGCCCTCAGAGCTTCCTTCATCTGCGTTGCAAGGGTTCTTTTCCATATAAGGGTATAGAGCTTGAGCTCATCCCCGGAAAGTCCTGTTTCCTTAGGAGTCCTGAACGTGTCCCCTGCCGGGCGTATTGCCTCATGCGCTTCCTGGGCAGATCCGCTTTTTGCCTTGAAGTTCCTCTCCCTGGAAGAAAGATATGATTCCCCGAACTGTTCCCTTATCTGGGCACGCGATGCCCTGATGCACTCTTCAGAGAGGTTCGGACTGTCAGTCCTCATATATGTGATGAAGCCCTTCTCATAGAGGCTCTGCGCAATGCTCATGATCTCACGCACGCTCTTATTCATCTTCCTTGATGCATCCTGCTGCAGGGTACTTGTTGTGAAAGGATATGACGGGCTTATCTTCTTTTCCTTTCTGGTGACGCTAATTACCTTTGCATCCCTTCCCCTGAGAGCCTTTATTATATTGATGCCCTCAATCTCAGTAAGTGCTATGTGACCGCTCTTTATCTTGCCTGTCTTTCCGTCGAAGCTGTTCTTGGTGGCAACTGTTTTATCGCCTATCATATGAAGGCGTGCCTTGAAGTCCTCAAAGAAGACGTTTATGCTCGTATAGTCATTGGATATGAAGGCCCTTCTCTCTTTTTCCCTGTCAACGATTATCTTAAGCCCCGGGGACTGAACGCGGCCTGCAGATGCCTTGTTAAAGCCGATCTTGCGCGCAAGAATCGGGCTTATCTCATAGCCCTGGAGACGGTCTACGGCCCTGCGCGCTTCCTGCGCAGATACGAGGCTTATATCTATATCCCTGCAATTTTCGAATGCATTGCTTATTGCCTGCTTCGTAATCTCATGAAATACCATCCTGTATACAGGACACTTTGGTTTAAGCAGATTAAAAAGGTGCCATGCGATGGACTCTCCCTCGCGGTCCTCATCGCTTGCAAGTATGAGCTGATCGGCTTTTGAAAGCTCTCTTTTCATCTCAGAAAGAAGTTTCTTCTTATCATCGCTCATCTCGTACTCAAGCTCATAGCCGTCATCGACCATTACCCCGTGCACGCCCTTTTTTGGCTGGACGGCCAGGTCCTCTATATGCCCGAGGCTTGCCATTACTGTGCAGTTCGGGCCTAAATACTTCTTAATGGTCCTTGCTTTCGTAGGAGACTCAACGATAATCAAACTCTTCTTACTCGGATCTGCTTTCATACATGCTTTTCCCAATTGCTATTAAGAAGGAAAATAAAGGCATACATGCACTTTGTCAACCTTAAATCAGGGATTAAACGTCGCTTAAATTTACAAGATGAAAGGCCCCGTCAGGGGATTCCCCATTAGGGGAATAGAAGAGGAAAGAACGCAATATTGAAGGGCCTGAAAGCATGAAGGAAAGATTTCTTCTTCCCTCGCTGTCAAGGAAAAAGCTGATGCGCGTGACACATTTGATCTTAAGTCCGAATGCCCTGGTATCAACATGAGTGGCCGCCAGTACCGGGGAGACTTCAATCTTCTCGAGCCTCCAGCGTGTGGGAGTTATATTGCTCTTATTGAACTTCTCGGCATTTGTGCGGTAAGTGATGGCCTGAGGAGTACTATCATCATAGTCAACCCATGAAACTTCCTGGCCAAGGTCAAAGAGGGGAAATAACCGGTATTCGCTGCCTTCTATCATCATGTAGATTTCATTGTACTGCCCATAGAGCTCGCTTGTAACAGTCTTAACGCGGAAGCGGATTTCCCTTACCCTTCCCTTATTGTCCTTATCTGTCCTGTTTTCCCAGAGGTACTCGCCGCTCCAGTTAGTGGTAGTAAAGCGCTCAAACTCTGCGCTGATATCTCCATTGCTGCTGTCGCGGTATGCGACAGAGAGCAGGTACTCAGTATCTGAATCAAGGCTCTCAATGCTGTACTTTCTCTCAGAAGAATCAAGGCGTGCTATGAAGGCATTATCAATATAGAGGTCAACATATACCGAGCCCTCGGGTGCATCAAAGTCTATGAAAGCCCCATACGGAGTCGGCTCTACTGAGAGAGAGTAAACTGTATTTATTGTGAATATTAGAAGTAATAAGACTGTAAGCTTTCTCACTTTACTTGCTCCCCCGGGTGCTTACATTGTATCCTTAGCCTCATGAAGAAACTACGCTCTGCCCTTTTCATCATTCTAGCACTAGCGCTCTCATCGTGCCAAGTTACTGAGAACATCGCTCTTTCTGCTGATGCCAATACAAGCGAGGGCGAGATAGCAGTCTATGATTTCTTCATCGAGACTGTAAACAGCTTTTCTGAACTCCTGGATGAGAAAAACCGCAATATAGTTGATGAGGCTGTTTCAGATCTTGCCGGGAGCCTTGCAGAGAACATAAACAACAGCAATGTAGTCTATGCCGCAAGAGAGGGCAATGAATACACAATCGCATTCGATTTCCTCTCAATCAGCGATGTCTTTGGCAGCCTTGGGACCTTCAGCATATTCACAGAGACTGAGACTTCGCTCTCATTCTATCTGGACATTGACAACTATAGTGAACTGAAGAGCGCGATTGCGTTTCTCTCTGATCCGAATTTCGAGGTCTATGGCCCTGAATATAATATAGGAATGAGCGAGGATGACTATCTGGAGATGATTTCGTATCTTCTCGGAGAGGATGCTCCTGATGCCATTAAAAGCAGCATAATCGAGATAAGCTTCACACTCCCTTCTTCCATCAGCGACGCAAGCGGTGTGATAATCACAAGTGATAACAGTTGCACTTACAGCTTCCCCCTGATAGACTTCCTACTACTAAGTGAGCCAATGAGCTTCTACATCAGCTGGTCGTGAAAGTAAAGATAGCAGATTTAATAATAGCGCTTTTATTCATAGCGTTCGCAGTAGCCTCATTCAGTTTCCTCACACCAGGAGGAGATAGCGTCACAATCGACGCAGATGGCAAGAGGTATACATATCCGCTGAGCGAGAACAGAACAGTGGAAGTTGCAGGGCTTTTAGGAATTACCACAATCGAGATAAAGGACGCTAATGTGAGGATAACTGACTCGCCGTGTCCTAATAAGACATGCCTCTACACGAAGATGGGAAGCACTATTTGCTGCCTTCCAAACCGCGTCCTTGTAACACTGAGCGATGATGGAGGTGTTGATGCGTACGCCTACTGATAAAGTAATCAGCTTGACATCCCTTGCTCTACTTCTCTCGCTTGCAGAGACATTCATCCCCCGCCCCCTTCCCTTCTTCCGTTTAGGCCTTGCAAACATTCCGCTCTTAATTGCACTGGGACACTTAAGCTTTTCTGATTACCTTGCACTTACCCTTCTCAAGGCTCTCTCATCATCCTATATCTCGGGAACACTCATTTCCCCGTTCTTCATGGTCTCACTCTCTCAGAGCATGGCATCAGGAATGGTGATGCTTGCACTCTACACACTTTTAAAGCGCCACATAAGCCTATACGGGCTCTCGCTTGCAGGAGCTGCAGTATCATCAAGCGTGCAGATATTCATAGCATCCCTCATACTCGGAAAAGGAGTATTAAGCCTCTTTCCCATTATGCTCATACTCTCATTCTTTTCATCCCTTGTTACCGCATATCTGGCAAAGCACATGCCATTTGATATTGAGAGGCCCATAAGCTGCAGCAAGAGCTCGCTCAAGATCAATAAGAGCCTAACTCTTATCCTCTTTCTGCTGATACTCACGGTCTCACATATGAGAAATATTGCTATCTTGCTGATAGCACTGGTCCTGATGGCAGCCATCAGCATCCGCTCTGGGCGGAAAGTGAAGGTAATTAATTACCTTGTTCTCATACTAATCTCTGTATTCTCAGCGCTACTCACGCCAAGGGGAAAGATATTATTTGAGGTTCTTAACTTCCCGATCTCTGAGATGAGTCTCTCAGAGGGCCTCAAGCAGGGCCTGAGGCTCTCCCTTATCGTCATGATAAGCCTCACATTCTCACGCTATATCCTCTCAGGAGGATTCTTTTCCCTTATCCTCAGGCGCTTCTTCTCAATGGAGAAGGCATTCTACAGCGCCGAGGGAAGCTTAAAGAACAGGGTTATCTATGCACTGAATGCAGATGCATGCGAGGAAGAAAAGAGCGCTGAGATAAAGATACCATATCTCTCATCAGTTATAATCCTGGTCATTTTCATCGCTCTGAAAGCCGCAGAACTTATTGCCTGAGATCACTCATCAAGGGCCGCCCTCAACTCTTCCATCGTTCTGTATGGCCCATCAAGATTCCTTTCTTCCAATGCATCTATAATGGCGTCTCTCATTTCCATATTGCCCATCAGAGGAAAAGGCATCTTACTCTCCTCAACAGCCTTCTCAAGAAAAAGGTTAATTGCCTCACTCATACCCAGGCCAAGCTCATCAAAGAGCGCTGATGCTTTTTCCTTGAGATTTCTATCAAGCGTAATCGTGATTGTACTCATACTAAGCCTCCTGTTTGAACACTACCTTATTACAAGACAGCCCTGAATCGTTCACAGCTTTCTTATAAAGCTCTAAATCCGACTCAGAAAAGC
>CAZHQL010000110.1:0-6346 GCA_964534915.1 uncultured Spirochaetaceae bacterium | reverse complement strand
TGCAATCTGGTCCATCACAAAGCTTCCGATGACCAGAATATTAGGTTTTGACATATTTAGTATCCTCATTACGTTATTTTAATCAAATATTTAAACGCATCATGCTTTCTAAGGCTATCATAAGCACTATTAATGTCTTTAAGTGGAACTGCTTTTGCCTTGTCGTACCATAATGATGCATCCAGCTTGCCCTGCAATATCATGGCCTGCACCTCTGCATTGCTTTCCTCCTCATCATAGCCATCCATATAAAGGTAATAGCTTCGCGATGATAAGAAAGGATTTATCCCGTACTCTTGCCTCTCATCCCAGCCATATACGCAGAGCTTGCCATTCCTTGCAAGCAGAGGAATAAGATTATTGACAGTGGAAGATGAGCCTACAGCGTCAATTATGAAATCAAAAGACTTAATGCCATCAGAAACAGAGAGATCCCTTACAGTCTCATATAGATTCTCATCCCTATAATCTGCATAGCCGAGTATCGGAAGTCTCTTAAAGGAATCCTTCCGTCCTATGCTTCCAACAACTAATACCAGAGCCCCGATGGCTGTACAGTAGTTACATATGGAGAGCGCATTAGCACCCGATCCGATCAGAAGCACAGAGGAGCCTTCAGCTACCCCGATCCTGTTAACATACGAGAGTGTTTCCCGCCATGTGATTATCATGGGAGCATCCCTCTCATCAATCTCAGGATGGATTATCTGATTCACCCTGTATGCATTCCATGTGCCTCTCTCAAGGCCATCCTTCATCATCTGCCAGTAATCCTTTGCTATGCCGTACTCTGCAAAGCCTCCCCAGTTCGAACTTAGTCTCAGATGAGGAAAGCCTGGGGAGCCTACCCGGCTTATAAGCTGACCGGCCTTGAAGTTTCTGACCTTGCTTCCTGTATCAACGACCCTTCCGACACTCTCATGCCCGAGGATTGTCGGAAAGACAACGGGACGAGGATGATTGCCGTCCATCAAGCGGATATCAGTGCCTGAGCAGGTAGAGCCATAGCTTATCCTGCACAAGACATCGTACGGTCCGATTTCAGGAACTGGCACATCCCATATCTCAAGCCTGCCCTTTGAAGCTACGACAGCAGCTTTCATCTCATCCATCCTTATCCTCCCAGATATGCCTTGCGGATCTCATCAGAATCAATAAGTTCTGCGCTCGGTCCAGAGAGCCTTATAAACCCATTTTCCAGTACATATGTACGGCTGGATATGGATAAGGCCATGTATGCATTCTGCTCTACCAGAAGAACAGGAACATGCAGCTCCTTATTGATCCGCACGATAATGTTGAACATATCATCTACGATAACAGGAGCAAGCCCCAGGGAGGGCTCATCAAACATGATGAGCTTCGGATCCGCCATAAGGCCGCGCGCTATGGCAAGCATCTGCTGCTCTCCGCCAGATAAGGACCCTGCCAGCTGATGCATTCTCTCTTTCAGACGGGGAAAGAGGGAAAACTGCTCCTCAATCTTCTCTTCCATCTCCTTTCTTGAGTAATTCCTGGAATAGGCTCCCATTTCGAGATTTACCTTTACGCTCAAATCCGGGAAGACAAGGCGCCCTTCAGGAACATATACTATGCCTTCCTTTACAACCTGGTGGGTTCCAAACTTCGTGATGTCCTTGCCGTTAAAGACTATGCTTCCCTTCTTTGCCTGCCTCAGTCCCATGACTGTCCTCATGGTCGTAGTCTTTCCCGCTCCATTTGAGCCGATGATGGAAACGATCTCCTCTTCATACACATCAATGGAAACGCCATACAAAGCCTGTACCTGCCCGTAATAAACATCTATATCCTTTACTGCCAATACTGAAGTTCCGTTCATTTTCTCACCTGATACCTGTCTCCGAGGTATGCCTTGATTACCTCTGGATGATTCTGAATCTCTACGGGTGTTCCTTCGGCTATTTTCGCTCCGAAATTAACAACCGTTATCTTCTGGCTTACGCTCATGACGACATCCATGTTGTGCTCGATGAAAAAGAGCGTTGTCCCTTTTTCATGAATGCGCATCAGAAGCTGAATGAATGCCGATCTCTCAGAAGGATTCAAGCCAGCTGCAGGCTCATCAAGAAGCAGAAGCTCGGGATCCGTCATCAGGGCTCTTGCAACCTCGAGGACCTTTCTCTTTCCATACGGCAGGTTCTTGACGATATCTCGCCGGATATCATAAAGGCCTACATAATCCAGCAATCTCTCTGCCTTCTCCTTAAGAGATGCCTCCTCCCTCCTCAGCCCTGGAGGATTGAAGATGCTGGCAACCATTCCCATCCTTGTAAGCTGATGACCGCCGACCATGACATTCTCAAGTGCTGTCATCGTGTCATACAGCTTTATATTCTGGAATGTCCTCCCAATGCCCATGCGGGCAATCTCATAGGTATCCTTGCCTGTTATTTCCTCTCCCTTGAAATAAATATGACCGCTTGTGGGAGCATAGACTCCTTCAATCATATTTGTCGCAGTAGTCTTACCTGCCCCGTTAGGGCCGATCAGGGCATGGATTGAATGCTCCTCTACTTCCATCGACAGGCTGTCAACAGCAACAAGGCCACCGAATCTCTTCGACACATCAGATAGCGAAAGAATGCTAGCCATTCGATACCTCCGTGTTTTTATCAAGTTTTCTTCCAATCCACTTAACCAGCCTGACAATCTGAGGATATATGCCATCTGGAACCAGGATTGCCATCACCAGACAGACCGTGCAGAAAGAGAGCCAGTAATACTGCTCGAACTCTCTCAGCATCTCAGGAAGAATGGTTACGATGGAAGCTCCGATTACGTTGCCTGGAACACTGCCAAGACCTCCGAGCATAAGCATGGCAACATAGTTCTGTGAGTACTGGATTGTAAATCCGGATGGATTTAAGTAGGTATTGTATCCGGCATACATGCAGCCAGCTATTACCATATAGACTGAAGAGAGTATGAATGCCTGGATCTTAAGCCGTGATACGTTGATTCCGCTTGCCTCCGCAGCCTCATAATTGTCCCTGATTGCCTTGAAGGCCCTTCCCCATTTGGAGTTGACAAGACTATATGCTACTGCTACCAGGATGACCGTAAAGATCAGATTCAGATAGAAGTAGCTGTTCTTTGTGCTCAGATTCATGAAGAACGGAAGGCGTACGACGTTTGAAAATCCCATCGTGCCTCCGGTAATTGAGAGGTTTGAAGCAAAGAGGCGGACGATCTCAGAAAACCCGATAGTCGTCAGCGACAGGAAGAATCCCTTCAGCCTCAAGCTTGGGTATCCCAGGGAAAACCCTATGGCAAATGCAACTGCAAGAAGTGCAAAGAGTGCAACCCAGGGCTGCCAGCCATAGGTTGTTGTCAGGATGGCATAGGTATAGGCACCCAGTGCAAGCATGCCGGCGGATGCCAGATTCATCTGTCCTGTAAGGCCTGTGATGTAATTCAGGCCGACAACGATGACGATATTGTAAAGAAGCATGTTCATTACACTCTGCGTGTAAGTATCCGCAGCTCTGAAAAAGCATACAAAGCAGACAAGGCCTGCTGCTATCAGAACAAGCGTGATTATATTCTTTCTTCTGCTCATTTTCTTCTCCTCCTATGCCTTCTTTGCCTTCATGATCCCGCTAGGACGGATGAGAAGGAATATAATCATCAGGGCAAATGCAAGAACGTCCTTGTAGATAGTCGGCACAAACAGGATTCCAAACTGCTCAACCAGCCCTATAAGGATTCCTCCCATGATGGCACCGGTATAGCTTCCAAAGCCCCCGATGACTCCGGCGCAGAAACCCTTCATCGCAACTGCAGATACCATCGAGGTATTAACGTTATATATAGGAGCGCATAGAATACCGACGACACCGCATATTACAGCGGAAATCGCGACAGTCAGATTTATACTCCTTTTCACATTGATTCCCATCAGGGCAGCTGCATCCTTATTCTGGGATACGCAGATCATCGCACGCCCTGCCTTCGCATACTTAAAGAAGAGCTGCAATGCAATTATTATCAGTGATGATATCACGATAATATACAGATAGGATTCTGTAAGGACCGTGGAACCGATGCTTATGCTGCTACGGAGGAATCCACGCACAGTGAAAGGTAACGGGCCCCATGAGAGACGTATTATCTCAAGAAGAATGCGGCTCAGCATCATGGTTCCGAACATAGCATATGTTACAAATTGCAAATTCCTTAACGGATTAAGCACAACAGTCGAGACTAAGACTCCGAAAGCCGCCATACAGACAAGCGTCAGGAGTATGCCAAGAGCAAATGGCAGTGAAAAAGCGCGGACAAATGTTCCAGCAAAAATGTATGCGCCTAAGACTATGAAACTCTCATGAGCGAAGTTGACAAGCCCGGTGGCGTTATAGATTAAAGTGTATTCAGTGGCAATCAGGGCATAGATAAATCCCATTGCAACCCCTGTTACGAGAAACTGAAGCAAATTAACTTCCATCATCCCCTCCCCCAGAAAGCTGAAAGAAACAGAAAGCGCGCATGGCCAGAAGCCAGCGGCTTTCCATTTTACATATCCAGGTTAAATTATAGTCCAAAGCCAAAGTCGGCTGCCATCGAAACGCTTCCAACCGTAACTGGAACGCTGTCGTAGATCTTAGCAATACCAATCTCATAGATGAGGTTTGTATAGGTATCTGCATAGACTGTTCCGACTACGGTCTCTAAGCCATGTGTGTTTGCAATGGCATCCCTGATTGCTGCAGGATCTGCAGAATCAGCAGCCTTGATAGCTTCGATTGCGAGTGTAGTGTGTGCATAATACAGTGCACCCTGCACATCTGGAGTAGGATTGCTGCCATACTTCTCTGTCCAGGCCTGTGTGAATGCTGCCTGGAGAGGACGTGTGTCCGTTGTGGAGTAATCGCAGGCACATCCCCATCCCTCTACCCACTCTGGCTCCATCATTGCAAGCACCTGAGCCTGAGCAAGAATAGGATTCATATATACAATCTGATTGCGAAGTCCTGCCTCATACATGGCCTTTGCAAGAGCAACTGCTGCTGTATCGTGAGTGGAGGAAACCCATGCATTGCATCCTGCGGCAATTGCCTTCTGTACATATGCTGTAAGATCAGCATCATCCTTGTTATGGTAATCAACATAGTAATCTATGCCCTGATTCTCAAAATATTCTATGTAGCTTGCAGCAGCCGATGTTCCAGTCTCGTCATTAGCACATACGATACCGACCTTAAGTCCATCCGTTGAACCATAGCGCTCGATATAATCATCCATAACGGCCTTGCCAAGAATCAGAACATTAAGGCCATCGTCACAGCGCGTATGCCAGATCCATGGGTTCTCAAGGTCATCAATCATGATTGACGTACATGAGTTGATAATAGGAACCTGCACCTCTCTCATCGTTGAGTCAAGAGCTAATGTCTGACCTGAGAAATATGGGCCTAAGATGACGCTTGCACCACCTGATACCAGACGGCGTACGGTGGTATCACAAAGGGTTGAATCTCCCTGGTCATCAACGACTACAAGCCTTACAAGGTGCCATCCGTCAGAGAGCTCAATACCACCCTCGGCATTGACTTCATCAAGCTTCAGCCTTGTTCCATACTCGGCCTGCTGCCCGCCAGCAGCCTGGGCTCCGGTTACTGTTGTTGTAAGTCCGATTATGATATCATCCCCATAGATGCGCCCGTCATCGATTCTCTGAGGTGCTGAGGATTCGCTGCTTCCTCCGGCGTATAGCGGAGATGTGATTGCAATTAGAGCAAGCAATGTGGCAACGAGTAGCGTAATTTTCTTTTTCATGTATTTCTCCTTTTACTTTATTTTTCCAATCTCTCTTAATATGGACAGTGAGACTTCCATCTCCTCTGCTGTTGCAGGTGCTAAGGGAAGACGTGCATTCCCAAGCCTTATACCGCTTACGGCCTCAATCGCAGGGCGCAGTATTGAGTTAGGCAAAAGGCGCCCGTTCTGCCCTGTTGACCTGCAGAAGCGGTAAATGGGAATGAAGAGTTCCTTAGCCTTTTCATTGTCCCCTGCCTCAAAAGCCCGGAATATGGCCCTGACTTCATGCCCGAATATATGGGACCCTCCGGAAACAAGCCCCATGGCCCCCTGAACGATTGTCGGAAGCAGCATGATATCATCACCGTTGTAGACAGCAAAATCAGGATTAACATCCTTTGTGGCAAGGATGTAGTCCGTCACCTGTGTCGGATTTATACCCGCCTCATCCTTTATTCCGATGATGTTCTCAAACGATGCAAGGCGATGCACTGTCTCCTTCTCCATATTCACCCCTACAAAGATTGGAATGTTATAAAGCATTATCTTTGCTCCTGTGCTCTCTGCA
>CAZHQL010000109.1:0-6460 GCA_964534915.1 uncultured Spirochaetaceae bacterium | reverse complement strand
AGTGCGTGACGATGGAGAATATAAAGCTCCTTATTCCTCCGGGGATGATGCGAAGCCATGAGGGGTCTTTGTATGGAACTGAGACTGTCAACTACCTGTCGCGTTTCCACCTTGACATATTCTTCATGGGAATCGGGGGTCTTGATGCCAGGGTGGGGCTTACTGATTATTCGCTGGAAGACGTAGCTGTCAAGCAGACCCTGCTAAAAAACTCTTCCCTTCTTATTACATTGGCAGACTCCTCGAAGATAAACAGGATTACGTTTGCAAAGATTGCAGAGTTAAAGGATATGGACGTCCTTATCACTAACAGGAAACTGAATGCAGCTCTTAATGATTACCTGGATAAAGCAGCTGTCAAGGTCATCATTACAGACAAGGAGGAAGTAAATGATTGAGGAAACCTTGAAAAGAATATTCAAAACTGAAAAGCCTGTCATTGCAATGTGTCACCTGGACCCGCTGCCGGGGGACCCGAAATACGATAAGGACAAAGGCATGGAGTATGTGCTTGAAAGGGCTCATATGAATCTTGAAGCCTTGCAGGAGGGCGGGGTGGATGCACTCATGTTCTCTAATGAATTCTCCTTGCCGTATCTGACGAAGGTTGATGCTGTCACGTCCATGGCCATGGCACGCATAATAGGGGAGCTTAAAAGCGAGATAAGGATTCCTTTTGGCGTAAATGTCCTCTGGGATGCTGTGGCAAGCTGCGAGCTTGCTGTTGCAACAGGAGCCTCCTTTGTGAGGGAAATCTTCTCCGGCGTCTATGCTTCTGATTTCGGTCTGTGGGATACGGATGCTGGCATGACTGTCCGCAGGCGCAATCAGCTTGGAGGGGAGAATGTGGCCCTGATGTATAACATTCTTCCTGAAGCAAGTGCGTATCTTGGAAACCGCAGTATCGAGGAGATTGCAAGGTCCACGGTCTTTAACTGCCAGCCGGACATCCTCTGCGTTTCCGGAGCAACAGCAGGATCGAAAACAGACTCATCGGTTCTCAAAAGAGTAAAGGAAGCAGTCCCTTCCGTTCCAGTGTTTGCAAATACGGGAGTAAGGGAAGATACGGTATCTGAACAGCTCTCAATAGCTGATGGTGCAGTGGTCGGCACTGCATTCAAGCGCAATGGAGATTTCTTTGATCTGGTAGATGAAGAAAAGGTCAAACGGTTTATGGATGCAGTTTTTGCATTACGAAAATAATTGAAAAGGAGTTGAGGTATGAGAAAAATGGCTTTAATCGTTTTGCTTGTTATGTCTATTCTTGTATCCCCTGTATTCGCCGCAGGCAGCAGTGAAAGCACAGAAGATGATGGACTTATAACGGTAGCTGTCGTTATTCCAAGTCCTCTGGGTGACAGAAGCTTCTGTGACAGTGCTAACGAAGGTGTAATCAGGGCAAATGCGGAGCTTCCTGTAAGGGCAGATTTAATCGAAACCCAGGGGGTTCATGAGCATGAGACTGCAATGAGGGGAGCAATCAACAGAGGCTATGATCTTATCATGGGGGTTGGCCTTGATACCCAGATGATGATTGATCTGGCACTGGAATATCCTGATCAGGCATTTGCAAGTCCTTCAGAGCTATCAGAATCGAATCTTCCTGCAAACCTGAAGTCCCTCCTGATCAATGTCAATAAATCTTCCTTCCTTGCCGGTCTTATTGCTGGCTACATGACTGAAACAGGAAAGGTCGGATGTGTTGCAGGCGGAGACAGCCCGGGAATCAATCAGTTCTACTATGGCTACAAGCAGGGTGTTTTAACGGCTAACCCGGATGCGACTGTATATGTAAACTACCTTGGTTTTGATTTCTCCAACCCAACGCTCGGAATGGAGAGCGCAGTTTCCCTTTACAATGAGGGCTGTGACATAATCTATGCAGTATGCGGACTTTCGGGAGAGGGTGTTCTTCAGGCTGCATCAGAGACCGGAAATTTTGCAATCGGCGTTGATACTGTTCAGGATGAGTTCTATCCGGGATCAATCATAACATCGGTAATCAAGAGAGTTGACAACTCTACCTATCAGATCATTGAAGACTATGTGAACGGTGAATTCTCTGGCGGATTTGAAACGCTGGATCTCGAAGAAGGTGCAACAGGAATTTCCTGGGATGTCGGATATACGACGTTCGAGGATAACGGGCCAGAACATATGACAGCAAAGGTTCCTGGAGCAAAGGCTCTTGTAGCTGAGTACAGGGAAAAGATCCTTTCTGGAGAGTATGAGGTATATGACGCTCTGACGATGGACCTCTGGGATTCCCTCAGATAAGGAGAAGATCTTACTGCCCCTTACCTCATGGCCAGAGGGGCAGGGTTTTTTTTACAGGAGAAGGGCATGAAAGCCATAACTTTTGAGAATATTTCCAAGTATTATGCGAGTACGGAGGTCCAGGCTTCTGATAATGTCTCCTTTTCCGTAGAAAGAGGGGAAATTCATGCGATTTGCGGTGAGAACGGCGCAGGAAAGTCAACTCTTATGAACATCCTTTTCGGACTTGAGAGGAAGGATAGCGGCCGGATTCTCATAAACGAGCAGGAAGCAGTTATAAAAAATGCATCTGATGCATTGAGAAACGGGATCGGCATGGTGCATCAGCATTTCAAGCTCGTCCCGTCATTTTCTGTAGCAGAGTCCATCATGCTGGGAACAGAGCAGAAAAGCTTCCTGTCGAAAAAACAGGAAGAAGAAGAGGTAAGAAAGCTCTCAGAAAAGTACTCCCTTCCCATAAATCCTTCTGCAACCATAGATGCTCTTCCCGTAGGGATGCTGCAGAGAGTGGAAATCCTCAAGATGCTCATAAGGAATGTGGACATACTTATCCTTGATGAGCCTACAGCAGTCCTTACTCCTAATGAAGTAGGGCCTTTCCTTGATACGCTGAAGAACCTCAAGAGTATGGGAAAGACGATAATATTCATCTCTCACAAGCTTCAGGAGGTCCTCGATGTCTCAGACAGGATAACAGTGATGAGAAAGGGAAAGGTAATCGGGACAAGGCTGAGCAATGAGACTGACGTATATGAACTTGCAGATATGATGGTTGGCCGCAAGGTGCTTATGAATGTCGATAAAAGCGAGGCTGTTCCGGGAGAGACAGTCCTTTGCGTTGAGCATCTGAATATGGTTTCCATCAACGGGCTTAAAATTCTTGATGATATCTCTTTCGAGGTGCACAGGGGGGAAATCTATGGTATAGCAGGTGTCTCCGGAAACGGACAGGAAGCCCTTATAAAAGCCATTGCAGGCTCTGCATCAGTAAAAAGCGGAACAATAAGGATTTTAGATAGGGAAATACAGAATGCAGATGTGGCAAGAAAAAGGGCAGCGGGCCTGGCCTATGTTCCTGAGGACAGGGTTCATGTTGGTCTTAACATGGCTGCAAGCTTGCAGGATAACAGTCTCATAGGATTTGAGAATGACCAGAGGTTCAGAAAGGGAATATTCCTTGATGAAGAGAAACTGAAAGAGAGGGCAATGAAGATGATAGATGATTATCAGATACAGGGTGCTAATGCTGATGGCCTTGTATCGAAACTCTCTGGAGGGAACATGCAGAAGGTCGTCCTTGCAAGGGAATTTGAGCACAATCCGGATCTCCTTATTGTAGAACAGCCTGTACGGGGTCTTGATGTCGGTTCGATAGAATTCGTTCATAAGGCCATACTGAAGGAAAGGGACCGCGGGGCAGCAGTGCTGCTCGTCTCTGTTGAACTCGATGAGATCCTCTCTCTGTCAGACCGGGTAGGCGTTATGTTCTCCGGTTCTCTTGCAGGAGAGCTTTCAGGAGAGGAAATAAATGAGATGAATATCGCTCTTCTGATGGTTGGAAAAAGAGGAGGCAGAGAGGAATGAAAAGATTTAAGGCAATAAATATAGCGATGCCTGTTTCCGCAATAATATTGGGCGTCGTAGTTTCCATGCTGCTTATTGCCCTTACAGGTGTTTCTCCTCTGGCGGTATTGAATACATTGATTCATGATGGATTCGGGCTTGCCGGGAGAGTTGCTCCCCTGTTTATGACGCTGGGAGCCTCAACTCCATTGATTCTGACAGGTCTTGCTGCGATGCTGGGTTTCAAGGTCGGAGTTTTCTCGATAGCTCAGGAAGGACAGTATGTAGTGGGTGCAATAATGGCTGCATGGCTGGGAGCTTCCCTGAATCTTCCCTCCTTTGTCGCCGTACCCTTTATAATGATTGTATCGATGGCAGCCGCTGCATTATACGGCCTCATTCCTGCCCTGCTGAAGGTGAAGCTTGGAGTAAATGAGATAATCAGTTCGATAATGATGAATAACATAGCATCCTATATGCTTGAATACCTCGTTGCTTTCCCCATGCGTGCTGATGCCGGACAGAAAGCACAGTCAGCTGTTATAAACAGGGATTACTGGCTGTATCAGTTTGTCTATGGTTCCAGGTGGGGCATAAGTTTCATCATCGCGGTAAGCCTGCTGCTTGTAAGCTACTTCGTGATTTACAAGACCGGCAGCGGATATAAGGTGAGGATGGTCGGGCAGAATATCAGCTTTGCCTCTTATGGGGGAATAAAGAGTAATAAGGTGATTGTAACCACCCTTACAATCGGGGCTTCCATTGCAGGCCTTGCCGGATGCCTGGAGGTTCTTGGAAACTATCACAGGATAATGACAGGCTTTTCTTCCGGTTTAGGCTTCGACGGCCTTTCCGTTGCCATGCTGGGAATGTCCCATCCTGCAGGCATATTCATTGTTGCCATTCTCCTTGCCGGGATAAGGCAAGGCGCGCAGCTCGGGCTTCAGATATCTCTTTCCGTTCCGCGTGAGCTCGGGTCCGTGCTTATAGCTCTTGTCATCCTGTTTGTTGCAATCTCTGATGTCTACCGGCCATGGCTGGAGAATTTATTCAGCAGACTTGAGAAGAGAGAGAGGAGAAAAGAGAGATGAATGTATTTGATATTATAAATATAAATGTGCTTCAGAGCATGATACGTCTTGCTACTCCAATCATCCTTGCAGCCCTGGGAGCGGCAATCTGTAATAAGGCGGGGGTTCTCAATCTTGGAATAGATGGCTATATAACGATGTCTGCCTTCGTTGCGATTGTCTCTTCCTACCTTATAAGGAACTTCACATCACTCGGTTCTTCTCATCCTGTTCTGGCAACGTATCTTGGAGTTTTCATCACTGCTCTTTTCGGAGGCTTTCTCGGACTCATCTTTGCATTCTTAAAAGACAGGTTCAACGTCAATCTGGTTGTCCTTTCCATTGCTGTGAATCTGCTTGCCGTTGAGATAACCGTATATATAATGAGAGCAGTATTTCATCAGAGCGGAACCTGGACTGATCCGTCAATAGTGCAGCTGCCGTCGATAGAATTGCCTGTGATAGCATCGATACCTGTCATAGGGAATCTTCTTTCAGGGTATAACGTGATTGTATATACAGCCTGGATAGTTGCCATTCTTCTTGTCATATTGATGAGAAAGACAAAATACGGGCGTTATATTACTGCTGTCGGAGAGAATCTGGATGCAGCAGTTTCTGTCGGTATTTCCGTCTCAAAGGTCCGGTATTTCGCGCTGATCCTCTCCGGTGTTCTTTCCGGTCTTGCAGGGGCTTTCCTGTCTGTCGGCCATCTCACTCTTTTTACAAGGGATATGTCAGCAGGAAGGGGGTGGCTTGGAAATGCTGCCGCCCTCTTTGGCTTCAATAATCCGGGAGGAGCCTTCGCAGCCGGAATGTTCTTCGGCTTTGCAGATGCCCTTGCTCTCAGGCTGCAGAACGTCACAAAAATACCTTCTTATATAATTCAGGTCATACCATATGTACTGACGCTGGTCATTCTTTCTGCGGTATCGTACAAGGCTATGAGAGAGATGCAAAAGAGGAAGGCCGTTTAGGAGAAACTGAAATGATTCTGAATGCAGATTACATAATCACAATGAACGCTGAGGGTGAGATTCTCTCTCCCGGACACATCGCGATAGAAAACGATGAGATAACAGAAGTCGGAAAAGGCAGGATAAAAGCCCCTGATGCCCTGGATTTCTCAGACAAGCTGCTTATGCCGGGGCTTGTGAATACGCATACCCATACACCGATGATTCTCACCCGTGGAATGTGCGAAGGCGTGTCCCTCTTCACTATGGATGGATTTCTTAATACGCTGCGCAGATATGAATCATACGGGGATGCAGACCTTTCTGACCTGACAATAGAGGCTTCCCTTGCTGAGATGATCAGGACGGGAACTACTACGTTTGCTGACCAGTACTTCTATGCAGAGAAGATTTTCAGCCGTACTGACAAGTCAGGACTCAGGGGGGTAATAGCCTATGGGATTGTAGAGCTCGGAGATGAGGAGGCCAGACGAAGGGAGAGTTCTCTTTGCGAGGCATTCCTGGAAAAATGCCAGAATCATCCTGTCATAAAAGGATGGGTAGGTCCTCACGCCTTCTTTGTAGACAACTCTC
>CAZHQL010000108.1:0-6460 GCA_964534915.1 uncultured Spirochaetaceae bacterium | reverse complement strand
CTTACTCTTCTCCCCTGCCTGGGACAAAAAGGATCTGAATTCCTTTTTGAACTCCTTTGAAAGATGATAGCCTCCGATAAGGTATTTAAAGATGGCCTTAAGCCAGAAGCTATAGTGAGGTTTTATTTCATGCTCTTTAGCTAAGGCCTTGTTGAATTTCTTCTCATACATTCCTGATATGAATCCGACAACCTTGTGGCCTTCAGTTTCCGCAACATATGTGAAATTGCATGTCTCTGCAAGGATCTTCATGTAGTCACGAAGAAGGGTTTTATCATTTGAAGTGAGGGAAGATGAAAAGAATCCCTCATATAAGCACTCAGATGCCTCTTCTAAATCATCATCTTTATAGGGGCGGATTATAAACATGGAAGCCTCCCTGTTTTTTGTTTGTTATAGCTAACAAAAAGATAGCAGAAACGGATATTCATTTCAATTGATACCGTTTTTCCAAGCATTGACCACAGCTGAAATAAATTCCTATAATTTAGCCATCCCAGCAAGAGGAGGCCGCCATGAGAAGAACGACCTGGGCATGTTTTCTGCTTGTCCCATCATTGCTTGTCATATGCTTTCTGATCCTCCCTATGGCAGTCTCTATCCTGCCTACGTTCATCCGCCCCTCACTCGGGCTTGGAAACTACATAGAATTCTTCAAAGACTCTTACAACAGGATGGTATTCTTCCGCTCATTAAGGCTTTCCCTGATAACCACGATAATCTGTGTTATCATAGGACTTCCTGTATCCTACTGGATAAGCCTTCTTGGAGAGAAGAAGAAAAGGGTCCTTAATTCGCTTATTCTCTTTCCGCTTCTTACGAACGCTGTTGTCAGGGGCTTTGCATGGATATCAATACTGGGAAGAAACGGACTGATAAACCAGAGCCTGATGAAAATTGGAATAATTTCCTCTCCCATACAGATGCTCTATACAGAGGGAGCAATAGTAGTAGGCTCTGTATATCTCTTTCTTCCTACAGTGCTTTCAACGCTCTCATCGGTTATGGAAAAGATAGGGTCAGAGACTGTGGAAGCATCCTACAGCCTGGGTGCGCGCCCGGCAGTAACATTCTTTTGCGTTATAGTTCCCCTCTCATTCTCCGGCGTGCTTGTAGCCGGAGTTTTGGTTTTTGCCGGGACAATCAGTGCATACACTACCCCGACGCTCCTTGGAGGAAACCAGAACATGATGCTTGCAACGCTGCTCTATCAGCAGTCAAATACGCTTTCAAACTGGGATGCAGCCTCGCTGATATCATTGATCATGATCCTCTGCTCAATAGGAGTCATGAAGATCTTTGATGCAATTGCCGCGCGCCTTGACAGGAGGGGATCAGAGTATGTATAAGCATGTATTTCTTACGCTGCTATCAATACTTGTGCTAGCGTTTTTATTCATTCCCCTTATTTTAATAGTCATAACAGCATTCAACAGCGCAGCAACCATTTCTATTCCCTTGTCCGGGTTCTCTCTTAAATGGTTCTCATCAGTCTTCAAGTCAAGAAGCCTTACAACGAGCCTCATTTCCAGCCTCCGCCTTGGCCTTATTGCTGCAGTTCTTGGAATAATAATCGGGCTCTTTGCAGCAGTTGCGCTTACAAAGAGAAGTAACAGGATTAGCTCTTTCCTGCTTTCATGCTTTATGTCCCCTTCCCTGATTCCAGGCATCGTCATAGGCTATGTGCTTTTCCAGACACTGGTAGTAAAGCTTGCAATCCCTGTAAAGACAGCACTCATAATAGGACACCTCATTATAGTGCTTCCCTACAGCGTCAGGATAATAAGCGCAGGATACAAGGGAAGTGATATAAGCATTGAAGAGGCTGCGATGACACTTGGCTGCTCAAAGGCAAGGGCTTTTATAAAGGCATCCCTTCCGCAGCTCAAGTCCTCGCTTTTATCTGCATTCATGCTCTCGTTTATTAATTCATTTAACAATATTCCAGTATCGATGTATCTCAGGGGACCTGGAATGAGCACGCTCCCATATTCAATGATCAACTACATCGAATACAACTATGACCCGACTGTAAGTGCACTGTCTGTGATGCTGATGGCATTTACACTTCTTGCCATGCTCTTAATGGATAAGGCAGCCGGCAAAGGGGCAATAAGAGCATAAGGGGGGATAAATGAGCTACGGAGAACTAAGAAACATCACAGTCAGCTACGATAGGAAAAACATGATACTCAAGGACCTTAACCTCGAGATTCACGAGGGAGAGCTTCTTGCACTTTTAGGCCCCTCAGGCTGCGGAAAGACAACGACTCTCCGCGTTATTGCAGGCCTTATGGAAGTAACATCCGGTTCCTTCATCCTCGACGGGGAAGATATGACGCACATTCCCGTGCACAAGAGAGGCTTTGGAGTAGTGTTCCAGAGCTATGCACTCTTTCCCCACCTCACTGTAAGTGAGAATATCGCATTCGGCCTCAAGATGAGGAAGATGGATAAAGAGACAATTGATGAGAAAGTTGAGAAGATGGCTGATATCTGCGGCATCAAGGAGTACCTCAAGCGCTATCCTGCGCATCTCTCAGGAGGACAGCGCCAGCGCGTTGCCCTTGCCCGCGCCCTTGTAATAGAGCCTAAGATTTTACTTCTGGATGAGCCTTTATCAAACCTTGATGCACAGCTCAGGATCCAGATGAGGTCAAGCATCAAAAGAATTCAGAGGGAAGTCGGAATAACTACAGTCTTTGTAACGCATGACCAGGAAGAGTGCTTCTCGATATCTGACCGCGTTGCGATAATGGATAAGGGAAGGATCGTGCAGTGTTCAACGCCTGAGGAAATTTACAATCACCCTGCAGATGAGATGATTGCGCGCTTTGTAGGATTTTCAAATTTCTTTTCATCCTCTGTTTACAAGAGCTTCGGCATAGACGCACCCGATGGCGCACTATGCGCAGTGCGTCCCCAGGATGTGAAGATAAGAAAAGGAAGTGACGGGAAGGTATCAGGAAAGATTGAAGTCAGGACATATTTAGGGGACTCATACCAGTATGAAGTAAGGACAGAGCTTGGAACATTTACTGCAGTAAGCGATGCCGAGCCTCATTTTGAAGTGGGGGCTTCAGTATCCCTTGATGCTGACAAGACAAAAACGGTAATCCTCGGCTAGTGCCGATAAAATAGGAGAAAAATTATGAGAAAACTTGTTTTGTTTTTCTGTCTAGTGGCAATCATGATGCCGCTTATCGCATCTGGATCATCCGAGAGCAAAGAAACTCTCATCGTCTCCACATGGGGTCTTTCCGAGGATGACTTATGGTCAGAAGTATATGAGCCATTTGAAAAGGAAACAGGTGTTACTGTAATTCTCGACACAGGCAACAGCCAGGAGCGCTTTACAAGGGTCCTTAACGATCCTAATTCAACTGTGGATGTTATCGAGCTTGCACAGATGAATACAGCTGAAGCTGTGGCAGCAGGCCTAGTAGATCCTATCAGGCCAGAAGAGATTGAGAGCTTTGAGAGCCTCATTCCGGCAGCCCAGGAGATCCTTGCATCTGGAAACGGTGCTCCATATACGCTTAACTCAATCGGCATATTCTATGACCCTGCAGAGACCGGAATGGAAATAAAGGAATGGAGTGACCTCTGGGACCCGCGCTTAAGGGGCAAGATTGCAGTACCGGATATCTCAACTACATTCGGACCTGCATTTATTATCATGGCAAGCGATGTATACGGAGTTGATGCTTCCACAGATGGCGGCGAGACAGCGTTCAAGGCCCTTCAGGACCTAAAGCCAAATGTAGTTCGCACATACTCAAGGTCATCAGATATTGCAAACTTAATGCAGAACAAGGAAATTGCTGTGGCAATCATCGCTGACTATGCACTTCCTGTAGTAACAGCAGCATCTCCTGATGCCATCTACATTGTTCCAGAGAGCGGAACGTACGCAAACTTCAACGTCATCAACATCGCAAGGACCACTGACAACAGGGACCTTGCCGTCAGATACATCAATTACCGCCTGAACGCTGAGACACAGACAAGGACTGCAGATGTCCTTAATGAAGCACCTACGAATTCCCGCGTAGTTCTTACACCTGAGATTGCTGCCAACAAGACTGTAGGAGATGTTGCAAACAGGGCCAAGATGGTTGACTTTTCGTTTGTAAATTCCGTAATGGAAAGCTGGGTATACCAGTTCAACAGGATAATGAATGTCTAAGATAATCGACGGCTTATACGTCTATGACACAAGCTTGAGGGAGTTCTTTCCCTCAAGGCTTGTCTTTGACAAGACAATTGAGAGCGTAATGCCCTCAGAATTAAAGGATAAGCGCTATTTAATTCCGGGCCTTGTTGACAGCCACATGCACATTGAGTCCTCAATGACAAGCCCGTATCTATTTGGAAAGGAAGCTGTAAAGAAAGGAACTACTACAATTCTTTCCGACTGCCATGAAATCTCCAATGTTTTCGGAGTAAAAGGTCTTGAGGATTTCATGAGAGTCGAAAGCGATATAGATATCTTCTACGCTCTCCCCTCCTCTGTTCCCTCATCGAGCGCAGAGCTTGAGACACAGGGAGCATCATTTGATGAGGATGAAGTAAGGGCCCTTTCAAAAAATGAGAAGATCATAGCACTTGGAGAGGTCATGAATGCAAAGGACCTCTTCAGCAGTGGCGATAACAGAACAAAGCGGATAATAAAGGCATTTAAGGAAATGCGCCCTGAGTGCCCGATTGAAGGACATTGCCCGCGCCTTAAGGGCCTGGAGCTTCAGAAGTTTGCATCATTTTCAGTCTCTTCAGACCACACAGAGCAGAGCCCTGAGTCGATTAAGGAGCGATTAAGGGCAGGACTATTTCTTCAGATACAATATAAGAGTTTATCGAAAGAGAATATCGAGACGCTCAGAAATGAGCGCTACATGGGCCACTGGGCATTCTGCACGGACGATGTGATGCCCGATGTGTTTGTTCACCAGGGCCACCTTGACAGGGTTCTAAGGAAAGCAATAGAGCTCGGGCTCCGCGCAGAGGATGCAATATACGCTGCAACCTATGCACCCGCTCTTCACTTAAGGCTCTTTGACCGTGCCATGATAGCACCCTCTCGCATTTCAGACTTTGTTATCCTTGATGACCTTGAGTCCTTCTCAATAGATGAAGTCTGGAAGAATGGAGAGCTTGTCTACAAGAAAGGAGAAAAAGAGAAAGAGATTCTGCACCCGGAAACAGAAAGCTATGTGCTCTCTTCAATAAAGCGAAAGGAAGTAAGTAAAGAAGACTTTTCCTTCAGCATAAAGGGAAAGCAAAAGGTCTTAACGATTAAGCATAAAGAGCACACGACCATGACAGAAAAAGGTGAAATGCTCATAGACTTTGACAAGCCTCTTCCTGCGGGCGTTAATATAATTGCATCTGTTGAGCGCTATGGCAACAATAGCCCGATAGTCCCTGCGCTCCTTGAAAACGGCTTTACGCACCCTGCTGCAATTGCATCATCATGGGCACACGACAGCCACAACATACTCCTCATGGCAACGGACGAGACGCTCGCAGCAAGAGCCGTAAATGAAGTAATAAGGATGCAGGGCGGCATCGTTGCACTTGATTATGAAAAAACGCTCTCTGCTGCTCTTCCATACGGAGGAATTGTATCTCTTGATCCCTTGCCACTCCTTGCTGAGAAGATTTCTGAAATCAGGGCATTTATGAGAGATCATGGCTGGAAGGCAGATGAAGAGATAATGAGCTTTGCAGTGCTTTCTCTTCCTGTCTCCCCATCACTCAAGATCACGGACAAGGGACTTGTGGATGTTGAGAAGATGAAGGTAATAGAGATGAGGGTAAAAGGATGACAGTACTCCGTCATGCTCATATCCTTACTCTCGATGAAAAAGAGACTGAATACCCCGATGGCTTTATAGTTTTCAGTGAAAATGGAATAGAGAAAACAGGAGCTGATGAAGCATTCCCAAGCGACATAAAATCCTGGGAAGATGCAAGGGGAAAGATTGTAATGCCAGGGCTTGTAAATACGCATACGCACCTTGGCATGGTACCCTTTCGAAGCCTTGGAGATGACTGTCCTGAGAGGCTCTTCAGGTTTTTATTTCCCCTTGAAAAAGCTGCGATGACTGAGGCCCTTGCCACAGCCTCTTCAAAGATTGCAATAGCTGAGATGCTCCTAAGCGGCATAACAACTGCAGTTGATATGTACTATTATGAGGCCTCTATTGCAAAGGCTGCAGAGAGCATGGGCTTTCGCCTTTTTGCAGGAGAGACGCTCTTAGATAGCCATCACCCCGGGGCAAGGGATTTTAGTGAAAGCTTAGAAAGGACGCTTAAGTGCATAGAAACATGCAGTGGCCTGAAGCTAGTAGAGCCTGTGATTGCCGCGCACGCGCCCTACTCGCTTTCGAGGACGAACATTATAAAGAGCTACGAAGTTGCAAAGGATAATGGCCTTATCTGGACAATGCACCTTGAG
>CAZHQL010000107.1:0-6574 GCA_964534915.1 uncultured Spirochaetaceae bacterium | reverse complement strand
TAGTAGTCGTATGTCGATACAAAGTACTTTACAGCATTCTCGTGAAAGACTGTCTTGAATTCCCTGTAGAGCTGCGCAGAAAGAGTCTTGTTATGTGAGAGCACTAAAGTCGGCTTCTGTATCCTCTCAATGAGCTTTGCCATCGTAAATGTCTTTCCTGATCCCGTCACGCCCTTAAGGGTCTGTGCCCTGTCGCCATTTAAATAGCCTGAGTAGAGGCTCTCAACTGCATCCCTCTGGTCCCCTGCCATGTCAAAAGAGGAGACAACCTTAAATGGCCTTGATCTTCCTGTCTGGAAGTTTATAGTACTCATCTGAGAATCCACCTCATGCTCTCTTCATCCTGCTCTGCTAAAGTCACAGAATAGTTTCTGTAGCGTCCGCTGCGGCAGACAGTCACTTCTGCAACATCCCCGCCTTTTGTGTCAAAAAGAGCTGCAAAATAATCTGAGTAATTCCTTACATCGCTGCCGTTGATTTTCACAATCACATCCCCTCCAAGATATGCTGATGCGCTTCCGTATTTTGCTCTCTCAAATCCTCCCCTGAGGCCCGCACTCTCTGCGTTTCCGCCAGAGATTACCTCGCTTATCATGATGCCCTGGCTGATATCAAGGCCTAAGTAGGATGCAATCTGGGCATTAAGCTCTAGCGTAGTTACATCGAGCATCCCCCTCTTCTGCGTCCTTCTTTCGATTATATCGCCTGCAACACGCTTTACAATCTCTGCAGGGATTGCAAACGAGACAGCCTGGCTTCTTCCTGTAGTTGAATAGATAGAAAGAATGAGTCCGATCATATCACCGCGGCTGTCAAGAAGAGGCCCTCCGCTGTTTCCCGGGTTTATGAAATTGTCTGTCTGGATAAGAGATGGAAGCACAAGGCCTTCGGAAGTAAAGAGAGTGCGCTCCAGACCCGAAATCACACCTGCACTCATGCTCCATGCATAGCCATAGGGATGCCCTATTGCAATGGCCCTGCTTCCAACTGCTGCGCTGTGCTCGGAAAAGGTAATCGGAGAAAGGTTTTCCTTCTCTGTCTTTATGACAGCGATGTCCAGGAGGCTGTCATATCCTATGATGCGAGCACTCTCGCTTGTGCCGTCATAGAAGTTTACGCTCAATGCCCCCTCCTTTCCAAGCACATGGTAGTTTGTCACGATGTAGCCGTCCCCTGTTATGATCACTCCCGATGCCTGGCTTTCATCGCTAAGGCTGTTTGAGCTTATTATCTGGACTGTGGATGCCTTTGCTTTCTCGTATGCTGAGATATCACTTAGCTCACTATCTGTGAGCGTCCATGCTCCGCGCCCGCCAAGATAGAGATCCAGATTTCCGTAGTTAAGGCTCTCTGTCGGAATTCCTGCAAGGTCAAACAGGCCAAGCTCACCACGCTCAGCAATGACGCTCTCAAGCAAAAGCCTCAGCTCTTCTTTCCTGCGGCTTTCATAGACGCTCTCTGTCCATATGCCAAGAAGGATAATAGCAAGAATTAAAGCGGCAATGAAAAAAAGGAGTGTGGTTTTCTTTAAGAGACGCAAAGGCTTCTTCATAGTTGTAAACATAACACAAAAAGAGCCTTTTGTAATATTATTGACTTATGGATGAAGCATGTTACAACTCAAGAGCCTGGGATGAGGAAGCGCGGAAGAACAACTTCTGGACTATCCCTGCAGGAAAGGACGAGATTGAGAGGGCAAGGAGCGGAGAAATCTCAGTGCGCCTTACTCCGGATAAAAGCGTTCCCCTCTCCTGGCTTGAGGGCATGAAGAAAAAGCGCGTTCTCCTTCTTGCATCTGCAGGAGGCCAGCAGACACCGCTTCTTTCTGCATATGGCGCAGATGTGATCTCAGTTGACATTTCTGAGGAGATGGTGAGAAGGGATAACGAGACGCTTGAAAAATACGGCCTCAAGGGAAAAGCAGTCATCTCTGACATGAGGGACCTCAGAAAGATAGAAAGCAAGAGCATTGACTATGTCTTCAGTGCCCACTCAATCAATTTCATATCATCTCTGGACGGGCTCTATAGCGAGGTTGCGAGGGTCCTCAAAAAGGGCGGCACTTTCATGTTTGGAGCTGCAAACCCGGTGCTCTACATATTCGATGAGAAAAAGGCAGAGAGGAAAAAGCTCAGAGTCAAATACACTCTTCCCTTCTCAGATGAAAAAAGCAGGAGCGAAAAAGAATTAAAGCGCATGATAGAGAAAAAGGACACGTTTGAATCAAGCCATACGCTTGAGAGCATCATTTCGCCGCTTCTTGATGCAGGCTTTGTGCTTACATCATTCTATTCAGACTCTTCTCTTAATGAGGCTGTTGACTCATTCATATCTGACAGCTTCCTGGCATTTAACTTCCTATACGCCGATCCTGATTAGCCTTTGATCCTTTGTAAGCAGTATTGCACCTACTCCATAGTGCTCAACAACGCTTGCTGCATCAGCAGAACCAAGGACAAAGCACGCTGTTGAGAGCATGTCTGCAAGAGTAGAGGATGAGCTTATGATCGTAGCAGAGACTAAATCTGATGAGGATGGAAATCCTGTCCTGCAGTCAAGGATGTGATGATAGAGATTGCCGCTTGAGTCAGTAAAGTTTCTCTCATAGCCCCCGCTTGTTACAACAGAGCCGTCAGAGACCTGAACGGTAGTAAAGTAGCCGCTGCTGCCATCAGGGTTCTGTATCCCGATATTCCAGGGCTTTCCTTCCCTGTTATTCCCTATTACATAGACATTTCCGCCAAGGTTTATTATGGCAGCAGTGCAGCCGCGGGATTTAAGGTAAGAAGCAATCTTGTCTGCAACATAGCCCTTCCCTACAGCTCCAAGATCTATGACCATGCCAGGCCTCAGATACTCTATTGTCCTGTTCTCTTCATCAAGGACTATCTCGCGCCAGTTTAAAAGTTCAAGAATTTTTTCAATCTCTTTTTCAGAGGGAATCTGCGCATTCTCAGTTCCAATCCCCCATAGCCTCACAAGGGGCCCTATTGCGATATTAAAGGCTCCATTTGTGTACTCAGTAACGCTGTATGCATATCTTATAAGGTCAAACAGCTCATCGCTTAGCCTGACAGGGCCCTTATATGCATTCTCATTCACATATGCCATCTCGCTTGAACTATCATACATGTCAATGAGGCGTGAGTACTTATCTATAAGATCAAATGCTTCCTCAAGAAGAGATGCATCCTTGCTCGTGAATACTGATATCGTGCATACAGTATCCATTTTAAGCTCAGTGCGGTCAGTTCTCTCGTATTTTTCCTCTTCATTCTTCTTGCAGGATGTAAAGAGGATGAAAACTATAAGAGTGAGGATTATTATCTTTCTCATAGAGCTTGCAGGAACTCCTCCAGAAGAGAAAGAGTAATGCTGTTTCCTGATGCTGATGAGTCAAGAAAATAAAGAAGCTCAGATGCAAAAGCGTTGCTTTTAATTTCCTTTATCTTGAATATTTTTTCTTCCCTGCCAGATCTAAAGCAGACCAGATTGCCATTCTTCCTTACAAGGGAGAGCTCAGCTTTTCTGATGATCTCAGCGTTCTCTGTATCATCATTCATTATTACTGCGCCAAGATATGGAAGAAGAGCCTCTGCAGCTTTCATCAGGACAGAGCTTTCTATCCTCTCATTGAGGTCAAGGACTATCAGGGGCCTTGGCAAAATAGAAAGTGCGCCATCTACAACCGATGCTGCTGCAGGATTTACACTGAGAAGCCTGGAGCTTATATGAAGTGTTGTAATATTTGTGTGGATGGAAAGAGCATCCCTCAGCGTCTCACTGTCAAGGAACGCTGATGCAGATGAAGAAAAGAAATCTGAGTAAGCGCCCGTATTGTATATGATTTCCAGATTTGTCTTATATGGAAGAGAAAAGAGAGAGGGGTCAAAGAGAATCTCGCTTAAAACGATATCTTCTGCGATTATCTCCCTTGCCCTGTCAGAGCCAAGGGGGGCAAAGAGAGCAGGAAATGCCTTTCTTTCTGCCAAGTTTCTTGCAACATGATAGCCATATCCTGATACCTCGCACTTAAAAACATCGCTTTCTGTCTGTCTGAAAAGAAGAGATGCATCGCCTATAACTGCAATCATGATGCTATACTAGCTTGAATATCCCTTATTCTCAAGAGTAGAATTCCTTACATGCAGATAAAAAAGATTGACTGGATCAACAAGCCTGAAAAGGTAAGAGTGAGTGCCCACTCTCTTTCATTCAAAGCAGAGAGAAGATGTGCAGCTCTCTATACGCTTGAAGAAGAGGGAAAGCTTGCTCTTATAAGGCATAACAGTGAGACTGTCAGCTTCCTGATGCTCCACACCAAGAATGACAGGATAATATTCCGCAAAGACCATGCTGATATGAAGTTCTCTTCTCTTTCCGAGTGGATCTACCTCTCAATTCCTGATGAGATAAGAGTCAGGAAGGAAGGCAAAAAGATCGTATTCTCATCTGCAACATCTGCCCTGCTGACTCTTGAGAATGATGCATTTTTCTCAAGTGCCTCATTTGGCTTCCTTATTGAGAAAAGTGATGAGGAAATAAAGGTTGAACTCTATTAACAGATGAGAAAAATAATGATACAGTTATCCAAATTCTAGATTGCCCTCTGGAAGGCAAGAAAGGAGTGCTTATGGAAAAAGAGAGAGAAGAGAGACCCTTGAATTTCCTTGAGAAGATCATCGAGGATGATTTAAAAAGCGGCAGGGTCCCGAACAGCGAAATCGTCACACGCTTTCCACCTGAGCCTAATGGCTATTTGCATATCGGGCACATAAAGAGCATTTGCATCAACTTCGGACTCGCAGAGAAATACAAGGGCCGCTGCCACTTAAGACTTGATGATACGAACCCTGAGAAAGAGGACATGGAATACATAAATGCAATCAAGGATGATATCCACTGGCTTGGCTTTGACTGGGGTAAATATGAGTACTACGCCTCAGACTATTACGACCAGCTCTATGATATTGCCGTAAACCTGATAAAGGAAGGAAAGGCATATGTCGATTCTCTTTCTGCAGAAGAAATGAGAGCCTACCGCGGAACACTCACAGAGCCAGGAAAGAACAGCCCTGACAGAAACCGCCCTGTAAATGAGAATCTCAGGCTCTTTGAAGAGATGAGAAAAGGAAAGCACCCGGAAGGCTCCTATACGCTCAGGGCTAAAATCAACATGGCAAGCCCTAATATAAACATGAGGGATCCTGCGCTTTACAGAATCAAGCACGCCTCACACCCGCGCACCGGGGACAAGTGGTGCATCTATCCCATGTATGACTTCACGCACCCGATTTCTGATGCGATTGAGGGCATCACTCACAGCATCTGTACCCTCGAGTTCGAGGATCATCGCCCTGCATATGACTGGGCAACTGAGATTGACGGGATTGAGCATGCTCCACACCAGTATGAGTTTGCGCGTCTTAATATCACATACCTTCTGATGAGCAAGAGAAAGCTCCTCTATCTTGTAAACAACAACTTCGTAACAGGATGGGATGACCCGAGGATGCCGACTATAAGCGGTGTAAGAAGAAGGGGCTACTCGCCTGAGAGCATGAAGGACTTTGTGAACAGAGTAGGAGTTGCCAAGGTTGAGGGGGTTGTAGACTATGCATTAATGGAGTTCTGCGTACGTGAGGACTTGAATAAGAGAGCAAAGCGCCTGATGGCAGTTTTAGACCCGCTTTTAGTCGTTATTGATAACTACGAGGAAGGAAGGACTGAGTACTTTGATGCAGAGGATAATCCCGAGGATGATTCATCATCAACTCATAAGGTCGCATTCTCCAGGTACATCTACATCGAGAAAGAAGACTTCATGGAAAACCCTGTCAAGGGCTACCACAGGCTTTATATCGGAAACGAGATAAGACTCAAGAGTGCCTACTACATCACGGCAACCAGTGTTGACAAGGACGATGAAGGAAACATCCTGAGAGTGCATGCCACCTATGACCCTGAAAGCCGCGGAGGAACTACAGCCGACGGAAGAAAAGTAAAGGGCACAAGCCACTGGGTCTCACGCGATCATGCCATCAAGGCTGAGGTAAGGCAGTATGACAAGCTCTTTAAGGCAGAGAACCCGGGAGAGGCAACTGGCAATTACCTTGATGACTTAAATCCAGAGTCCCTTGTAGTAATTGAGAATGCATACATCGAAAAAGAAGCAGAGAATGCCAGGGTCGGTGACTATCTGCAGTTCATGAGAAACGGCTATTACTGTGTTGATAACCGCGACAGCAGACCAGAAAGAATGGTCTTCAACCGCACCTGCACCCTCAAGGACAGCTGGGCTAAACAGAAAGCCAGGATGGGCATTTAAGCTGAAGGAGCTCGTTTGAGCTCTTTTCTTTTTCCAATTTCAGCTCAATCTCGGGTCGTAACATCAGCAGATATAAGGATTTACGTCAGATGCCTGCATCCTCAGAACTGTATAGTTGCGGCCTTATTTTCTCAGCAATCTGCACATATACTGCATATACTACGTCAAAAAAGAGTTGACTCACCCCTTATCCTGAATTCCTCGCTGAATAGAAGCCATGTCACTCTCTGAAAGGTCCAGAACGCT
>CAZHQL010000106.1:4973-6582 GCA_964534915.1 uncultured Spirochaetaceae bacterium | reverse complement strand
CTCGGCGAACTTGCATTCACTTCTTCAAAACTTGCATTTACTTCGGCAAGTGACACCAATCTTTCTCTTTCTTACAAGGCATGGTATGCCATACATTCCAAGCCACAGAAGTGCTGCGATTACAGGGAATGCAAGGATATACCACATTCCTACATAGCGCTCTAAGAACGAGAGAGGATTTCCGCTATCCCCGCCATTGAGGAAGAAGAAGTTCGTTCCCAGATAATGATTTGCAGTCACTGCAACTGCTATTGCTACAGCAAAAGGTATGATTGCTGCTTTAAGGCGTGAGAAGACCGGGATAAATCCTCCGAAAAGCAGCATGCTCGGATAAATTACTATCAGCATATGCACAGTAAAACTGTGTATGGACTCGTAATTCCATAAGGGAAGCATCATCCAGTTAGGAAAGATGAGGGCCATCAGAGCCGTTGGAAGGCTTACTGCATATAGCACTTCTGCAACCTTGTCACTTCCAGTAATTGCATGCAGGCATATGATGAATATCGAGAGCGAGCATACGTGGAGCGGAAGAAAGGCCCAGTTCCACGCGTCCGTAGCAAGAGGCACTATGTATTTTATCACCTCATCAATGAGTACAAGGGATGCAAGAACATTCCTGATTCTCTTCCTTATTGCCTCACTGCTCTTCTTGTAATAAGGACCGAGGGTGAAAATGATTACAATCAGAACAGCAAGATAGAGAATGTGCCCTGCAGAGTAAGCGCCGGGGCCAAGGCCATCTGCTATATTAAACTTATTTACAAAGAAGGTGTTCATTTCACGGCCATATTAAGACTCTTATTAAGTTATTGCAAGTGATTAAAATGACGGGCCCTTGAGTCCCTGCGCACAAAACAGAGAAGCTCTGAAGACTGAGGCCGCAAGAAGTCTTTAGCCAGGAAGAAAATCCTTTAGCTCACGCTTGCAGCAATGGATGCATATATTCGGGCTAATGCAGTAATCTCATCACACTTTCCTTCACTAATAAGATCGTTCCTCACAAGATTAGACCCTATTCCACAGCTAGAGAAACCACCTTTGAGAAAAGAGCCTGCATTCTGCTCATCCACAGATCCGACGGCCATGAGAGGAACATGGCTGATCGGGCCTAGAACAGCCTTCAGATAAGGAAGGCCCAGAATTCCTGCGGGAAACAGCTTGACGATATCAGCACCGGCATTCCAGGCAGTCAGAATTTCTGTCGGCGTAAATGCCCCTGGCACCGAAATCATACCCAGATCCTTTACCTTCCTGATTACACTTACATTCGTATCCGGAGAGAGCGCAAAATCAGCACCGGCCCTGGCGGCCGCTAATGCCTGACTTTCTGTGATGACTGTACCAGCGCCAATGCACATGCTATCTCCAAGGGCATCTTTCACCAGGGAAATTGAAGTCTCTGTCTCCTCAATGCATTTGGAAGAAGACTGGTCGAAAGTTATTTCAAGTAATTTAACTCCTCCCCTCTCAAGCGCCTTTGCCACATCAACAATATGCCTTGTATCAACCCTGCGGGCTATAGCCACAATCTTGTTCTTCCTGATAAAGGAAATTACATCCATGCTCTTATCACCCCCGTAATCATCCAGTAAAAATTACTCCAGAG
>CAZHQL010000106.1:0-4873 GCA_964534915.1 uncultured Spirochaetaceae bacterium | reverse complement strand
ATTACATCCATGCTCTTATCACCCCCGTAATCATCCAGTAAAAATTACTCCAGAGGGGTCTCCGAAGTCCCTAAGCATTTTTGTATTTACGATATTTAGTTCAGTTTACCATAGATATTTCTATTGTCATGACTGTACAGAACAGCTGTAATGTCCTTAAAATTGTTTCAGGCATAGCTTAAGGAGAATAGATGTGAGAAAGTGCATGGATTCAGAAAACCTTCACAGGAGGCTTAAGAAGATCATAGGACAGGTACAGGCCATAGACCGTATGATAGACGAGGACATACCCTGCGAGGACATACTGTCGCAAATTAATGCGGCTAAGTCCGCCCTGCACCGCTGCGGCCAGGTTGTGCTTGAAGGTCATATACAGCACTGCGTCCTGGATGGCATTGAGCATGGGGACGCTGAGAAGACTATAAAGGAATTCACAAAGGCCGTAGAGCGCTTTGCAAATATGAATTGAGGGAATTGACTCAATTATCCCTTTATGATACCTATAGGGGTATAGGTATAAATATATGAAAGAAGCACTTCACAATCTTGAGAAATTCCTTGAAAGAGGAGGCGTAAAGAAAGATATTGCGCTGCTTGCAATCTCAGCGCTCTTTCTGATTCTCAGCCTGATTAACGCACCTCTTCCATTTAACCCTGCGTGGGTTGCAATAGTTCTCTGCGGCTTTCCAATCATTCTTGAGGCTGCAATAGGAATATTGACATCCTTTGATTTAACAGCGGACTTTTTAGTATCCCTTGCCCTGATTGCCTCTGTAATGATTGGCGAGGACTTTGCCGCCGGAGAAGTTGCATTCATCATGCAGCTGGGAGCACTTTTAGAAGAACTGACAGTCTCCAAGGCAGAAAAAGGGATAGAAAAGCTTGTAAAGCTGACGCCTGAGAAAGCAAGAATCATTGCAGAGGGAGAAGAAAAGATCATAAGGAGCGAGGAAGTCAAAGCCGGAGATATCATCAAGATCCTTCCTGGTGAGATAATCCCGTGCGATGGTGTGGTCATAGAGGGAATTACAAGCGTCGATGAGGCGGTTATGACAGGAGAGGCCATCCCTGCCGACAAGGAAAAGGGAAGTGCTGTCACCTCGGGGGGAATAAACCAGTATGGCGCCATTACTGTTGAGGCCACAAGGGATGGAAGTGACAGCTCAATACAGAGAATGGTCCGCCTGACAGAGAGCGCGGATGCATCGAAGGCCAGGATTGTTGGCATTGCAGACAGATGGGCATTCTGGATTGTAATCATCGCACTGAGTGCTGCCTTGCTTGTGTACCTTGCCACAAAGGAGGCTATAAGGGCTGTGACAGTACTCGTCGTCTTCTGCCCCTGCTCGCTTGTACTTGCCACACCTACTGCCATAATGGCAGCAATCGGCAATGCATCAAAGAAGGGCTTTTTAGTAAAGGACGGGGATGCGCTGGAAAGGCTTTCATCATGCGATATTGTAACTTTCGACAAAACCGGAACGCTCACAAAAGGAAAGGCAAAAGTCCATGCAGCAGTCGGTAAAGACAACCTCCTCGAAATTACTGCATCCGCAGAATCATCAAGCGAGCACCCGCTTGGAAAGGCCATAGCCGATGCATGCAAAAATAAGCTTCCATCCTCGAATTTCGAGATGATTCCGGGGCGAGGAATCAGGGCAGAGGTTGAAGGGAAAGCAGTCCTTTCCGGATCTTTGGCATTCCTTGAGGAAAACGGCATAAAGGCAGAGAGTGACACTACGCCCTACACAAGCGAAGGGGATGCGATAATACATACATGCTTCGACGGTGAGTACCTTGGCTTTATCGCACTCAGCGATACGCTGAGAAATGAAAGCAGGGATGCTGTAACGGGCCTTAAGGCTCTGGGTGTCAGGAGTGTCCTGCTGACAGGGGACCATGAGAAGGCAGCGCTGAGCATTGCCAGAAAGTGCGGGATAGAAAATGTAATTTCCTCCTGCCGCCCCGAAGATAAGCTCAATGCGATAAAGGATATGCAAAAGAATGGATCCCATGTCGCTATGGTCGGCGATGGCATCAACGATGCCCCGTCCTTGAAGGCTTCCGATGTCGGCATTGCCATGGGAGGAATCGGGAGCGATATAGCAATGGATGCATCATCAATCGTGCTTGTCAGCGACCGCCTGGATAAGCTGGTCTTCCTTTTCAGCCTGTCACGGAAGATGATGAGGACTATAAAGAGGAATATCACATTCTCGATGGCACTTAACTTCCTTGCTATCGCTCTTGCGATGGCGGGGGTACTCAATCCTGTCTCCGGAGCGCTCGTCCATAATGCAGGATCTGTTGTAGTAATAGTCTCATCTGCACTGCTCTTGAGCTGGAAAAAGTAGATAAATGGCCCTCAAGCAGCTTTCTCAGTTGAAGTCGTTTACAAATTTCTCCAGGCCTTTCTCCAGATCCGCCTTTGAGAGCCACTCATTGAGGAATAGTCAAACTTTAAATATCACAAAGGGCACTTAAAATTGCAATCGAACGTTTGATTTTGTACCTCTGTCCTTTTATACTTCATCATAAGGAGCCATTATGAGGAAAAAAGTAAACATCAACTACAGGTGGTCCTTCTCCCAGGAGAGCATGGAAGTGCCAAGAGAAATGCCTTCTGAATGGACGGTCATAACACTGCCCCACACCTGGAATGGCATAGATGGCCAGGATGGTGGAAACGACTACTACAGGGGAACGTGCTATTATGCTAAGAAGCTTCTTCTTGAGGATCTTGAAGAAGCTGATGAGTACTATCTTGAGATAAACGGGGCAAACAGCAGTGCCACAGTGTACTACAACAACAGGAAGATAGCAGAGCATGACGGAGGATACTCAACATGGAGAGTAAGGCTTCCAGAGGTAAATGCCGAGAATCTTTTGCTCATTGCTGTTGATAACTCAAAAAACGAACGCGTATATCCTCAGAAGGCAGACTTCACGTTCTACGGCGGACTATACAGGGATGTTAATGTAATCTGCGTAAACAAGACGCATTTTGACCTTTCTTACTACGGATCTCCTGGCATAGCTGTAACGCCCACGGTAAATGGAAAGGATGCTGATATCAGCGTCAAGACCTGGCCTGTCGCACTTGAAGAAGGCGATGAGATTGAAATTGAAATCCTTGCCATGGATGGAAAGATAGTTGAAAGAAAGAAGGGAAATGACGAGATTTCATTCTCGGTTAAGAGTGTTCACTTCTGGCATGGGAGAAAGGATCCATACCTCTATAGCGCAAAGGCAAGGATTATCCGAAATGGAAAGGTCCTTGATGAGGTCTCAACGCGCTTTGGGGTGCGCACATTCAGAATAGACAGCTCAGAGGGCTTCTTCCTGAACGGCGAGAGCTATCCGCTACATGGGGTTTCGCGGCATCAGGACAGATGGCTCCTCGGAAATGCCATAACGAAAAAAGAGCACGATGAGGACATGGAATTGATATGCGAGGTCGGTGCGAACACCATAAGGCTTGCACACTATCAGCATGACCAGTACTTCTACGATCTCTGCGATGAGAAGGGAATGATCGTATGGGCAGAGATCCCATACATCTCATCACGCCTTGCCGACGGGAACGAGAACACGATAAGCCAGATGAAGGAGCTTGTATGCCAGAACTACAACCACCCCTCCATTGTCGTGTGGGGACTTTCGAATGAGATAACAATAAACGGCGCCTCCCCTGAGATTATGGAAAGTCACAAGGCTCTTAATGACCTGGTCCACAAGATGGATAAGACCCGTCTGAGCGCCATTGCAGTAGTTTATGCATGCTCAATGGATGATCCGTACATCCAGATTCCGGATGTTGTCTCATACAATCACTACTTCGGATGGTATGGAGGAGATGTAAGCGAGTACGGGCCATGGCTGGATGAATTTCACAGAAAATATCCTGATATCCCGATCGGACTCTCTGAATACGGCTGTGAAGCATTGAACTGGCACTCCTCTAATCCAGTGCAAGGCGATTACACTGAAGAATACCAGGCGTATTACCATGAAGAGGTCATAAAGCAGCTGTTTTCAAGGAAATACATCTGGGCAAGTCATGTATGGAACATGTTTGATTTCGGCGCAGATGCGCGAAGCGAGGGCGGAGAGAACGGACAGAACCATAAGGGCCTTGTGACATTTGACAGAAAATATAAGAAGGACTCGTTCTATGCTTATAAGGCATGGCTCAGTGAGGATCCTTTCGTACACATATGCTCAAAGCGCTTTGTTGACAGAACAGAAGATACAGTTAAGATCACTGTCTACTCCAACCTTCCCGAAGTTGAGCTTTATGCAAACGGAGTCCTGGTTGATAAAGTTAAAGCTGATGACCACTTCTTCCGCTTCAGCGTCAAGAATGATAGAGAAACAATCCTCACTGCCGTTGCAGGCGAATGCAGGGATACAAGCCTGATAAGAAAGGTGGATGAACCGAATCCCGATTACCGCTTGAAGGAAAAGGGCGCTGTTCTCAACTGGTTCGATATCACAGCCCCCGATGGCTGTTTCTCCCTGAACGATAAGATAGGAGACATCCTCTCAAACAGAGAGGCAGCCAGGGCCCTTGGGAAGTTTGGAGAGCTGCTTGCCGGGAAGACAAATAATGCTGATAAAATGCTTGAAAAATCATCGGATGCAATAAGCAAGATGATTATGGGCTTTACAGTTTTAAGGATGCTCTCGATGGCAGGGCTTATGTACGATGGAAGCATAAGGATTACGAAGGAAGAACTTTTAGAAATCAATAAGAAGCTCAACAAAGTGAGAAAGTAAGCTATAGCACAGCAAGGAGTACAGGGATTATTACCAGAGAGATGATTATCGAGACCGTACTTGCAAAGCCCTCTAATTCCTGGTTTCCCTCAAG
>CAZHQL010000105.1:0-6752 GCA_964534915.1 uncultured Spirochaetaceae bacterium | reverse complement strand
CCTTGCAGTTCCCAGGAGGTTATTGTCCGACCAGGAGAGGAAGCCTGAGATCGGGAACTCATCGAGAGTGCCGCCGAATGTTGCTCCGAACTGGAGTTCCATCTGGTTTCCTTCCTCAATCTCAAAGACAAGGATCATGCCGTTTTCCTCGCTTCCTGGAAGCATTCCAACGCGGATATTGCTTACTAATCCTGTATTGTATATATTCTGCTGGCTTCTTATTATTGCATCGCGGTTATAGATATCTCCTGTCTTGACTGTAAGCTCCCTTTCAAATACATATGATTTTGTCCTTCCAAGGCCTTCAATGCGGATCTCCTCAATGAAGGACTGAGTTCCTTCAGTGATGTAGATAAGATAATCTACGACATGACTTTCCTCATTTATTGTTGGAACCGGTATAATCTGGCAGGATGAGTATCCATTGTTCTGATAGATCGAATAAAGATTGAGGTACATGTTCTGAAGCGCGATAGTGTCATGGATATCACCCTCTTCTACATCGATTATCGAAAGGATGTACTCGTTATCGTAGACAGTATTTCCGTTTAATGTAATTGTTCCAAAGAAATACTGGGAGCCCTCTGTTATGTGGAAGATGACATTAAGATAATGAGTCTTGTCTCCTTCCTCAGTGCTCTCTATGACCTCCACATCAGTCACTTGTGCATCAGTGTAGCCGTTTGAGTAATAGAAATTGAGGATTGCAAGCCTGTCCTGGTCCACTGTGGCCTGGACGAAGTTTCCGCTGTTGAAGAAGCTTCGCGCGCGGCTTTCAATCTGCTTTGAAAGCTCCTTTTCCGTGAAGGCTTCTGCTCCCGAGAATACAATCTCCCTTATCTTATACTGATTGCCCTCCACTACCTCATATACTATTTCCTCTGTGTTTGTGGTAGCATCGAAAGTGCCTGTGCAGGTAACGCTTGCATCGCGGTAGCCGCGAGAAAGATAATAGTCCTGAATGAGGGAGGCATTGACGCGGTAGTCATTGCTGCTTATATAGGAGCCGACAGAGTAATTCTGTGTATCCAGGAGTGTTCTTGAGCTTACATTCTCATTTCCGCTTATTCTAACGCTTGACACCATCGGATTCTCAACGACGTTAAAGCGCACGATAAGGCTTGCGCCCGTGCTTCCTCCCCTGACAGCCTCAGCAGAAATATACTCAACCCAGCTCTGGGCGTACAGTGTGTTATAGATTCTCCTGAAAAGCTCATCAGTGAAGGTCTCTCCGACGTATTCAGAGAGCGTGTTGTTTGCACTTCGCGCACTTACGTTTATAAGGCCTTCGAACTCAAAACCGGAAATCGGCATGCCGACCCACCATGCAGAATCTTCTGCGCCTGAACCTGCTGATGAGTCATTTGCATGAACTGCTGCTGTTGTAATTATCATGATAAGCAAAAAAATTATTGCTTTCTTAATCCTGATCATCATTGCTCCTTTGAAGAGGATAGCAGATTCGCCATTAAAAGACAAATCTCTTGGAAAAACTAATTCCTGTATATTTGAACACGTCATCAAGGGTAAGGCTTTTTGGGCGTGTAAAGACTGAGAATGTACAGATAGGACTCTCCCACTCAAGGGAAACTTCTATATCAAGCAGAAGGTCACTGGAGATGAACGAGAAGCCTTCCTCATCCTCAGCATTCCGTCTTGCAGATAAGTGTGCCAGGGCCTCAAGGTAGAGGTCTGATGCTATGTATTTGCCAATGTAGAGCGCAGTCCCGTCAAGGTAGCGCGCAATCGGAGAGACATTTAACCCCGATTCACTCGTGCTAGCCAGAACTGCGTCATAGACTAAATTTCCAACTATGTTCGTATGAAGTGAGAACGTATCGAGATTGAGTGAGCTTCTTATGGCACTCTCAAGCCCGCTGTTCTGCTGCCTTATTACTCCGAAGCGCTGAAGGACATCCATTCCCGTTGTCAAAAGGCTTACAACGCTTCCTAAATTGCTCTCAGATGACTCTGAGCTTATTATCGACTGGCCGAGGATGCTCATGATCTCTGACAGATCCTTGCTCGGAGAGCTTTCAAAGACCGGGTTCAAGTTGCTAAGCGTTGAATCGCGGAGGATGAGGAATATATCCACCTTCTCCCCATCTGAGTCGAAAGTCCTGAGCGATGCACGGAGGTTTATAAGAGGATCAAATGATGATCTGTCGCTTTCGCGGAAGACAAAATCTCCTTCCCTTATGAAGAATGACCTCTGGAAATAGTAAATCTCGCCTGCCCTTACAGATATTGCGCCGCTTGCGCCATATCCGTTTTCGTCTGATGTGAAACGGAAGCGCTGGTTCTCATCAATAGTGGCAGTAAGGATCGGACTCTCCCCAGGGGAGAGCACAAATGAGTTGTTGCTCTCAAGGCTGACATTGAAGTCCATGTAGGTTTTAGCCTCAACTGCAAACCAATCAGGAACTTCCAGTGTGCCAAGTGAGAGCACAGAGTCCTTTGCACTAAGGTCCCCGGAAAGGAGTACAAGGGATTCATCCTGATAGAGATTTAAGTGCCCGCTTGTCTTTCCTGTAATTTCGAGGTTCATTGCAGTCATCAAAAGACGGTAATCAACTTCATTTCCCTCATCAATGTAGACATCAAGAGTATAGTAGTCCAGGCCAAGGTTCTCATTTAAATAGAAGCCAAGCTGAACCTTATGTGCCTTTCTCTCCCCCGTTGCCGTATTTATTGAACTTGCAGCTGTTGTAACGCTCTCAATAGCATTGTCCCATACAGTGAAGGTCATGTCGTGCCCTATTATCCTCTGCCCTGGAAGCCAGAAGACTTCAAGGTCAACTTTCTCAGACCACACGGAGCCATAAAGGTGGAAGTCCCCGGGGCCTCCGAGCAGTGTAAGCCTGGCATCAGCTAGTGAGTCCTCAGTGAAAATTACTACAGGAAGGATTATGAAGGGGTTTGCAACAGCGATGCTTAAATCATCAATCAGGATGTCAAGGTAAAAATCATCACCAAGTCTTCCCCTAAGAGAGAGCGCAGTAATCGGAAGGAGGTCAAGAGATGCATCAAGACTCATCTGATTCATGCTGTATGAGCCTGTAAGCAAGGGCCCTGAGAAATTAATGTTTCCATTCTCGATTGAGATATCTGTATAGCGGTGCCCTGTATTCAAAGTGTTGTTGATGCTCAGATCATATATATCAAGGCGCCCTGAAAGAAAGGAGAAATCATTCTCAAGCAGATTGCTTGCAAAGCTGAAGAGATTCTCGCCCTTCTCTGCATCAAATGAAAGTGCCATATCAATATCGACAGGGAAATTGCTTGCAGGGCGCTCAATTGTGTATCTAAGGCTTAAAGCGATGTCAATTTCACCCCTTGTGCTGTCAATGAAAGCCTCCTTGGTCCTGAGGCTGAGGCCTCCGTTTTCGTATGCAAAATCCGTGATGCTGATTTCCTTGCTGCTGATATAGAGTTCTGCAGAAGCATTCAAGGATGGGCCGCCAAGGCTGAAATTTCCTGAAAACGATAGCGAGTCAAGATCCGCTCCCCGCCCTGAAAGGCTCATATTCAGCCTGCTTTCAGCAAGGCGCAGCCTTGATGCGTTAAGGTTTTCTATTAAGAAGAGCCCTGTAAGATAATCCTCATATGGCGTGATGCTTAAGCTAATGCTCTCATCATCGCTTCTTAGAGAGAAAGCAAAGCTCTTCTCATCAAAGAGGTACAATGCCTCTCCATACATAGGTGAAAATGAATTTCCAGCAAGCGATGCATTGAAAAGCGAAAAGCCCTGATCATCAAGGGTGAAGCTGAATGTAATATCAGGCTCTCCTGCAAAGGGATAGAAATTAAAGATCGTAAAGTCATATGAGGATGCATCAAGATCCTGCACTGCTACATCGAATGAGAAATTTATTCCTCCGTTAAGGACTATCGGATCCATACGGAGTGCTGTATGCGGTATGACAAAATAATCAAATACCAGGTGGCTTAAGATCTCATCGCCGTAGGAAAAGAAGAACTCAGCATTATCATTTTCTACCCTTATCTGCTGAGTGCTGAAGTTTATATCAACTAAGAAGTCATAGTTATATGTGTTCATATAGAGGCTTGCATTGCTATAAAGGTGGCTCTTGTCCTCAAAGTTGAAGATTCCTGAAAGAAAGACTTCCTCAAATGCAGGGACAGCAAGCATGAACTCATAAATCCTGTTCTCACTCAAGCTTAGCTCAAGATTTACATAATCATTTCCGCTTTGCGTGTTCTCTATTACAAGAGAGCCGCCAGGAAGGAAATCATGAAGGTCAATGCTTCCTGTAAAGCTGATTCTTACTAAATCCGTCGTAATATTGAACAGATTTACAGAAAGCTCATCTGAAGAGAAAGCAGATGAAAGGGAGGATGCCAGGTTGAATGAGAAGTTCATAAAGCGTATCTCTGAAATTCCAAGTGCATAACTGAAGTCCCCTGAGTAGCCGTAAATGGATGCCTTATCCTCATCAAGAGTTGCATCAAGAAATCCATTAAGGCGCGTGTTTTCTCCTATGTATGCCTCAAAAAACGGGAAATAGGAAGTAATGAGCGGCGCAAAATCATGAAGGGACAGTTCATTCAGCCTTGCATAAAGCCTTACTTCATCGCGCTTTTCTGCTCTTATGCTTATCTGGTCCCTGTAGCTGAATGCAAGCTCCAGGCCTTTATTCTCATAAAGGACATTCAGATTCATATAATCATCAAGCGTTGGAAAATCTATTGATGAAAGGGAAGCATCCATGTCTTTCAAAGCACTCTCTTTCACTGAATACGAAGCACTTAAGTCAAATGATGCACTTGATCCATCAAGCAGCTTGTCCGGGCTGTTGAGAACAACAGAGGATGCAAGCAAAAGCTCAATATCCTCACTATATGCAAATTCGGCATTAACATCTTTTAGGCTGACAGAGGAAACATTATTCAAATACTCGCTGATTATGTATGAATCAATTACTCCTATATCCAATGATCCTGCCAGGCTTTCTGAATTTGTCCTGATAAGCGTATTGCTAAATGAGAATGCAGGTTTTGTTCCTGCGTAGATAACAGTATTTACGCTGTCAAATGAGATGTCGCTTGAATTCTGGTCATAAGAAAGAGAAAGATCAGAGAGGCTTATAGCAAAGCTTTCATAGGATGCAACTATAAGTGAAATTGCTGCAGTAATGTCATCAGGAGAATAGCTGATGTAGGATGCTGCGATGCTTGAGTAGAAAACATCGCTATAGGCAAGAGAGCCCGATGAGAATGAAAGATCAAGATTGATGGAATCAGGAGAGATCTCATCAAGGCCATTCAGTCCTGCTGAGAGCGCTATATCTGAAAGGGATGCGCTGTAATCAGAATAAGAGAGGCTCAGAGATGAAAATCCTGCACTTAAGCGGTAGTGATCGTCCCTCTTTAAAAGCCTTGCTTCCTGGCCTTTTAGATTGAGAGTGAAATCACCAGAAGAAAGAAAGAGCTCATCAAGCCTTATTTCAGCGCTCCTCAGCCCCTCTCTTGTGCTCAAAGCCAGAAATACTTCTGCATCGCTGACTATAGTGGAAGAATACTCTGCATCAAGGCCATAGAAATGAAGGTTGAATATATACTCCTTAGCACTCTCAGGCTCTGCGCTATCATTTCCTGCCTCATTGTTGCTCAAGAGCGCAACAAGTGCTTCCAGATCTGAATCCGTGATGCTGAGTGAAGGTGAAATAAAGTCTATATTGAAAAGGCCGCCACCAGTAAAGAGGCTCATGATGATGGAAAAAAAACTGCTTGAGACTCTTATTCTCCCGACATGGACAATGCATCTTGAATTTACTGAGAGGCATACATCATCAAGCGTGATATTCCCTCTTATATTCCTCTCAAGGGAGGAAAATGAGAGCTCCAAGCCGCTTTCGCCCCTCAGCTTTTCAAGAGCCTTCTCTACAAGAAGATCAGTTGGCGAATATATATTGAAAACATAAGCTGCCGCAAGGGATACTACTAAGAACACCATTAGCGTAATAAATGCAATAATTACAATTCTAAGTGGTGAGTGGTATTTCATTTTCTCCTCTGCAACAATATAATCAAATATATTACATTATTTTCCATTAAATAAGCAGTAGGAATAAAGATGAGCGGTATTATTGATGGTTTTTTCGTGCTTGAAGGCCTTGACGGTGCAGGAACTACGACGCAGAAAATGCTTTTGAAAAAAGAGCTTGAGAAGAGGGGAAAGAGTGTCTTTACTACATTCGAGCCCACCGACGGCGAGATCGGGAAGCTCATAAGAAGGGTCCTTAAGGGGGAAATTGAAATTCATGAGCTCTCTCTTGCATACCTCTTTGCATCCGACAGGGCAAACCATATCTATGGAAAGGACGGGATCATGGAGAACATCAGGCGCGGGCGCATTGTCATCTCTGACAGGTACTTCTACTCAACCCTTGCATACCAGAGCTTTGATATAAAGATGGAAGAAATAAAAAAGATAAATGACTTTCCCCACCCTGAGGCCGTAATATTCATAGACACTGATCCCCGTCTCTGCATCGAGCGGATCAACAAAAGAGGAGAGGAAAAGGAAATCTATGAAAAAGAAGCGCTCCTTGAGAAAATAAGGGAAAAATACTTAAAGGCTTTCTCATCGCTTCCTGAAGGTGTCCGCTTAATTAAAATTGATGGAAGCTCGGGCATTGAAGAGACAACAGAGAAAATACTTAATCTCATCAGCTTCTGATGAACATCGCATCGCCATAGCTGAAGAAACGGTATTCCTCTTCTATTGC
>CAZHQL010000104.1:0-6841 GCA_964534915.1 uncultured Spirochaetaceae bacterium | reverse complement strand
TACTTCATAACCGGAGTCTGTATCTGATATCATACCAAGCCAGTCATATAAGTCAGATACTATATCCAGAATATCACTGCCTGATTCATCACCAGATTCTTCCCCTGTTTCTCCACCGGAGTCATCACTTGAATCAGTGTAAAAAGACTCTAAAATAGCCTTGATGATAGTTGCTGTTCCGCTTGCCGCTTCAGCAACGTCATTTTCAACTTCACTAGCCAGGGAGGTCACAAGGAGCTTTTCATTAGCATCACTGCCCAATGCATCTAAAATCTCATCAATTGTGGAATCATCAATGGATGGAAGAACGCTTTTAATTTCCCTATCCAGGTCAAAGTCAAATGATTCTCCACCCACGTAAACAGTAATCGTAGACTCATCACCATTGTTGCTGACAGCAATAGAAATACTGCTGCCAATAGTGATGTCTTCGCCTCCAACATCAGTGGGCGTTACATCAGTGATGCTTTCAATTGCTTCCTTGGCTGCAGTGGTATCAGAACCCAATACGTTATTGCCCATTGAGCCCATGAAATCTATAAGTCCATCACACGATGTGAGGGACAGTATCAGGACTATCGTTATCAGAACTGAAATAACCTTTTTCATGCTCACAAAATAGCACATTTTTTCCTCTTTGAGAACACCAAAGTTTATGAAAGTGGCGGAAAGTGAAAGCAAACTTCCCTGATATTATTTAAAATTAAGCGAATGTCTATTTGCGGAAATACAAGCCTTTCAATATTTTTCTTGACTTTTGAAAAAGGTATTAACAAAACTTTAATTACGTTGTAATAAATGGGCCATGGCTAGAGCAAATATCGATAGAAAAGATCTTCTTTTTGATAATAAGTTCCTCCTCTCTCTTATTATCCCGCTTCTTATCGAGACACTGCTGAATGTAACAATCGGAATGATGGACACTATAATGGTTTCATCCGAAGGGGAAGCTGTAGTATCCGGAGTATCCCTTGTTGACAGCCTTGCAAACCTCTTTGTATTCGTCTTCAGCGCCTTTGCAACAGGAGGAGCCGTTGTCTGCTCGCAGTACCTTGGATGAAAGGACAGGCAAAACGCATCAGAGGCCGTCAAGCAGCTTATTTACCTTGCATCTGCATTTGCACTTATCATCATGATTTTTCTTCTAAGCTGCAGGGAATGGATAGTAAAATTCGTATTCGGCAGCATTGATGAGGATGTGCATAACGCTGCAATTATGTATCTGCTTCCCATCGCAGTATCATTTCCGTTTTTAGCTGTGACAAACAGCTGCAATGCCATCTGCAGGAGCATGGGCAAAAGCAAGATAACGATGTCAGTCTCGCTTGTGATGAACATCGTGAACGTAACGGGAAATGCCGTTATGATCTACGCCCTCGGCATGAGCAGCCTTGGAGCAGGAATGGCATCGCTTCTCTCCCGCGTTACAGCATCTGTAATAATGCTTGTTGTAATTACGCGTCCAGAGAGGGCAATCCGCGTTGAAAGGCTCTGGAAAATAAGGCCGCGCTTTGATATGCTTGGTCGCATCATGAAGATTGCTCTGCCTTCTGGAATAGAGAACGGCATCTTCCATTTTGGAAAGATCCTCGTTGCCTCAACCATCGCATCCTTCGGAACAGCATCGATTGCGGCAAACGCTGTTTACAATAATCTTGGAACATTTGCAAATATCCCGGGCTCTGCAATAGGAAGTGCAAGCGTGACAGTAATCGGACAGTGCTGCGGCGCAGAAGAGTACGATCAGGCAAAGCACTATGCCAGGAAGCTCCTTACTCTCACTTATGCCCTGATGGGCATCACATGCCTTGTGATGTTCATAACTTCCCCTGCTCTTGCAGGCTTTTTCAACCTCTCAGAGGAAGCAAACCGCATGGCAATAGACTACACAAGGCTCTGCCTGATTCAGACGATCTTCTTCTGGCCTCTTGCATTCACGATTCCAAACTTCCTCAGAGCTGCCGGGGATGTGAAGTTCACGATGGTCGTCTCCATTATATCAATGTGGCTGTTCAGGGTACTGTGTGCCAGGGTTCTTGGAGCAGCGCTCGGCATGGGATTATTCGGTGTCTACTGCGGCATGTTCATCGACTGGTATGCGCGCGGTGCTGCATTTGTCACAAGGTGGCTAAGGGGAAAGTGGAGATTGCTCCACGTTATCTGAGACTCAGCTCTTCTTCCAGAGCTTTTCAAGGTTATAGAATTCCCTGAGCTCTGCGCTCATAAGGTGGATGATTATATCTCCGCAGTCTATCAGTTCCCAGCCATCATCCCCTGGGCTCTTATGCCTGTTTGATACCTCAAGGCCCTCTTCATTTAAAAGGCCCCAGATCTGATGCACAACACCCCTTAAGTGCGTAAAAGAAGTCACGGTTCCTATTACGAAGCAGTCAGTCCATGAGCACTCTAAAGTTAAATCCAGTATGAGTGTATCCCTTACCTTATGCTCAGACAGAAATTTCTCAATTTTCTCAGCCTTTTTTCTTATCTCTTCTTTCATATTTCTACCTCATGCTAAGAGAAAAGTCAGTTTTCCACAAGCCTTTCAAAACATCCTCCGCTTCTGAGAAAAGAGCAGAGTTCATCAGTGACAGCTGCGCTTTTAATTCCAATCTGATTAAAATACTCTTTCTGCTTCTCAATTACATAGAGAACCATTTTCTCAAGGCTTTCAAGAGAAAAGATCTTCTTCCTCTCCTCATCATCAAGGTGCTTCCTGCCTGGCTCTGTGTAATCTGCTATGTAGATTATAGCCCCAAGTATTCCCATATCCTTTGATCCAAGCGAGTGGCAGCGCACTGCCTTTATGCACTCTTTGCTTACACATCCTGCATCGCGAGGCATGAAGAACGCGGCAATTGGAGCATGCAGCAGGCTTTCATTCTCAAGCTCTTCCTTGAATACTTCAATTGAATTTTCTTTCACAATCCTCAGCGCTTCTTCCTTTTCTATATAGCGGTATGCATCGTGGTATATTCCTGCGATTAATGCATCGCTTTCGCCTGCTGAGAATCTCTTTGCAAGGCTTCTTGCAGTCTCTGCTACCCCCACAGAGTGCATGAACCTCTTCTCAGGAAGCCTTTCCTTCATGATGCTCTTAAGCTCTGTATAGTCCATGGCTCTCAATATAGACCCTTACCCTTTCTGAAAGCATTTCAACTCTTCCTCTTCGCACAGCAGTGCTTGATGATGAGTCCTTCCTGCTTTTAAAGAAGTGAACATCAGCGCTCTCTGGATATTTCCTTGCTTTTCCATCGCGCACAAAGCAGAGAAAGCGAACATTTTCTCTTATGTACTCATATTCATGCCACTTATCGAGGTTCTCTAAAAGGTCATCCCCTATTATGAAGTTTATCTTACCCCCATCAGCAAAGAGCGGCAGAAAGTGCCGTATGGTATCGCTTGTGTAGGAAATGCCTCCCCTCTCACGCTCTATAGTCGATATCTCTATCTCAATATCATCGTCGGCAAATGCATCCCTGTAGTCATCTATTGCAAGCTTTAAAAGCTCTAAGCGCACTGAATACTCAAGCGGCGCTACATCCTGCTTGAAATTTGAAATGAGCGCAGGGATAAGGATTACGTGTTTAACTTGCGCGAGGCTGTATGCCTCGTGGATTAAATTCAGGTGCCCCTTATGCACAGGATCAAATGATCCTCCAAGGAGTGCTGTCCTACGCTTCATCTCTGTATTCTGCATCCTTGTTCACCCTGGTAGTAAAGCCATCTGCTGATGCCTTTTCATCATCATGCTCTGCAAGGCGCATGAAGGCTCTCTTTACAGGCTCCAAAAGCTCATCCATATAGATTGAAAGCGGTAGGCATGGAATCTCGGGATACTTTTCCTTGATCTTAAGAAACCTCTCTTCAGCATCCTCGGCATCATCCATCTTGGTTACTATTATGATGCTCTTTTTTTCTGCAAGGGAGGAGGAGAATTCACTCAGCTCGTTTTTTAGGATATCGAAGGCATCGATGAAACGCTCATCACTTACATCTATCAGGTATGCAAGCCCGTTTGTCCTTGATATATGCTTTAGAAACTTTATTCCCATCCCAAGGCCTGTGGATGCTCCCTCAAGGATTCCCGGGATATCTGCAAGCACTACATCCCTATCGTCATAGCGCATTACCCCGAGCTGCGGGATTTTTGTGGTAAACGGGTAGCCAGCAACCTTGCTGCGTGCATTTGTAAGCATGTTTAAAAGACTGCTCTTTCCTGCATTCGGAAAGCCGACAAAGCCGATGTCTGCTATGATCTGGAGCTCAACTCCTACTCTCATGCTAATGCCTTTTTCCCCGGGCTGTGCATAGCGCGGAGCCTGGCGGACACTTGTTCTGAAGTGCCAGTTTCCAAGTCCCCCCTTGCCCCCCTTTAAAAATACAAAGCGCTCCAGTCCTGTTAAGTCCTTGATGATTTTTCCTGTCCCTGCATCGCGTAGCACTGTGCCGGGCGGGACCGGGATCTCAACATCACGGCCGTTTCTTCCAAAGCACCTGTCGCCCTGCCCCGGGCGCCCGTTTTCAGCCTTATAGGCCCTTACAGCCTTTAAATGCCCTAATGTCCTTAAATTGTCCTTTACTACAAAGACAACATCGCCCCCTTTGCCGCCATCCCCGCCATCGGGGCCGCCTCTGGGGACGAATTTCTCCCTGTGGAAGGAGACGCAGCCTGCGCCTCCGTTGCCACTGGAGACATCTAAATATGTCTCGTCTGAGAAGCCGAACATTACTCTGCTTTTTCTACGATATTGCAGTACTTCCTGTTCTTCCTGTCGGAGAACTGTACGGTTCCGCTTACAAGAGCAAAGAGAGTGTAGTCCTTTCCAAGTCCGCAGTTTGCTCCCGGATGGATCTTTGTTCCCCTCTGCCTTACGATAACCTCTCCGGCCTTGACAAGCTGTCCGCCGAACCTCTTGACGCCTAAGCGCTGTGCGTTTGAATCTCTTCCGTTCTTAGAGGATCCGCCACCTTTCTTATGTGCCATACAACTCCTCCCTTAACCCTGAAGTCTGGAGAATGTAATCTCCTGGTACTTCTCGCGATGTCCCTGGGTCCTTCTGTAACCCTTTCTTCTATGGAACTTGTAAACCTTTATCTTCTCGCCCTTCTTTACTGCGCCGACAGTTGCCTCAACCTTTGCACCCTCTACATAAGGAGTTCCGAACTTAGCAACATCCCCGTCAACTACAGCAAGAACCTTCTCTGTCTCGTACTTGGCACCCTCTTCGAGGTGAAGAAGATCTACTAGCACCTTCTTGCCCTCCTCTGCCTTGTACTGCTTGCCTAGAATTTCAACTAATGCGTACATTATTCAATTCCTCTGTTTTTAGATTTCCCCTTTCTTCTAAACCAGAGAAAAATTATTGTGAAGGCAAAATGAGAAGAAAAAGGGAAAAATGGGAAAAACTGCTTGAATTTCTACCGACCGTTTGGTAGATTTCTATCATGATTGAAAAAGACATAATACTCATCAAGAGCGCAGAGATCATAAGCCAGAGGGGAATGGAGAACTACTCCATGAGCACTTTGTCAGATGAGATCGGGATAAAGAAAGCCAGCATTTATTACTACTACAGGAGCAAGGAAGAGATAATAAGCGCAATGCATGAGTTCTTCCATATGCGCCTTATAAGGAAAAGCTATAAGATAAACCTCAACAGCGATGCATCTTCTGCCTCTAATGACCTTGTGCGTCACTGGGAGGACCTTTTCCTCTCTGAAGAGTTCTATGACTATTTAAGGACTCTTCTGATTTTGCGCTCAACAGAAGAAAAATCGTATGATGCGTGGCGCAGCATTGCTCTGACAATTGAAGGCCAGTGCGGAATCTTGTGTGAAAAGTTTACAAAGAATGCTGCTCTTATAAGCCCCCTCTTATCATCCTATCTTGAAATCAGCCTCGAGAGGGCCCTTATAAACGGCTACAGTGATTTTAATTCTGTTACAGCAGCATTTGCTGCAATGCTCTCACATGGACGCTAGGAAAGGAATTCCAACAAGGGCAAAGCCATTCTTGAGCGTCTGGAGAACCATCTTGCAAAGTGCAAGCCTGCTCTTGATAAGAGCATCCGTTTCTGCCTTTATTATCTGGTTATCGTGATAGTAATGGCTGAATGTCTTTGCAACAGAATAGAGATATGCTGCGATTATGGACGGGTCCATGCTCTCTGATGCCTTTTTCACGATCTCAGGATAGTCAGATATAAGCTTGATAAGAGTCTTCTCATCATCCTTATCCAGGACATTTCCATCAACTCTGTCTATCGTGATCTTCTCTTCTTCTGCCTTCCTCAGTATGGATGAAATACGCGCACCCATGTACTCAAGGTATGGCCCTGTGTTTCCGTTAAATGAGATGCTCTTCTTCGGATCAAAGATCATGTCGCGCGCAGGGCTTACCTGCAGAAGGTAGTAGTTAAGGGCAGCAAGTGCGATGCTATGCGCAGTTGAGTTAACATCATCTACTTCTCTTTCCCTGTTCTTTGAGATGATTTCATTCTTCGCAAGCTCTACAAGCTCAGACAAAAGGTCATCTGCATCCACTACCGTTCCTTCCCTGCTCTTCATCTTGCCCTCCGGAAGGTTTACCATGCCATAAGAGAGATGATAGAGCTCATCAGACCATGAGTAGCCAAGCTTCTTGAGGATATAAAAAAGTACCTTGAAATGGTATGCCTGCTCAGAGCCCACAACATAGATAAGAGAGTCAAACGGATAGTCATCATGCCGCCTTATGGCAGTTCCTATATCCTGTGTTATGTAGATTGTGGTCCCGTCCTTGCGAAGCAGTACTTTTTTGTCCAGCCCTATCTCAGAAAGGTCTATCTGAACAGAGCCA
>CAZHQL010000103.1:3106-6956 GCA_964534915.1 uncultured Spirochaetaceae bacterium | reverse complement strand
CTGAAGCGCTCCCCACAGCGGCCCCTTGGGAATCTTAAGAGAAAGAGCTTTTTCAGGAAAGAACTCTCCCTTTCTCTCTTTCTCTATAAGGCTATAGCCATAGCATGGCTTTGTATGCCTGAGAGGAAATGCCTCAATGCGGAAATCTTCTTCTTCCAGGATAGTCCCCTTCTCTACAGGCACTACTATGATTTCATAGTTTATGTACATATCGAGAATCTTCCTGTTCTGCTCGACATAATCCTTTATCTTTGCAGGTCCGTAGATATAAAGGGGCTCAGACCTGTCTACCTGGCTTGTCAGCATTAAAATTCCGGGCAGTCCGGTTACATGGTCTGCATGCATATGGGAAATAAAGATTGCATCTATCTTCTTCCACTTAAGGTTCAGCATCTTCAGTGACACCTGCGTTCCTTCCCCTGCATCGAAGAGAAAGAGCTTTCCTTCCCTTCTTACGAGGGAGGATGTAAGAAAGCGCCCTGGAAGGGGCATCATACCGCTTGTTCCTATGCTGAATACTTCAAAGTTCATGGCGTTTAATATAGCAGAAAAAGCCCATTCTTTTCTACTCTGCCTTAAGGGTCTCTCCAAGCGGCACGCTCTTTAAAACCTTTAAGGCAAGGGTAAGGGAAAGGTATGAGAACAAAAGCAGAAATGCATTAATCAAAAGAAGAGCAAGGGGCGGCACTTTTATCTCAAATGATGTCAAGTATGCATCCATTGCCCTGAAGCCGCTCTTTGAGAGAAAAAAGAGAAGCTGCGGAGTAAAACGGGAAAAAATGATTGCAAGGATAAGCCCTGCAATGAGGGCAATGAGGACTGAAAGCATGGTAAGCGCTGCGTATATCTTCTTGATATCCTTTTCGCTGAGGCCTGAGAGGAACAGAAGTGCTATGTCCTTCCTGTCGCGCTCAATGTAGGATAGCGAGATGTTTCCCGAAAAAAACGATGCAAGAAGAGCAAGAAGGGCAAAGACAGCATAGAGCACTTTAATGCTCGATCTCACGTTCTCATATATCCTGCTGTAGATAATCTTGTAGCTTTCTGCTCTGTATCCCATCGAGAAAAGCGATGAGAGCGTCTCGGATAGCCTTGAATGATCAGAAAGGACAATCTCAGTGCAGAGGGGCGCTTCCATGCGCTCTATTGGAATGTATGAAAGGTATGAGTCAAACTCACTGTATCCTGAGTCATAGAGGCCCGCAACCGTTACTAAAAGCGGCCTTGTCCTCCTTGCCTCCTCTTCGTAGATAAGCAGCGTAAAGCGCTCTCCTATTCCGGCTGAGAGCTCTTGAGCGTTCTTCCGGCTTATTATGATGGGATTCAATACAGTGCTATAATCATCAAGGGCTAAGGCCAAAAGTTCTTTTCTCTCTTTAGTAAAGTATGAAGAAAAGTCCACTCCTTTTACATATAAAGGGATGCTTCCAGAAGAGCTGAAAGCAAGAGCAGATGAGCTCTTTACATAAAAGACTTCAGCCTCTATATCATCAACAAGAGGCTCAGATACTGCGATATCCCCTGAACCAAGGTAGATAAGAATCCTCTCAATGCCCTCTGCCATGCTCATTATGAATATGATTGCAAAGTTCAACATAAACGATACAAGAAGGATTAGAAGCGCAGGGGTAAAGACGCTTTTAATGTATTTAAAGCCCATCCCTGAGCCCATCTTCCTCAGAACGTACACCTTATTCAAGGATGCCTCCGCGGAGCGTGTATCTTTTCTCTGTCCTTGATGCAAGCTCCTCATCGTGAGTTACTATTATAAAAGCCCTCCCAGAAAGAAAGTCAGGATTGAACAGGAGGGACTCAACATTCTCCTTTGCCTCCTCATCAAGGCTCCCTGTGGGCTCATCAAGGAAAAGAAGCGATGCACCCGGTGCAAGCGCCCGCGCAATGGCAGCTCTCTGCCTCTCTCCTCCCGAAAGCTCCCTCGGGCGATGATTCATCCTGTCCTTCAAATCAACAAGAGAAAGGACTTGCTCAGCTTTCTCCTCTGCTTCCTTCTTCCTCACTCCCGAGACAGAAAGAGAGAGCATCACATTCTCCTTTGCAGAAAAATCCTCAAATAGCAGTGAGTTCTGAAAGACAAAGCCGATTGTGTGCTTTCTGAGCGCACAGATCTCTTTTTCCGTGAAAGTATCGCTATCCTTTCCGTAGTAGTATATTTTTCCGCCATCCTTCCTCTCAAGAAGTGCAAGCAGTGAAAGGAGCGTGCTCTTTCCGCTCCCGCTCTTTCCTACTATTGAAGTGCTCTCACCTTCGCTTATCTTGAAATCCAGGCCCTTGATGATCTCAAGGTTCCCATAGCTTTTATGCAGGCCCTCGGCTTTGAGGATTATATCAGGCATTCAGTTCCTCCATTATGCTTTTCTTTTTCCCTCGCGTTGCCATGTAAAGTATTGTAAGAGCAGAGAGAAAGAAGAATACAGCGTTTATCTTCAAAAACAGAACATAGTTCAGAGAAAGATCTGAATAATACCCTATTTTCGCCAGATACAGGGAAAACAGGAACACTCCTGTCTCAGAGAGTGCTATTGAGCAAAGTGCGCCTGAGAAAAGTATTAAAAGAAAAGAGCAGATGAATATGAAAACAGTCTTTTTTCTCCCCATGCCCATTATCTCAAGCTCAATGCGCTCATTTTTCTTGTGCCTCAGGAATGTGCGCGCCTCATCTATTATCTCGACATAGACTACAAGAAGAAGGACAATGAGGACAGAGAGCATTAAGAAGTTCTCAAGAGAGAATGCTGAATAAAGCGTTGCTTCCCTGTCTTTCCATAAGCTGTATGAAATCCCCTTCTTATCAAGAGGCAATACATCTTCAGAGCCCTTGACAGCTACATAGCTTCTTGCATCCTCGGGCGCATCTGAAAGCGGAAGGAATGCATACGATGAGTCAAAGTCAGAGAGCCCTGTATAGTATGCTCCGCTTGCCGCAAGATTTCTTCTCACAGCCACACTCCGTCCTCCCCTTCTCTCAACGCTCGAGTAGTCATACTCTCTTTTAAATGAAGATGTATAGAGGCTGTATGGAACAAGCAGGCCGCTTTCATCACCTGCAATGATATTTATTCTTCCATCATAGCTTTCGTCTATGTAGCGGATAATATATGCGCTCCCGTCAAGAAGTGCATAGCCTTCCTTGTAGGCAAAGACACGTGCATCAGGATAGAGAGCCTCTATTTCGCTAAGATTCCCGTTTTCAATGAGGATATCAAAGCTCTTTATATCCCGTATTGCTGAAAAGCGCGATTGCTGCAGAGCTGCCATAACAGAAAGGATTATCATGATGACTGCAAGGCTCAGTGCAAAGGAAAGCGCAATCTTTACTGATGAGAGCCTGTGCCTGTTATAGCGCGATGCTGAGTAGCGGATGATGATCTTAAGAGTGCTCATGTCCTTATTCCCTTTATAGTGCGCCCATCCCTGTCATACTCGATTATGGCATAGACTGAGCCATCACGGTAGCGCTCTTCAGTAATTGAGCCTTCATCGTAAATGACTCTTCTCTCAAGAGCTGCTGATCTGTAGTACTCGATTCTTGAAAGAGTGCCGGAAGAAAAACAGCGGATAGTAATGTCATCTCCATCAACACTCTCTTCTTTAAGAAGAAGTCCCTCATCGTCGTATGTGAATATAGTATAGCGCTCGTCATATGTCTCCCTGAGCAATAGGCCGGAAGGAGAATAGAGCCTGAGTGCGCCATCAGCTTCAAGCACGCTCACAGTTCCGTCCGCATTCTCCCTTACATTGCTTTCTGCAGTGTTCTCAACGATGTTTATGCCATCGCGGATCAGGAAGTTTTCTCCATCGCGCTCAAAGTAAAAGCCATCGGGAGAGAATA
>CAZHQL010000103.1:0-3096 GCA_964534915.1 uncultured Spirochaetaceae bacterium | reverse complement strand
TGACAGCCCGTCAACTCTTATAAGGCTGCCTGATGCATCGTAATAGTATGATGTAAATGAGATGATCTGATTGCCTGAGCTTACTGATGATGATAGCAGCAGCCCGCTTTCTGCATAGTTGTTACGAGAAATCTTTCCCTCGCGCCTCTCTTCAACAATCCTTCCGCTCTCATCGAGTATGTACTCCTCAGTTTTTCCATCCCTTTCGATTATGTAGCCGTTTTCCCTGTCACTTCTTTTTTCAATGACTGCTCCATCAAGATAGAGCGTGTAGCCAAGATCATCATCTGCTCTTTCATAGCCAGTGCCACTTAGAGCGTCCTTTTTTTCAAGGGCCATTGCAAGTGCGTTGCTCTCATAGACAGAAGAGAAAACGCTCTGATTCAGAAGAAGGAGAAGAAGAAATACTATCAAGAAAGACCTACCAGTGCATTGAGGAATTCCTCTTTATCAAATGGCTTGATATCACTATAGCCTTCGCCAGTGCAGACAAATGCAATCGGGATGTCAAGAAACTTTCCAATCTGGACAAGAGAGCCGCCTTTTGCAAGGCTGTCATACTTAGTAAGGATTATTGCCGAGATATCTACAGCCTTGGAAAAGAGCATTGCCTGTGAAAGCCCGTTCTGCCCGGTTGTAGCATCGATTACCAGAAAGCGGTAATAATTCTCATCCTTAATGCCGCGAGATCTTATTACCTTATCGATCTTTGAGAGCTCCTTTAACAGGTTCTCCTTGTTATGCATCCTTCCTGCAGTGTCTGCAAGCACGAGGTTTTCTCCCTGTGCGCGAGCACTTGTAATGGCATCAAAGACTACTGCTCCCGGGTCTGAGCCGCTTTTCTGCTTTACAATCCTTACATTCAGGCGCTCTGCGTGCACATCAAGCTGGTCAATGGCTGCTGCGCGGAACGTGTCTGCCGCAGCCAGGAGTACCTTGCTTCCCCTTTCAGTATAGTACTTTGCGAACTTTGCTATCGTAGTAGTCTTTCCTACCCCGTTTACGCCAAGGAACATGAAGAGGGAGATATCATCAGGAGAGGGATTTATATCCACAGTCTTTATATACGGGCTTAAAAGGTCTTTCATCATCCTCTGCAGCTCATCGCTCGATGCGCCATCCTCCCTTGCTTTCTTCCTCAGTTCGTCTGTTATATCGCCAGTGAGGCGTGCACCAAGGTCGCCTTCAATAAGAGTATCTTCAAGCTCTTCAAAGAATGACTCATCAATCCTTTCTGAAGTAAAGAGATTCTTCAGCTTTTCTCCGATCTTTGCAAAAAACGCCATTTATCCTCCTAAATTCCGTACTCAAGCGCATCCCTGTATTCAAATAACGCTGTAAGCGTCCTTATAAGCTCCAGAAGGCTGACTCCGCTTGCTGCCATCGTAAGCGGGGATAAGTCAGTCTCGTATATATCTGAGACAACTCCTATTGCAACCGATGAACCGAATGAGAGAAGCGTGATTAAAAGATGCGTATAGAACTCATTCTTCTTCTCACTGAGGCGCTCTGAATCATATAGCCTGGAGGGAAGGAGAGTTACCATCACGCTGTGCTCTCCCCTGTCAGACTGTATGGTGCGGCTTTCAAAACCCTCCTTATTCACGATTATCGAGAACGGGTACGTAGTCTCATCGACAAATCCTGCCCTTACTCTCTGCCCCTGATAGTACACTTCATCAGTATAAGGCACAGTGGAGATGAATAAGGGAACTGTCCTTACCTTCCTCATATCATACTCTATATGCTCTATATGCTCATCTATGTAAATGTCCATGCTGTATGGCTCGTAGGATGGACTGATAAACTCAACGCGGTGCATCCCGAAAGGAAGCACGATGTATGAGAGATAGCGCTCAGCAGGGCGTCTGTCAACCATGACAGATGCTGCTACGTTGCCAGAGAGCACTACAAGAGCATAGCCGCTTCCCCGGTAGCGCAGAAGAAGGTATGAGAGAATCTCAGCCTCCGCGGAGGTCTCAACGTAGATTGAGTAGACAAAGCGGAACAGGCATCTTCCATCAAGATATATCTCAACATCCCCAAGAGAGAATTCTTCCCTTGTCCTTATGTAATAGATCTCATCAAGGTCATATAAAAGCTTTAAGTAATCTATGGCAACGCTGTCGCTGATGGAAAGATAATAGACATCCTCAGCACTTAAATCGAGATTAATTACCTCTGCCTCATACGAGCTTTCCTTATCAACGCTATCCTTAACTGCTGAAGACCTGTCCCTTTCACTGCGGGCAGCACTTGATAAGGCCTTCATATAGCTTACGACGCTGTTAAACTCGTCACGCTGATGCGCTGCGTCTATTAAATCAGGGTTGCTCACGCTCCGGGCTGAGAAGTTCAGCAGGCTCTCAAATGCATCAACATAGGGCACTGGAATCTCAGCGTCTATTACAAGGCCAATGCGGTAAGGCTCTGCCTTAAGAGCCGCTGTTAAGAATATCAGAGTCAGAATCAGGCTAATTCTCTTTCTTCCAGTGAAGATAGTTTTCGATAAACTCATCGATATCTCCATCCATGACAGCCTGGATATTCCCAGTGCTGTAGTTCGTCCTGTGGTCCTTTACAAGCGTATAGGGCTGGAATACGTAGCTGCGGATCTGGCTTCCCCATGTGATGTCCTTCTTTACTATTGCGTTCTTTTCCCTCTCTTTCTCCTTCTCCTTCTGGTAGTACTCATAGAGCTTGCTTCTGAGCATCTTGAAGGCCATTTCCTTATTCATCAGCTGGCTTCGCTCATTCTGGCACTGAACCACGATGCCTGTAGCATAGTGCGTGATCCTTACAGCACTGTCCGTCTTATTGACGTGCTGTCCGCCGGCTCCTCCTGCGCGGTATGTATCCAGGCGGTAATCCTCAGGCTTTATCTCTATCTCTATCGAGTCATCCACCTCAGCAGAGCAGTATACGCTGGAAAATGATGTATGCCTTCTCTTCTGGGAGTCAAACGGGCTTATCCTGACAAGGCGGTGAACGCCGGCCTCGCCCTTTAAGTAGCCGAATGCGTATGCGCCGTCTACCTTGATCGTCACGCTCTTGATGCCCCCCTCGTTTTCCTCCATCTCAAGGATCTCTGTCTTG
>CAZHQL010000102.1:0-6983 GCA_964534915.1 uncultured Spirochaetaceae bacterium | reverse complement strand
GATCTGTTTCAAGGTCACATACGTCTTTCCCATTCCCCCGTCTTCAGGGCGGGCAAAGTAGTAAGACTCTACATCATCACGCATTTTCAGGTAATCATGTACTGTTCTCATCAGGATTCCATCGCCAAGGCCATGAATGATTGAAAAGCTCCTCAAGGCAGAGAGCAGAGCCGCTTCCATCTGCTCATCGAGGGCTTCAATGGCTTCAGCCTTACTCCTGCCCCTGATGTCCATCTCATACTCGGCCTTTATCCCCTTTGAATTAAATGATGGAATGATGTATTCCTTTTTTTCATCTGCCTTTAATAAATCCGATGACTTCAGATTAAGCTTTAGTCCTGTGTTTAAGAGGACTGTGTATGAGCTCTTGCTCTTAGCTGTAATTTTACCTTTTACCCTGCTCTTTCCGCAGAGCACGCTCTCTCCTATTCTAAAGAGCTCGCTGTCATTGTCTTCTATTCTGGAAACTTTCTCTTTTAGCTCATCTTTCTTTTCTTTTACCTTTTCAATGAAGGCCTTTGCCTTCTTTGTATCAGCTTTCTCTGCCTTTCCGGTTTTAATATCTCTGATAAGCTTTTCAAGACTCCTGCGGCTCTCGCTGAGGAATGCTGAGATATCTTTCAGCCCTTCTCTTTCAAGCTCATTTATCTTCCTCTCTTGCTCTTCAAGCCTCCTGTTGAGCTCGCTTTCCCTTCTTTGAATGTTTTTCCTTAAGCTCTCTGCTTCAGAAATCTTCTTATCAAGTGCACGGTTCTTTGAGATAAGCGAGGTTATTAAGGATGCTGCACTCTCTTGGCTGTCGTTTAAGATCAAAAGTGCATTCTCTACAATTTCCTTTGGAAGATTCATGCGCTTTGCTGTTGCTATTGCATAACTGTCTCCCGGGATGTTCTCAATCACCTTATAAAGGGGCTTGTTTTCATCTTTGCTGAATGCCATCGATGCATTCATCATGCCATCTGTCGTGTAGGCATGATTCTTGACTTTTGAATAGTGCGATGTTGAGAGCGTCAGGCGTGCCCTTGATTTAAGGTAATCAAGAACACTGAGTGCTAATGCAGAGCCTTCATCAGGGTCTGTTCCGCTTCCAAGCTCATCAAGAATTACAAGGGATTTATCAGTTGCATCTCTGATGATTCGCGAGATATTTTTAAGGTGTGATGAGAATGTTGACTCATCGCTGAGGATGCTCTGCCCGTCCCCGATGTCTGTTAATATCTTGTCAAAGAGCGGAAGCTCAGAGTTCTCATCGGCGGGCACATATGTTGATATCTGGTTAAGAGCAGAGAAAAGCGCAATTGTCTTCATCGTAACAGTCTTTCCACCAGCGTTTGCGCCGGAAAAGACAACTGATGAGATGCTCTTATCAATTGTGATTGAAATCGGAGAGGCCTTCTTTAGCAGGGGATGCCTTGCATTATGAAGAAAAATCCGCTCTGACCTCTTTATGTGCTTTGAAGATGTTTTCCTGTTAAAGAGCGCAAATGCATAGTGAAAATCAAAATCCACAGCCTCTTCTCGCATTGCCCTAACACTATCAAGTGCATTTCTTGCCTTAGTTGCAAGCTCATGCTTTATTGCCCGGATCTCAGACCTGATATTCTCCTCTGCACAGACTACATCGTTATTGTAGCCAATTAACTCCAAGGGCTCCATGTAGAGCGTCAGGCCCGATGCTGACTGGCCCTGAAGGTAGCCATTGATACGGGCTTTATCATGTGCATTTACAGGAAGCACTACCCTCTCATCGCGGTAAAGGGGATTATCTCCATTTATGATTGCCTTATTATCCCTGATGAATGAAGATGCATATTCACTTCTCCTCGCCTTAGCGCTTTCTAGTGCTCTCTTAAGAGGAAGGAGCCTCTTATGGTCCTCTTTTACATTGCCATCGCTGTCAAGGGATGAGAGAATTTCATCCCTCAGCTTCAGCATCTCAGGATCTATCTCCTCCTTTTCGCCTAGGAAGGCCTTCATCTTCTCGTACGCTGAAATAAAGGTCCCGACAAGATACACATCGCCTGAGTCAATATCTCGGTGAGAAATCTCTGCTTCTGAAAAGATATGAGCAATCTGAGGAAAGTGCTCAAGCTCGCTCTCATCAGATAAAAGTGCCATGATGCTGTCGATTTTCTCATAGCGCCTTTGAAGAACATCCTCATCATCTGTGAATGATGAGTAGTTGATATACTCATCGCTTTCTGAAAAGAGAGAGTACTTTCTGACAATATCCAGGACAAGGCCTAGCTCTATATCATCAAAGGACCTTACTGCCATTTCTTTCTCACCATCCTTTCCTGGACTTCTCTTAAGTCATTTAAAAGTGAGATGTATCCTGAGTAGCGGCTCTCATCAATCAGGCCCTGATGAAGAAGTGAGGGAAGGGCGCATCCCTCTTCCCCGTCGTGAAGGCAGTCCGAGTACTTGCACTTCAGGCCAGAAAGCTCAGGAAAAGATGCCTTGAGGTGCCTCAGATCCTCAAATGGAGGAAGAATTTCCCTGATTCCTGGAGTGTCTATTATCTCAATGTTTCCCTTTTTCAGAGAGAGCGCGTGCGTTGTTGTATGGCGCCCTGTATTGTACTTTGCACTGATGTCTGCTGTCTTCTGCTCTGACCCTGTTATCAAATTCACAAGGCTTGACTTTCCAACTCCGCTCTGGCCAAGAAAGAGCGTCAGCTTATTCTCAAGAAGCGGAAGGAGAGGAAAAATATCATTATTTCTTACGCTTATTCTTACTGTCACGTAGCCAAGGCTCTCATAGAGCTTCAAGGATTTTTCCTCCGCGCCAAGGCCTAAGTCAGTTTTATTTACGACTATTATTACCGGGCATCCCTTTATTGCAGAAATTGCCCTGTCTATAAAATGCGGATGGAACTCAGGGCTCTTTACAGCTGTTATGACCACTGCCTGGTCCATGTTCGCAGCTACTGTCTGGTTTAATGAGACCTTGTTCAGAAAGCGCGTGAACTCGCTTTTTCTCTCCAGGCGCTCTGTAATAAGGCCTTCGCTCTTACTGTAAGGAGTAAAGATAACGCAGTCGCCTACTGCAATGGGATTATGCTCCCACTTGGGAACCTCCAGAACCTTTCCTTTTATCCTGAGGCTGTATTTTCCTCCATCCTCGCCTTCTGCGATATATGTGTTGTTTATACTCCTTATAACCGAGCCTTTCATATGCGCTATTCTAGCACAAGGGGAAAAAAAGAAATAGAATAGGAGCATGTCCAAGGCTGTCCCGTCATCTTTCTTTACTGAAAGGATTATTGAGAATGTGAATCTGGAGAACAGGGAATTTGAAGACCTTGATTTCTCATCGCGCCTCATTTCATGCTCTGACTTCTCGTTCTCAGTCTTCAGGAACTGCAGCTTCAACAACTCAAGGCTTATATCCAACTTCTTTGACTATGCAGTTTTTGAGAACTGCAGCTTCACAGGCGCTGAGGGAAGGTACAATGTATTTTCTGGCTCGCTTATAGTGAACTCAGACTTCTCATCATCTGCATTAATACTCACATCGTTTATTGGAATTGACTGCTACAGAAGCCGCTTTGACTCATCTGACCTGTACTTTTCCAACTTCTCGCTCTCAAAGATAATAAGCACTTCAATAGAGAACGTTAACTTAAAGCGATGCCGCTTCTCATCCACAATCCTTCGTGCAGTCTCCTTCAGGTATTCAAATATAGAGGAGGCAATCCTTAATAAAAGCGTATGAGAATATATCCTTACTTTGTAAGCTCACATCTTATGAACCAGTACCTTGTAGTAAATTATGATAGAGGGGAAGCTCTCTTAATAGATGCCCCCGATTTTGATGAGCACATTATCGCAACGATCGAGGAAAACAGAATAAAGCTCAAGGCAATACTCATTACGCACTCACATGATGCGCATATAAGGAATATCGAGAAGATCTACAAGATCTACAGCCCCAGGACATACGCATATTCAGATAGAAGCCTCCCTGTAAATGCTATTAAGGTGCGCGATAAAAGCATAATAAGGGAAGCCGGGCTTGAAATAAAATGCTACCATGTTCCAGGACACAGCATGGACTCTGTCTGCTACCACACAGAATCTGCTCTCTTCAGCGGGGATACGCTTCTTTCCGGATGCATCGGGAAGACGAACACACTCGTTGAGAAGGAGCTTCTGGTAAAGAGCATAAAGGAGAAAATCCTCTCACTTGATGAGAAGACCATCATATACCCGGGACACGGAAGCCTGACTAAAGTAAGGGTTGAAAAGCTATTTAATCAGGATATCCTCGATGCAAGCATCAGCATTTTCAGCTAGAAAAGCCTTAAAGCGCTCAGGAAGGGAGGATGTAAATGTCATCTTCTCTCCAGTTCTCGGATGGTATAGAGAAAGGCTGTATGAATGGAGCATTAAAGGGTTAGTCCTGTCAGATGAGTATATCCCGTCCCCCACTACTTCATGCCCTATGCTCTTTAAGTGTACCCTTATCTGGTGAGTGCGGCCCGTGTAGATCCTAATCTTTACCAGGGCAAAGGATTTAAACTGCCTTATAACGAAGTACTCACTCCTTGCATTCTTTCCCCTGCTCTCAGAGACCGTGAATTTCTTCCTGTCGCGCTGCTGCCTTGTGATGTTTTTATCTATTATTCCATGCTCGTCCTTAAAAACCCCGCGCGCAATTGCTGCGTAGTACTTTTCAGTCTTATGTTCCTTGAACTCGTCAGAAAGAACTGAAAGCGAATTATCATTTTTAGCAATTACCATCACACCCGATGTGTCCTTGTCTAAACGGTGCACAATGCCAGGCCTGAGATCATCCATATCCGTTAAAAAGTCCTTTCCATAGCGGAATAAAAGAGCATTTGCAAGTGTTCCGCTCATCACTCCAGCGCCCGGATGCACAGTCATGCCTGGCGCTTTGTCTATTATGAGGATATCATCATCCTCATATAAAACATCCAGCGGGATATCTTCCTCAGAGAGCCCCTCAAAAACATCTTCACTGTACTTTATTTCTATCTCATCGCCTTCTTTTACTATTGTACTTTTCCTGGCTTTCTTTCCGTTTAAGTGGATTTCTGTATCTGGACGAGAAAATATGCTTCTCCTAACGCCGCCAAGGGAGGCCGCCTTATCTAAGCGATCAGATGAAGAAGAGACTATTCTTACACTCCTCTGCTTAATCACTGAAGTACCCTATTAGCCAGTCTATTCCAGCGATTAAGAGTGATGCAGCAGAAGCAATTCCCAGCTGCTGAAGAAAGGATTTAAAATCATCATCTCCCGTATTTGCCCCTAAGCTCTCTGCAATAGTAAAGCCTGCCATGGTAATGGGAAATGTAATTACTAGTGAGCCAAAGAATATGCTCTCTGCTCTCCTTATCTCGCTAAGCCAGATGGGAAACTCATCTTCCTCGTATGGCTCATAGTCATAGCTTATGGAAGATGAAAAAAGGGAAAAGGAGAATGTAATGAGAACGACGAATAAAATGGCTCTCTTCATAGCCTCTCTCCGAAGATTGCACTTCCAATCCTTACTTCAGTAGAGCCCTCTGCTATCGCTATTTTATAGTCACTGCTCATGCCCATGGAGAGCACAGAGAGCTTCTTTATCCCTGAAGCTGCATCAAATAAGCTTTTAGTCTCCTTAAAGGATGCGCGAATCTTCTCTTCATCATCTGTCAGAGGCCCGATCGTCATTATTCCAATGACACAAACATTTTTCATCCCAAGGGATTCCTTAAGGGCTGAGAGGAGCTCATCAGGGCTTTCAAAACCGCTCTTCGACTCTTCCTTGCTGCTGTTGTATTCAAGAAGAACATCAAGTTTTTTATCTATCCTGGCAGCTTCCTTGTCTATTAATGACAAAAGCTCTGAGCTGTCAACAGATTCAATCCTGTCTGCAAGCCTGACAGCCTTTCTTACCTTATTCTTCTGAAGCTGCCCTATTAAGAATACTTTCATCCCTTCGGGACGCATCTCTGGAAGCGGAAATTTTCTCTCTATCTCCTGGACCCTGTTTTCCCCGAATGCACGTGCGCCCTCCTCATAGACTGAGAGGACAGCATCATAGCTCTTTGTCTTCGACACAGGAAGCAGGAAAACAGACTCTTCTATTTCCTTCCTAATACTCAAGTATGAGCTCATTTTCTCCTCTTGCTGACATAATCGGCCCTGTTAGCCTTAAGAGCCTGTTTATATTCTCTCCTAATCTGAGTCCTCTTTTCAAGATATGCCCTGTAGCTCTCAAGCCCTTCCCTTATCTCAAGGCTTTTAGCGGAGAGCGTCGGGTTGCTGTTTATAAAGTGAGCATATACAGCGGCTCTCTTTTCCTTGAACTTCTCAAGTTCTTTTTCAAGAAGAGCCTTGACTTCAACGCTGTCAAGTGAATGAATATAGTCTGCTTTCTCCTTGATTTCCTTGAGGGCCTTCTGGAATGCGTTAAGATGGATGACAGTAAATGTTGCATCCACAGCCATTCCAAATGAGATTATATTTGCCAGGAGGCTCCTGAGCTCTGCAGGAATCTTATCAATTACTCCTGATGCAAATGGCTCTATGAAATATACTGCAATGACTCCCATTACTCCGAATAAGAAGCTGTTCAAGCCGCAGACACGCCCGTTTATATTAATCTTATGATTGCTATAATCCCAGAGCTTCATGTGAAAGAGCCGCTCAAGAAGCCAGGAAGTCAAGTATTCTAAAATGCTCGTTAGAATAAGGCCGAATATGAACACAAGGTACCAATGTGCCTTGAAGGGCTCGAGAAGGTATATTACTATAAGCGCCCCTACTCCATATACAGGACAGTACGGCCCATAGAGAAAGCCTCTGTTAACAAAATGCTTCTTAATAGATGAACAGTAGACAACTTCACATAAGTATCCAATAACTGAATAGATAAAAAAGCTTATGATAATAGTGCTGGAATACATAAGAGCCTCCAGAAAACAAAAAAAGGTCAGAATCCCCTGACCCAGATGGAGGATACAAGGATTG
>CAZHQL010000101.1:0-6989 GCA_964534915.1 uncultured Spirochaetaceae bacterium | reverse complement strand
AACATGATTTTAATCAGAGCAAAACTTTGTTGTTTACTTTTTTCTTGCTAACTTAGAAAACCCGTGCTAAACTAAAAACACACAAACGAAGTGTCCAAAATATCCTTACTTTGTCGATTTTCATTTTAGTTACGTTAAATCTGTAAGCTTGGTTTTGTGTTGGTAGCCGTATCTCCCCTAAGGGTATACGGCTCATTTTCTTACCTTATGAAAGGAGGCTGGTGTAAAGCACGTCTGGTCAGGTCAATTGAGAAGCCGATGTATGGAAGCACAGATGCTCCCATGTAGTCGCTATCCAGAGAGAAATGCCCATACACTGCTAAGCCTGCATCGATATAGAATTCATTTGCAAAGGGACTGATTCTGAATGTTACAGATGCACCGGGGCCTAATGTGAACACTTCACTTTCTTCCCAGGGGGAGGAGTCTGGAATCTCTATTATGCTCATGGCAAGCCCGGCAAGAATATCAAGCTGGAAGTGCTCATTAAAGACAATAAGGTTATCAAGGCCTAAGAGGAAATCTGCTGAGAAGAGTACGTCATCCTCATCAAATCCAAAGCCGAAATCAGTTCTGAACCCTGGCCCGAAGGCATATGTTTCCGCTCTGTTAAATGTCAGGTATCCCGTCTGGGCTCCAAAGGGGATGTAATGGTCAATCATATCACCTTCAGTATTTGAAATGAGCGCATTATATCCCAGCGTGAAGGAAGTATATCCATTATGGCCAGGGCGAGGAGATATAAATTCAGGCTCCGGCCTCGGTCTCCTTGCTGCAAATGCGGAAAATGAAATAAGCAATATAAGTAAAACAGCTAACAATCTCTTCATATCCAGCTCCTTCTGCTAACATATTAGCATAATAGAGAGCAATGCAGAATCCTGTTTTTTCCCTTCCTCTCTAATCTGTTTCTTTCCATCTGTCTGTGTTAGAATCCAGATCAGCATGGGAAAATCAAGTGGTTCAATTGTAAATAGCGCAAAGCTTAAACTCTCCCTTAGCGTAGAGAGGAGGAGATGTAAATGCATTTAATCATTGCAATCACGGTACTGGCTTCAACCATACTTGGTTCCATCAGCGGAATCGGAGGCGGTGTAATCATCAAGCCCGTTATGGATGCCATTACAACTCTCTCTTCGGCTCAGATAAGCTTTCTCTCCGGTACTACGGTCCTGAGTATGACCATTGCATCTTTACTTAGAAGCCGGGGTGGTGATGTAAAGGTTGACCAGAGAGGCCTCTTTCTTGCTCTGGGGGCAGCCTTTGGAGGGCTTGCAGGGCGCACAATCTTCTCATCTCTTTCATCCAGTGTGCCGGAAAGTACAGTCTCCCTGGTGCAGAATATCATCATGGTCCTTTTGACCCTGATGGTCTTCTTCTATGTCCTCTTCAAAGCCAGAATCCAGCAAAAAGACGTGCAAAACAGACTATTTTGTGCCCTCTCGGGCCTCTTTCTGGGCCTGATGAGCGCTTTTCTGGGAATTGGAGGCGGGCCCATCAACATCATGATTCTTTCCTATTTTTTCAATATGGATACCAAAACCGCTTCCCTTACCAGCCTCTGCATCATCTTCTTCAGCCAGGCTGTCAGCCTCTGCTCAAGCCTTGTGACTAAAACCGTGCCTTCTTTTAATCCGGTGCTTCTTGTTATCATGATGATATGCGCTGTAGCAGGGGCCACCATCGGCCGCAGTATTTCAAAGAAAGCAGATGAAAGGGCTGTGGAGAAAATGTTCCTCTTAATGCTTGCCATCATCGCAGCAATCAGCATCTACAACTGCTTCAAGTATGGACTCTGAGATAGGGAATGCTCAGCTCCAGGTGCTTTTCAAATGGGATTAAAAACGGGATGCTGCAGGAAGCAGCACCCCGATGCTTTGTATTCTTTTGTCAGCCCTTGCGTGACTCGTAGACAGCAGCGCCTCCTATGAAGTATTTGGATAGCGAGAAGAACAGGATAATCATGGGAATTGATGCAAGGAGCGCACATGCCATCATAGCCCCTTCATCAGTAAGACGCTCAGAATTAAACTGTGTAATGTACTGAGGAAGGGTCTTCATCCTTTCTCTCTGTGCAACAAGAAGGGGCCAGAGAAGGTTATCCCACTGGTTGCGGAAAGAGAGAATGCCAAGGGTCGCTATTACAGGCTTGCAGTTAGGAAGAACTATATGGCTGTAGATCTTTGGCTCTGAGAGCCCGTCAACGCGCGCGGCATCGAGGTATTCAGAGGGGAATGTAAGAAGATACTGCCTCATCTGGAATACTCCGAATGCAGATACCATGAATGGAAGTATCAGGCCGGGGTACGAGTTCATCAGATTCATCGCAGATACTACCATGTAAAGCGGTATCATGATGGCCTCAAAAGGAATCATCATCGTTGCCATGATTGACAGAAACACGATATTCCTTCCCCTGAACTTGAACTTTGCAAGCCCATAGCCGCAAAGGGAGGCAAGTATTACTGTCGTTATGCTGTCCGTGATTGCAACTACGAATGAGTTGTACATAGTGCGGAAGAATGCCTTCTGAGCATTGTTTCCTATTATGGCTGTCACGAAGTTAGTAAAGAATGTCCTGTCACTGAAAGAAAAATAATCTCTGGACGGGATCCATCTGAATGGCATTGCAAGAATCTGGCGCGAGTCCATGAAGGAAGAGCAGAACATGAACACTATAGGTATAATCGTAAAGAGGAACACAAGACAGAGGAAAGCCCATATGAGAGCTTCTACAATTGAAACTTTTCCAACGAATTTATTCATCTTGGTCCTCCTAGTACTCGACATCTTCGCTTGAGCGGTTGAGCATGAGCTGCAGATACGTGAAGATGAGCATTATCAAGAAGAGAACGATACTCATGGCACTTGCACGTCCCAATCGTCCGTTCCTGATTCCCGTGAAGTAGATGTTCATCGTAATAACATCAATCGGGGCTCTTGGAGAACCGCCCTGGTAGAGCATGAACTGCGTGCTGAAGGTCTTCAGGCACTGAAGCATCGCCATAATCGTCACCATCGCTGTAGTAGGCTTTAAAAGCGGCAGCGTAATGCGCCAGAATGTATGCCAGCGGGATGAGCCGTCAATAGTTGCAGCCTCATAAATCGTGGGCGGGATTGCTGCAAGGCCGGTTATGAAGAGGATTACAAAATATCCTATATATTTCCAGAAATATATTATTATGGTTGAGACCTGAAGCATCAGAGGATTTACAAGCCAGTTATAGTCGACTCCTGTTGTCCTCATAAGGAAATTCGATACCTGGTTCATAAGGCCGCGGGGATCGAATATAATCATCCAGATTGCAGCGGCAACGACGGATGAAATAACAGCGGGCATATAGTACATGAGCTGGAAAAATCCTCTGTAGCGGTCCTTTCTCAGCTGCATCAGGAATGTCGCGATCAAAAGAGAGAACACTATCATCGGGATGAAAGTTCCAACGGTGAATACCAGTGTTGCCCTTATGGAGTTCATCAGGGAAAAGCCTCCGTTACTCCCTGTGAAGATGTATTGGTAGTTCGCAAAGCCTACGTATTCATAGGTCTTTGAGATTGCCTGACGGTTTGTAAATGACGTCAGAAAGGCATAGAAAATAGGGTAGAAACTGAAAATTGCAAAGAATACAAGACATGGGATTGTAAATACAAATCCCCATTTTGCCTGTTTGCGCTCGATGCTGTAAACAAGTTTTTTCTTTTTCACATTTACTCCGTAGATTGAAAATATACTGCCCCGAAACCCGGGGCAGAAAGAGAGTTTTTATTAACCTTCGTCAACGAGTTCCTGAACGGAAGCCTTGAGCTGCAGGTATGCATTCTCAGGAGTAACGCCCTGGAGCATAACGCCCTCGATAGCTGTTCTGAGAAGGGACTGGATCTCATTTGCATGAGCTCCATAGTAAAGAACGTGAGCCCTTGCAAGGTCGTTTGTGAATACGTCGCTGTAAGGCATGTTCTTATATGTGTCGCTCTCCATGAGAACCTTTGTAGGCTGAATGAGGTTAACCTGTGTAAGGTAATCCTCTCCGTGCGAGAGCATGAATGCAATGAATTCCCAGGCCATCGCGATGGTCTCCGGATCCTCGTTGGCATTAACCATGTAGTACTGGCCATAGTGTGTTGCTGATACGTCATTAACAGCATCCTCAAACACCGGGTATGGTACTACCATCCAGTCTCCGGACTCATAGAACTCCGGGTTCTCAGCCCTTATTCTTGCTTCCTGGTAAAGACCTGTTGTACACATGCCGATATCATTGTTGTTCCTGTTAAAGAGAGAGCGTGCATTCGTGTATGTAGGCGAGCCGAGGTTGCGGCCATTTGGTCCCCACTCCTGCATGAAGGTAAGAACCCTGATCCATGCATCTTCTCCGATGATGGCCTCAGTTCCGTCATCGCTTATAAGCTTTCCTCCAAGCTGCTCTACCATCGGAACGATTGTCTCAAGGTAGTATGGATATCTGAAATCATAGCCTCTTCTGATGAGGATGTCCCCGTCGCGGATTACGAGCTTCTCAGAGACCTCAACCATCTCTTCCCATGTCTTTGGATAGTCAACTTCAGGATCAAGCCCTGCGCTTCTGAAGACCTGCTTGTTGATGAAGATACACCAGTTATTAAGCTCAAGAGGAAGGCCATAGATGTCTCCGTCATATGTAACAGCCTCAAGCATTCCATCGATATATGCATCCTCAACAGCCTTTGCATTGGCATAGCCTGCTGCCTCGTAGTTCATCGGAGCAACATTGCCCGTGCTTACGAATGAATGGATAGCATCGTTAGTCAGATTGAATACAGTCGGGCCCTCTCCAGCTGCGAATGCAGTCTGTATAAGCTCAATAAGCCTCGTTGAAGCCTGGCGTGTCGCATTGATCTTTACATTTGGATGCATTTCTTCGAATTCAGCGATGAACGAGTCTTCCAGAGCCTGTCTCGTTGCATCTTCATGTGTCCAGAATTCAATGACGATCTGATCGCTTGACTCGCTGGAGCCAGCTGCAAACAGTGAGAATGCCATAAGCAATACTAACAGAACAGAAAGTATTTTACGCATTCGAACCTCCTTAAATATTGTTTTGTAGTTATCATTACAATTTTCAGTTCTGCCATATAACCATGTCAAGAAAATTTTATCTTACAGAATCCTTCCAGGCAGACTTAGTTCTTCAGTAATGGCAGACCCCTCCGCTTGGCTCTTTTTGCGTATTCTCATGGCTTTAGCTATTTCTCTTGCCTTTCTCTTTTGAGAAGGGGAAAATAAGCACTATGAAAGCAGTACTGGTTGGAACAGGCTGGAGAGCAGCATTCTATTTAAGGATTTCAAATCTTCTTCCATCTCTTTTAAAGATAGTATCAATATATACTTCAACAAAGGAAAGGGCAGATCAGTTCAAAGCTAAGGGTTACAACTGCTCATCAGTGCTTGATCAGGCACTTTCCTCTGGCCATGATGCTGTTATTGTATCAACAGGAAGGGACAGCTTTTACAGCATTATGAGAGAGCTTGGAGAAAGGGGGGAATTCATCCTCTCTGAAACAGCATTCTCATCCCTTAGTGAGAGTGAGAGGAATTCTCTCATGTGCCTTGATGGTGCTGTTATGGAGCAGTATCCGTATGATCCTCTCTACAGCGCTCTTATAAGCGTAAAGGAGAGGGCAGGAGATATTGATCAGGTTATGATATCCGGGCTTCATAACCATCACTCTGCAGCGCTTTTCAAGGCGCTTGCGGGAAACAGCGATGAAATGCCTGAAAAAATCCTGGCTATGGACTATCCATCGAAAATAGTGAGAACCGGCATGCGCAGCAGCATGGTAACGACTAATGAGGAAGAGGAGTATACGAGGAAAATAAGGATACTTAAGTTTAAATCATCACTCTTTATTCATGATTTCTCTACTAACCAGTACCACAGCTATCTGATGCCAAAGCGTGTTGAAGTCCGAGGCTCCAAGGCAATTCTTACTCTGGAGAGTTTAAGGACAACTGACGAAAACGGCTATCCGGTAGATATTCCCTTTGTCATTCACCGCGACTCATCTATGTGGAACTCAAACCTTACGATTTCACATATCAGCCTTGGAAATGAAATTGTCTATACTAATCCTTTCTATCCAGTGCCTCTTAATGATGATGAGATCGGAATTGCTACGATAATTAAGAACATAGAGGAGAAAAAGGGCTACAGAACGATAAAGGATGGCATAGAGGATGCTGCTCTTGGAAGCCTTCTCTGACCCCTTAAAACTTTTTCTTGACAAGATGATTTTTGTGTCTGATTATATTAAATAGGTTTTGCAATCGATTGCAGAAATAGTGAAAGGAGGAAGGATGATCCTACAGAATTTCAATTCAGGTTTTGATGAGTCGAGGTACCCGGAATCGCTTCAGAAGGCCCTGAAGTACCTCAGGACGACAGATTTTTCGTCCCTTGCTGACGGGGAGTATGAGATTGAGGGCAGGAATATATATGCGAAGGTGTTTAACACGGAAAGCAAGCTGAGTCAGGATACGCATGCTGAGTACCATAAGGACTACATTGACGTTCAGTACTGGCTCTCAGGAGAGGAGCTGATGGGCTATGCTCCCATGCCCTCCGATGCTGATTATCGTCTTTACTCAGCATCTGAGGAAGATGATCTCTATCTTCTCTCCGATGTTCCTGAGAATGAGATCTTCATTCCATGCAAAACAGGAGACTATATCATCTTATTCCCGGAGGATATCCATCGCCCGACGGTTGCAAAGGGCAACAAGATCATCAAATACAGGAAAGTCGTAATTAAAGTAAGAGTATCTACACTATAGGAGGAAGAAATGGACGCTGTTTATAATTTAGGAGGATTGAGAGTAGTTGACCTGACTAAGACTCTTAATCCTGAGACAGAGACAAGGAGATGTCACTTATTCAGATTCAATACAGGAGGACCTATTCCTGATTATCATACGATTATTGACATTACAAGCCACCTGGGAACGCACTGTG
>CAZHQL010000100.1:0-6996 GCA_964534915.1 uncultured Spirochaetaceae bacterium | reverse complement strand
ACGGCTATTAATAAGCCCATGACAGTAAAAACTATCATCAGAACATAATACGTTTCTGTATTCATAGACATCACCTCCTTTTTCGTGGTTTTAATACGAATCGGGAAGCAACGCCTCCCGATATCCTTTAAAGAACGACGAGAGGCTACCGTCCACCGTTATGGCTATGCCTTTAATAATTATAGCCCTGAAATGATAAAAGGAAATAAAAAAGAGGGTGAGGCTCCTTCAGCCTTCGATAAAAAAACCTCCCTGCGGGTGCAGAGAGGAAAGCGGGGAGAAAACTGAGGAAATTCTATCGTTTAGTCTGAATATGCGAGAGGAATTCCTTGTATTTGTTTGTTATGGCAGGATCGGGTTCGTACTCTGCAAGAGGATAGTTCTTCATGACAAAGTCGATATCCTTGTCTCCCCTGCCGGAGAGGTTTACAAGTATTGTGCTGTCCCTGTCCAGGGTCTCTGCAAGCTTTACAGCATAGGCTACTGCATGGCTGGATTCCAGGGCCGGGATAATGCCTTCAATCCGGCTGAGGGCATAGAAAGCCTCTACAGCTTCCCTGTCAGAAATGGTTGTGTAGTTTACCTTTCCAACATCATGAAGATAGCAGTGCTGAGGACCTACGCCGGGGTAATCCAGGCCGGATGCGATGGAGTAGACAGGAAGGGCCTCTCCCTTGTCATCCTGGATGAGTATGGTCTTGTATCCGTGAATCATGCCGGGCTTTCCCTTTGTGATGCTTGCTGCATGCTGGTCAGTATCAAGACCCATGCCGGAAGGCTCAACTCCGTAGAGGGATGTTCCTTCATCATCGAGGAATGCTGAGAAGATTCCCATTGCATTGCTTCCTCCTCCTACACATGCAACAACGTTATCCGGAAGACCTCCTGTGAGTTCCTTCATCTGCTCTTTTGCTTCCAGTCCGACAATTGCCTGGAAGTCACGGACCATCATGGGAAAGGGGTGAGGGCCGACCACAGAGCCGATGCAGTAAATCTGATTCACCGGATCCTGCAGATAGGCCATGAAGGCTTCATCAACAGCATCCTTCAGGCTTCTGGTTCCGCTTTTCACGTTTACAACCTTTGCACCGAGAATCTTCATTCTGGAAACATTCGGAGCTTCCTTCATCACATCAATCTCGCCCATGTAGATATCGCATTCAAGACCCATGAGGGCTGCGGCGGTAGCAAGAGCAACGCCGTGCTGGCCGGCACCGGTTTCGGCAATGACTTTTTTCTTGCCCATTCTCTTGGCAAGAAGAACTTCTCCTAAACAGTGGTTGATCTTGTGGGCTCCTGTGTGGTTAAGGTCTTCCCTTTTAAGGTAGATCTGTGCACCTCCTACCTCCCTTGAAAGGTTCCTGGCATAAAAGACAGGTGAAGGCCTTCCCGTGTAGTGCTTGTTCAGATACGCAAGCTGCTTTATGAACTCAGGATCCTGGCTTATTTTCTCATACTCTCTTGTAATTTCATCTATCACGATTTGAAGCCCGTCTGGAAGGAATGAGCCTCCATAGCTGCCAAAGAAGCCTTTGCTGTCTGGAAGGTTTTCAGTGTTGATGCCTTTAGTAATAAGGTTTGCCATTTTTTCTTGTTTCTCCTTTTTGTCTTGTGTTATTGTTGATAGAAACATTATTATGTACAGAAACTCTTGTCAACCGGGTAAACAAGGAATTTTTGTACAACTCTTTCCATTCTGTTGCGACAAATGCATGATTGAGATGGGCAAATGTTGAATAAGAGGGCTGTTCTGCAATAGAATGAATCAGGGTATATTTATTTTATGGCAAATGTAAAATACACAGAAGAGAGCATTCAGTCGTTATCTCCATTAGAGCATATCAGGACAAGGCCTGGAATGTATATCGGGCGTCTTGGAGACGGGTCCCATCTTGATGACGGAATCTATATCCTTCTCAAGGAGATCATAGACAACTCCATTGACGAGTTCGTCATGCATTATGGCAACAGGATAATAATAACCGTACTTGATAACCGCGTGACGGTAAGGGACTACGGAAGGGGCATCCCCCTTGGCTCTGTCATAGACTGTGTATCGAAGATAAACACGGGCGCCAAGTACTCGGGAGAGGCATTCCAGTATTCTGTGGGCCTTAACGGTGTGGGAACCAAGGCTGTTAACGCCCTTTCAAGAGAATTCAAGGTCATAAGCTACCGTGATGGAAAATATTTTTCTGCATCCTTTGTCCGCGGGAAGCTGAAGAACAAGGAAGAAGGATCTACAGAAGAGAAGAACGGGACATACTTTGAGTTCGTTCCAGATGAGAAGGTATTCGGCGAGTACAGCTACAATCCTGAATACATAAGGGCGAGGCTCTGGAACTATGCATACCTCAATACAGGGCTGACAATCTCATATAACAGGGAACTCATCGAAAGCAATAACGGCCTTATGGACCTGCTTTTCAAGGAACTGGGGGATGTAGCGCTCTATGACGTCATACACTACAAGAACGGTGAGGTTGAGTTTGCATTCACCCATACCCAGAGCTATGGAGAGAACTACTTCTCATATGTAAACGGGCAGCACACATCCGACGGAGGAACGCACCTTGCAGCGTTCAAGGAAGGTGTTCTTAAAGGAGTAAACGAGTACTTCAAGAAGAACTGGGCCGCTCCTGAGATCAGAGACGGCATAGTAGGGGCTATTGCAATCAAGATCAAGGATCCTGTATTTGAAAGCCAGACGAAGAACAAGCTTGGAAATACTGATGTGAAGGGATGGCTTGTATCCACGATAAAAGAGGCTGTTGTGGATGCGCTGATGAAAAACCAGAAAGTTGCCCAGGCCCTTCATCAGAAGATACAGAGCAATGAGAGCCTCCATAAGGAGGAGCAGACGCTGAGGGCCGGCGCAAGGGAGAAGGCCAAGAAGACTGCAACGAGCATCAAGAAGCTGCGCGACTGCAAGTACCACCTTACCGACAGGTCCAATGCGCACCGTGAGGAAGCTGAGAAGTCCATGATCTTCCTCACAGAGGGCGACAGCGCAAGCGGAACCATCACAAAGTGCCGCAAGCCCGAGTACCAGGCCGTGTTTTCGCTTCGCGGAAAGCTCTATAACGCTGAAGGGCAGAAGAGGAGCATCATCTACAAGCATGATGAGCTCTATAACATCATGGCCGCTCTCGGAATTGAGGATGACATTGAGAACCTCAGGTATGCCAAGGTCGTAATCGCAACCGATGCTGATAACGACGGCTTTCATATAAGGAACCTCATAATGACCTACTTCTTCACCTTCTTTGAGGAGCTGGTGACGCAAGGCCACCTTTACATACTTGAAACCCCTCTCTTCAGGGTGAGAAACAAGAGCGAGGTCGTCTATTGCTACAGTGAAAAGGAGCGCGATGAGGCTGTCCAGAGGCTGAGGAATCCTGAGATTACGCGCTTCAAGGGCCTTGGCGAGATAGATCCCAAGGAATTCGGAGCCTTCATCGGCGATGACATGCGCCTTGTTCCTGTCTCCATATCCTCCATCAAGGAGACAAGGGAGGTCATGGCATTCTGCATGGGAGACAATACTCCCAAGAGGAGGGAGTACATCATGGAGAACCTGATCTGATGGCACACGCGGACGACCTGTATAAGAAGAATTTTCTTGAGTATGCCTCATATGTAATAAGGGAGAGGGCCATCCCTGATATCGAGGATGGGCTCAAGCCCGTACAAAGGAGGATCATGCATACCCTCTTTGAGCTTGACGATGGCAAGTTCAATAAGGTTGCCAACGTAGTCGGTGCTGTAATGAAGTACCACCCGCACGGGGATGCATCTATAAAGGATGCCCTTGTAAACCTGGCAAACTCAGACCTCTTCATTGAGAAGCAGGGAAACTATGGAAATTTCCTCACAGGGGATGAGGCAGCAGCGGGAAGGTATATCGAATGCCGCCTCTTGCCATTTGCAAAGAAAGTATTCTATTCCCCTGAGATTACAGAGTACGTGGATTCATACGACGGAAGGAACAAGGAGCCAGTGGTATTTCCTGCCAAGATTCCTGTTGTCGTGATTCAGGGAACGCAGGGAATCGCAGTCGGAATGTCAACATCAATCCTTCCTCATAACCTCATAGAGGTCCTTGAGGCGCAGAAAGCAGCGCTGAGGGGAGAGAAAGTGGAAGTATACCCGGATTTTCCCGGCGGCGGAATCCTCGATGTATCTGAATATGCTGACGGCACAGGAAAGGTGACAATACGAGCGCGGCTAAATGCAACAGACCCGAAGAAGATAGTCGTTGAGGAAATCCCGTACGGAGTAACATCTGAGCGCCTCATTCAGTCCATAGAGGATGCCAACAAGAACGGACAGCTCAAGATAGACAAGATTGATGACTTCACAGCAGAAAAGGCTGCAGTGGAAATCCGCTGGCAGAGAAATACGTATTCGCAGGACATGGTGGACCTTCTCTATGCGACTACCGACTGCCAGGTCAGGATAAGCTGCAATCCCCTTGTCATAAAGGACGGACTTCCTCATGTCGTTCCTGTAAGCGAGCAGATAAAGTACCATGCTGAGCACCTTGTAGAAGTGCTGAAAAAGGAGCTCAACATAGAAAGGGGACACCTTGAGGATAAGCTCAGGGCAAGGACTCTTGAGAGGATCTTCATCGAGGAGAGGATCTACAAGAAGATTGAGAACAAGACGAGCGAGAAGGATGTTTCGAAGGCAATCGTAAGAGGCTTTGAGCCCTTCCTTGCCGAGATAAACAACACACCTCTTACAGAGGATGACATTGAGAGGCTTTTAAAGATTCCAATCCGCAGGATAAGCCTCTTTGATATCGAGAAGAACCGCAACGAGATCAGCGAGATCAATGCCAAGATCGAGGCTGTGGACTATCACCTTGCGAACATCATTGATTATGCAGTCAGCTACATTGATGAGCTCATTGCCATGGCAGATAAGGAAGTTCACAAGAGAAAGACTGAGATCTCAACATTTGAGAGCCTGAGTGCCAAGGAAGTGGCAGTGAGGAACATGGACCTCCGCTATGACAGGGAAACGGGGTACATGGGAACCAATGTGAAAACCGGAGAGGTCCTTATGAAGGTCTCCTCATTTGATAAGGTATTCTACATGAAGAACAATGGTGAGTACCGCGTTGCCAATGTCACTGACAAGGAGTTCATAGGAACTGACGGCCTTGCATACTATAACTACGGAGAGAAGGAGCTTATAAGCAAGGAGGTCTTCACGCTCATCTACACGGAGAAAAGCAAGCTTGACCAGAAGAAGATCTGCTACATAAAGAGGTTCCAGATCTCGTCATTCACAACAGGAAAGCTCTATTCAGTGCTTAAGAGTCCTGATGCGAAGATAAAGAAGCTGAGCTTATATCCATCTGCTGTGATCTTCCTTACATACAAGAAAGGAAAGGGCTACAAGCAGCTTGAGGATAAGATGAGGTTTGCAGACTTCCGCGTGCAGAAGAGCCCCTCGGGCCAGGGAGTACGCCTGACTGCAAAGGAAATCGAGAAGATTGCGATACGGGCTACAAAGGACAACAAGACGAGCGCGGACGCATCTCCTGACCTCTTTGACGGGAATGAGGATGATTGATCAGAGGATCCTCTATGAGGACAATCATCTGATTGCAGTAAACAAGCTCTCAGGGGAATTAAGCCAGGGAGATAAAAGCGGGGATAAATCCCTTATCGACGATGTAAAGGACTACCTCAGGCGCAAATACAGCAAGAAGGGGAATGTATACTTAGGCCTTCCTCACCGCCTTGACCGGCCGACATCGGGCGCACTCCTTTTTGCTAAGACTGATAAGGCTCTCTCGCGTCTCTCTGAGGCCTTCAGAAGAGGATCGGTTAAGAAAAACTACTACGCAATTGTCCTTGAAGAGCCTCCAGAGGAGACTGACCGCCTTGTCTCTTATATAGTGCGCGATGAGAAGAGGAATATGAGCATAGCGCACCCTGCTGAAGTAAGAAACAGCCAGAAGGCAATACTCTCATATAGCCTCTTAGAAAGAAGCGAGCGCTATTTTCTTCTGGATATCACGCTTGAGACAGGGCGGCATCATCAGATAAGAAGCCAGCTCAAGGAAATCGGCCTTCATATAAAGGGGGATTTAAAGTACGGAGCACCGCGCAGCAACCGCGACGGCTCAATATGCCTCCATTCAAGGTCAATAACGCTCATCCATCCTGTCAGGAAAGAGGAGATCACGATAACAGCGCCCCTTCCGAAGGGTGATATCTGGCATGTATTCTCATCATTGGATGATGAAATATAGAAAATTTTTGAGATGTGTTATTTTGCGGGAAAAGAACTAAAACAAACAGGAAAAATGTTCTTTTGCTCATTTTCGCTGTTTCTGCCGATTCGTATATTTATGTAATGATTAATTAGGATATTAAAGTTTTGATCCTGATAATTCATATTTTCTTCTTAAAAAAAGAACTTCTGAGATTATTGTTCAATTGTTCTTTTTTGTTTGAAACTCTGTTCTGTTTTTGTGCTAAACGAACACAAAGCCTTCTTTTTTGTGCTATATTGAGTTTATTTAAACAAGATGCATACATTGATTTCTGTTGACATGCAATTTTTACGCGTTTACCATCGGATTATCGAGGAGCGCTTATGAGCAGCAGGACTGAAAGAATCCTTTCGTTGTTTGAAGAAAAGGACTACTACTCTGTCTCTGAACTTGCGAAGATGCTTTGCGTTAGCGAGATGACAATAAGGAGGGACCTCTCCGAACTCTCAAATAAGAATTTCGTCATCCGCACGCATGGAGGAGCCTCCAGACGGAAAACGGTCAATTACGAGCCGTTCTATAAGGAGCGTCAGGGCTTTGCTCAGAAGGAAAAGAGGGAGATTGCCCGCCTTGCAGCTTCTTTTGTCCGTGATGGCCAGATAATCGCTATTGATACAGGGACTACATGCTCCATGATTCCTGAATTTCTCTCGGAGCGTGATGTCACTGTAGTTACAAACAGCCTGCGTGTGATGAGCGAGTGC
>CAZHQL010000099.1:1954-7046 GCA_964534915.1 uncultured Spirochaetaceae bacterium | reverse complement strand
CGAATGTCTGGCCAGAATAAGAATAGGAAGCCACAGGGTTTGTTGATAATATACGTGTTGAGTTTACAGCGTTCAAACGGTATCGGGAAGTAAAACTGTTTATTAATCCATTCCTTACTTGTATAAAAGTTGGTGCTGTATGCTCTCCTGCATTCGTAATCGTATACATAAGATATATCTCTATATCTAAATCCAAATCGCTATTGACCTGAATGCTTGTCGTATAATTGTCGCCAGTATGAGAATTTGTAAATGTGTAATTGTTTGATTCAAGATAGAACCAGCTGGGAATACCGCAGCCAAAGAGAAGAAACAAAAAGAGGGAAAGAAACAAGATAGAATATCTTCCTCTTTTCTTCATTCTTTCCCTCCTATGATGGATTTAAAGACAATATCAGAATGTCAAAAGCCAGGAGCCGGCAATAGATGTATATGTAGAATTAGGGAACTCACTTGTAAGCTGCTCGAAGATTGACCTTGCAACTTCTGCATTTCCTCTATCATACTCAAGGCGTGCCTGGTTAAAGAGTGCCTGAGGTGCTACCGGGCATGTGACACCGTAATTGTCCCATATATATGTGTAAAGCCTGAGAGCTTCTGCTGAATCTCCATTGTTTTCAGCAGCTACTGCTGCGTTGATGTATCCAACAGGTCCAAGATAATCATTAGCATGAGATTCAGCTAATGACATTGAAAGCTCATAAGCATCGCTCCAGTCCTCTTCAAGGAACCTAAGCTCTGCCAGAAGCAGCGTTGCCCTTGCACCTGGATATGTTCTTATATTATTGCTGCTGATGAATGAGAGTACAGCGCTTTCAAAATCTGAGACAGAGCGAGCATAATCATCGCTGGTCTCATCCAGTAAAACTATATTGTTATAGCTCACTTCAAGATTATAGAGATCCTCATAGATATTTGAAATCTTGCTGTTATAGACCATTACGCCTACAGCAATGCCAATAAGAACTACAAGGACAGCAACAGCAATTATGATAATAAGCTTTTTATTTGAAGCAAGAAAACTGTCAGCTTTCAGTGCAAGTCTTTCCGTGTACGACATATCTTTATTTCTTTTCATCTGTCTACCTTTATTGACATGGGGAAGAGTTGCCCCTTCCCCTCAGCCTTAGTATGAGTTTATCAGTTCTTATCCTTCAGGATTTCAGCAAATGGATTATAGGTATCGAAGTCTCCTCCCTCATTTCCGTCATCCATGTACTGAGCATAGTCAGAAGCCTGCTTCTTCCTTATGCTTTCCTTCTCAGAGAGATTGATCTTCTGAGTCTGCGGATTTACATCAAGAACCGTTACTGTAATCGACTCACCAATCCTGGCCTTGTAAGACTCAAGGAGGCTGTCAGAATAATCTTCATCCGGAGCACCAAGATTGTACTTGCTGATAAGACCCTCAATGTCTCCAGGAAGCTTTACAAATACTCCAAAGTCAGTAACCGATGAGATTGTTCCAGTAACAGATGAGTTCTTCGGATAGCTCTTTCTGAAGTTATCCCATGGATTGCCTGAGATATCCTTAACAGTAAGGCGTACTCTCCTGTTCTCAACAGATACGCTCTTGACCATTACATCAAGAATATCCCCTGCCTTGCAGAACTGGTTCATGTGCGTGAACTTCCTGTTCCAGGCGACATCCTCAACGTGCAAAAATCCATCGATTCCATTTCCAAGCTCTACATATGCACCGGCATTCGTAACCTTGGCAACCTTGCCCTGGAAGACCTTTCCAACAGGGAATTCCTCAGCAACGGTTTCCCATGGGTTTGGAAGAAGCTGCTTGATGCCAAGGCTTACCCTCTTCTTATCAAGGTCATAGCCGAGAATCAGAGCATCAACTACGTCTCCGATATTGTAAAGATCCCTCGGGTTTGTCACCTTCTTGGTCCATGAAAGCTCTGATACATGTGCAAGGCCTTCAATGCCCGGCTCAATCTCGATGAAGATTCCGAATGTTGTAATCTTCGTAACTGCCTTCTGAATAACGTCCCCTACCTGATAGCGCTGCTCGAATGTAGTCCATGGATCTGCTTCCATGTGCTTTAAAGAGAGGTTGATCTTCTGGTTCTCAGGATCAATGTTGATAAGGCGGAGCTGAATGACCTGACCCTTCTTCACATAATCCTTTGGCCGGGTTACATGGCCCCAGCTCATGTCGTTGATATGCAGAAGCCCGTCAAATCCTCCGAGGTCAATGAAAGCTCCGAAGCTTGTGAAGCTCTTTACTTCCCCTTCTACTACATCTCCAATCTGAACTGACTGGAAGAACTTGTCCTTGTTCTCCTGAATCTTCTGCTCAAGATATTCCTTTCTTGAGACTACGCTCTTCATCTTTGAAGAGCTATGGAACTTGTCAATGATGAAATAATCTGTCTTGCCGATCAAGGACTCCTGGTCCTCAACGCGGAATACATCTGCCTTGCTTAACGGGCAGAAGCCTTTATAATCTGCACCAAGGTCAACTTCATAGCCGCCCTTGATGATTTTTGCAAATTTACCGAGAACCGGTGTCTTTTCCTCTGCTGCCTTCTTAAGAGTCTCAGCCTTCTCCTTAGCCTCCGCTCTCTTCTTTGATACGACAACCTGGCCACCAGATCCTTCTTTCTTGATGATAGTTACGTTGACCTTGTCCCCAATCTGAGGAAGTTCAATGAATTCACTTACAGGAATCCTTCCCTCGCTCTTATAGCCAACATCAACAAGTACATAGTCGTTATTTAACTGTACAACAGTTCCGGTTACGATCTGACCGTCTTCAATTCCAGCAAATGACTTGAGGTACTGCGTCATCTGAGTTTCATTTTCCATTGATTGCTCCTACAAAACAAATACATAAGCTATTTATTTATAGCCTCTAACACTTTCTTACAAACATGTTGGATGGTCAAGTGAGCTGTATCAATATAAATAGCCGCGTCAGCAATTTTAAGAGCCCCGACTTCCTTATTCTTATCGCGTTCATCCCTTTTGATCATTTCAGAGAGCACAATATCGTATCCAGGGCCGTCAGGGTGCTCATCAGACCTTCTTCTTGCACGCACCTCAACTGATGCATCAAGGTAGAATTTATGCTCGGCATCGGGAAAGATAACAGTTGTAGTATCACGCCCTTCCGTGACTATATTCATGTCCCCTGCAATCTTCCTTACCCTCTCATTCACATGTGCTCTGAGGCGCGGATCAACTGAGACCTGAGAGCAGTAGCGGTCCACTTCAGGAGTATGTAGCTTTTTCTCAACGTCTTTTCCGTCTATGTGGATATTCCCATCCCTTACGCTCAGCGTGATGCTCTTAGCAGTCTCCAGGACGCTCTCAGGATTAAGGGGATCAAGGCCCTTTTCAATCTGCGCAAGCGTATAGGCTCTGTAAAATGAGCCTGTGTTCAGAAAATAGAAATTTAATTCTTTAGCAATTATTCGGGCAACTGTGCTCTTCCCGCTTCCTGCCGGTCCATCAATTGCGACTGTCATCCTTCCTCCTGACCTTCTGTTTTACATTGTTCTTCTTAAGGCTTGTCTTACCGCTTAAGAGAGCGGAGATTTCCTCAGCTCTGAGGTTTCTCCACTCTCCTGTTTCCATTTCATTAAGCTCAACGCATCCGATCCTGATTCTTACAAGGCTCTTAACCTCATAGCCAAGGAATGAGAAGATCTTCCTTATCTCACGGTTCTTTCCTTCTGTAAGCGTAATTCGTATGAACTGCTTGGTTCTTGGCATAAAGTCATATCTCTTGATCCTGTAAGGCGATGGCATGTCTATATAGATTCCGTCCAGTGCCTTGTTTAGGTCCTCAATCTCGATATTCCTGTCAACCTTTACGATGTACTCCTTTTCTATCTGATAGCGCGGATGCATCATTGCGTTTGCAAACTTGCCATCATTAGTAAAGAGAAGAAGCCCTGATGAGTCCTTGTCGAGGCGCCCGACATTAAATAAAAGGTCCTTGTCCCTCATTGTAATTAAATCGCGCGCAAAACGATTCTCGTTCGGGTCATAGTTTGAGCAGACATAGCCGCGGGGCTTATTCAGGGCAATGTAATAAAGCTTCTCAGAAAGCTCTACAGTCTCCCCGTCAACCTGGACTACATCATCTTCCTTTACCTTAAAGCCCATCTCAGTGATTCTCTTATTGTTCACCATCACCCGTCCGGCCTTGATAAGATTCTCACTTGCCCTTCTAGATGCAACCCCGCACTTTGCCAAATAGGCCTGGAGCCTCATAGGAAAATCAGTCATCATTCATCATCCTCATCTCTCTTTCCTGTCTCATCTTCAGTGAGAAAATCATCATGAAGGCCTTCATCTTCTGCCACTGTATCCTCTGCCTGCTTTTCAAAGCGCAGCCTGTCAATCTCATTGAGCTTTGGAAGATCCGTTATATGCTTTAAGCTGAACTCAAAGAGGAATTTCTTGGTAGTTGAATAGAGGCATGGGTGCCCTGGAGAATCATCACGCCCGGATACCTTTATGTATTCCCTTTCTCTTAAAATCCTTACAATCGTGTCCGAGGAAACTCCCCGGATCTTATCAATTCTCTTTCGCGTTACAGGCTGCTCATATGCAACTATTGCAAGAGTCTCAAGAGCAGCACGGCTGAGCCTTCTGTCAACCTTGCGCCCATAGCTCTTTCTGAGCCTCTCATAGAGATCCTGGCATGGGGAGAAGAAGTACTGGCTGTCCTCCTCAACAAGCATAAGGCCCCTGTTTAAATCAGTTGAGAGCTCCTTAAGCTCCTTGAGCGCTGCAGTTACTTCTACAAATGAGAGCCCGGAGAGCTCTGATATCCTTGCTGCGCTGATTGCCTCATTCTCGATATAGAGAATGACTTCAACAATCCTTGCATTGTCACTCATCGTAGTTATCTTGCTCTTCATCCTCATCACTCTCCCATTCTATCTCTTCCTCTTCCCCTATGAAGATATCCTCATCATCATCCTCATCATCAAGAGTATCATCAACGAAGCCTGAGTCATCAGGGCGGATTTCATCAACATCGCTTTCGGCTCGAGTCAGCCTGTCATGATCCCTATCATATTCATCAACACGCGATGGATCCCAGTCAGGGCTTCTGCGGTATATA
>CAZHQL010000099.1:0-1944 GCA_964534915.1 uncultured Spirochaetaceae bacterium | reverse complement strand
TATATAGATCTCTTTGCAGGGCTCATCCTGGCGCAGGAATATCATCTTCCACTTCGCAGACTCTAAAATTGCCATGAATGCGCACACTATATGAGCTGCGATCTCAGGATGGACTATGATCTCGGAAAAGAGAATCATATCCCTGTCTTCTAAAAGCTCATTCATGTATGCAATCTTCTCATTGACTGTAACAGGCTCATAAACATTGAAGACCTTCGAGTCCGGACTTACCTTCTTCATCATATCATGGTAAGTGATGAGAAGCATCTCAAGAGATACATCCTTAAAGAGATCGGTATCCTCATAGGGAATCATGAATGGATTGTCCTTACGGGGAACGCTGAATCTGTCTGGTGCGGATTTTCCTGTTAAAAGGTCCGTGTATTTCTTATATTTCTGGTATTCAAGAAGCCTGTCCACAAGCTCCTGCCGGGGATCCTCATATTCCTCATCAGACTCAACTTCATATGGAAGGAGCATCTTGCTCTTGATGTAAAGAAGATCTGCGGCAAAGCGATAGAAGTCCGAAATCTCATCTATCTCAGCCCTCAGTGTCTCGATATATGAGAGAAACTGCTCAGTAATCTCAGCAATAGGAATGTCATAGATATTGACTTTATTCTCCTGGATAAGAAAGAGAAGCAGGTCAATCGGTCCTGAGAATTTCTCAGTGCTGAACTCACACTTCTCTTTCTTCTTTATATTGCTTTCCTGCATAGCCCGATATTATACAGAAAAGCCTGATTAATTGCTATTATCCGCATCTTTCGGAAACATCATGGCCCTCAGGCGGGAATCAAGATCCCTTACAAGATCCTCATTGGCCTCAAGATACTCAACAGTCTTGTCCCTGCCCTGCCCGATTTTCTCTCCATTATAGCTGTACCAGGCACCGGCTTTCTCAATAATGTCATACTTAAGAGATGCATCAAGCACAGATCCTACATAGCTTATGCCGCTTCCGAACATCAGATCGAGCTCGCATTTCTTAAAAGGCGGTGCAACCTTGTTCTTGACGATCTTCACACGGACCCTGTTTCCGCTTATCTCATCACTGTTCTTTCCGATTGAATCAGCTTTCCTGACTTCCATCCTGACAGAGGCATAGAACTTAAGGGCATTTCCCCCCGTAGTCGTCTCAGGATTTCCAAACATAACTCCGATCTTCATTCTTATCTGGTTTATGAAGATTATCGTGGTGTTTGCCTTTGCAAGGATTCCTGTGAGCTTTCGAAGAGCCTGGCTCATAAGGCGTGCCTGGAGTCCCATGTGGCTGTCGCCCATGTCCCCTTCAATCTCGGCCTGAGGCGTTAAGGCTGCAACAGAGTCAACTACTATGATGTCCACTGCTCCGCTTCTTACCAGGTTCTCTGTAATCTCAAGAGCCTGCTCTCCATTGTCCGGCTGGCTTATCCAGAGCTCATCGATATTAACACCGAGATTCTTTGCATAGCCAGGGTCAAGGGCATGCTCAGCATCTATGAATGCTGCAATTCCTCCCATCTTCTGAGCCTCTGCAATTGCATGCAGTGCAAGAGTAGTCTTACCAGAGCTCTCAGGGCCATAGATCTCTATGATCCTTCCTTTGGGGTATCCTCCTACGCCCAGCGCTTCATCAAGAAGAAGACTTCCTGAAGGAATTACTTCGATGTCGAGCTTGTCACGGCTATCCCCGAGCTTCATCAGAGAGCCCTTGCCGAACTGCTTGTCAATCTGGATCCTTGCTGCCTCAAGGGCATCAAGCTTTGCTTTGTTCTCGTTTGTTTCTGAAGTTATCTTAGCCATTTTCTAATTCCTTATACCTAATAATCACGAAAGTCTTCATCGTGTTTATAAAATTTTTAAGTTTTTTTCCGAAAGCGTGCAAGCTTTGCCGAGTCCAGAATGAAGGTCACGGGCCCGTCGTTAGTGTACTTTACTTCCATGTGGGCACCAAAGATGCCA
>CAZHQL010000098.1:6672-7384 GCA_964534915.1 uncultured Spirochaetaceae bacterium | reverse complement strand
TCAAGAGATTCGGCTCAAAGAAGAGGCCGTATTACAGAGTAGTAGTGATGGACAACAGAAGAGCCAGCACAAGCATTACGATTGATGAAGTTGGTACTTACCAGCCTCTTAATCCTAATGGAGAGGTTCAGCTTGATGCTGAGAAGGTCAGAACCTGGCTTCAGAAGGGAGTTCAGGTATCCCCGACAGTTAAGAGGCTTCTCAATTCACAGGGAATACATCTTAGCCGCACAGAGGACTGATGGTTCTTAGGAGGCTTTGATGGAGAAGGAACTCGTTGAATTCATGGTCAAGAGCCTTGTTGATTATCCTGAAGAGGTAAGCGTAAATGTTGTAGAGGGCGAGAAATCTGTAGTCCTCGAACTTCGCGTCTCAAAGGATGATATTGGAAAGGTAATAGGCAAGCAGGGCCGAATAGCAAAAGCTATAAGGACTGTCCTGAGCGCAAGTGCTACAAAGGACGGAAGAAAAGCGAGCCTGGAGATTCTTGACTGATGGAAAAGAAGACTGTTCTTGCAACGGCAACAATCGGACGGGCCCATGGAGTTGAAGGCTTTTTAAAGCTTCATCCTCTCAGTGGAGAGTACTGCCACCTTCTTAGTCTTGATGAGGCATATATAGAAATCAAGGGAAAGGGAAGGCTAAAAGTTACCGTAAAGGACACTAAGATGCATCAGGACGCTGTTCTGATGCGTTTTAATGAATTCTCAGA
>CAZHQL010000098.1:0-6662 GCA_964534915.1 uncultured Spirochaetaceae bacterium | reverse complement strand
ATGCCCGCCCTTGGATGATGGGGAATACTATGTTGCGGATCTCTATGGCCTTCCCGCCCTCTATTGCGGAGAGAATGTCGGAGTCATTACAGACACATCCGAGGGCGCGCAGGCACTTTTCTTGCACATCAGGAGTAAGGATGGAAAGACGCACCTTGTTCCAAACATGGCTCCCTTTATTTCCAAGGTCGATGTTGATTCAGGATTTGTCATTCTTGGCATGAGGGAAGTACTAGATTGAATATAACTGTCCTGACGCTCTTTCCTCAGATGATAGAACCCTTCTTTAAGTCCTCGATAATGAGAAGAGCTGTAGAGAAGGGGATCATTACATACAAGATCGTTGATTTCCGCACGTATTCAAGAAGAGCTTATAACAAGGTCGATGATGCACCATACGGGGGCGGATCAGGGATGCTTTTAATGCCTGAACCCCTGGAGAAGGCCATACTGGATTCCAGGGGTACGAATACAAGGATTATCTATCCAAGTCCCTCAGGGCCCCTCTTTAACCAGAGGAAGGCTGAGGAGCTTTCAAGAGAAGAGGATCTTATGTTCATCTGCGGGCATTATGAGGGAGTGGACAAAAGGATAATAGATACATATGTTGATGATGAGATTTCCATCGGAGACTATGTGCTCACAAGCGGAGAAACCTCGTCTATAGTGATAATAGATGCGCTTTTCCGCCTTATTGACGGTGTTATAAGCGCAGACAGCCTCACTGATGAGAGCTTTACCTCACAGCTGCTGGAATATGATCAATATACAAGGCCTGAAAGGTATTGCAATACTTCAGTTCCTAGTGTATTATTATCCGGTAATCACGCCTCAATCTGCTCATGGCGTGAGGAAAACAGGATTGCTAAAACGATGCGTAGCAGACCTGATATGCTTTCTGATGCCTCTCTCAGCCTCAGGATGCGCAAGAAACTTATAAAAGTCATAGAAGAATTTGGTATAGAGGATTTGTAAGAAATGGACATTATTAGAGCTATTGAAGCAAAGCAGATTAAGGAAAATGCAGAGTCCTTCAGAGTCGGAGATACTGTGAAGGTCTACTTCAAGATCGTTGAGGGCGCGACAGAGAGAGTACAGGTATTCGAGGGAATCGTGATTGCCAAGAACAATTCTGGAATCAGAAGAACGTTCACTGTCCGCAAGATAAGCTATGGTATTGGCGTTGAGAGGATCTTCCCTCTTCACAGCCCGAGAATCGAGAAGGTTGATGTAGTAAGAAGGGGTAAGGTCAGGAGAGCCAAGCTTTACTACCTCAGAGACAGGGTTGGAAAAGCTGCTAAGGTCAAGGAGCTTATCCAGAGGAAGAACGCCTAGAGAATATTTCAGGGCCTGCTTAAAATGCGGGCCTTTTTTCTTGAATATATCTGGTAAAGTCACTATTCTCTAGTTATGAAGAAGAACTCCAAGGCAAAACGAGAATATTACAGCAGTTCTAAAAAAGATAATAAGAAAAAGAAGAAAAAAGGATCAGATGATAAATATCGCGGGCTTAATACCATAGCCCAGGTCACAGGCTCTCCCAAGAGCCATGTGTTTCACTCATCCATTCCCATCACACCGGTGAAGAATGTAAAGGAGCCTCTTCCTGTTTGCCCGGACTGTGGCGAGAGAATACAGAGCATCGCAGAAGCATTCAGCACTCAGGATGGTGCATATGTTCATTTTGACTGCATGCTTAAAAGAATCAGAATGAGTGAGACCCTCTCTGAAAAGCAGAGCATAAGCTATGTCGGAAAGGGAAACTTTGCAATAGTGGAAAAGGATGCGGATGGCAAATATTTCATCGTAAAGAGCATTCCTGTTGAGGATGAGAAGGCCCTCAGGGGCATGAAAGAGTACGTGGAGAGTCTTAAGGTATGAAGAGAGAGAGAATTGCTTTTTTCCCTGGTACGTTCGATCCCCCGACGCTGGGACACATCAATATAATAGAGCGAAGCGCTGTTCTTTTTGATAAGCTCTATGTCGTTGTTGCGCACAATATCCACAAGGATTGCCTCTTTACACCGGATGAGCGCGTTGAGATGATGAAGGAGTCAATCTCACATCTTGATAATGTAGTCGTTGAGAGCTATGCAGGACTGAGCGTTGACTATGCAAAAAAGCGCGGATGCTCTGTCATGATCCGCGGCGTCAGGAGCCAGCAGGATTTCTCATACGAGTTTGATATCGCGATGACAAACAGAATGCTCTATCCGAATCTTGAGGTACTCTTTCTGCCCACGGACAAGAACTATATAGTACTTCGCTCCTCGCAGATAAAGGAGATAGTCGCATTCGGTGCCAACATCTCCAAGATGGTTCCTTCTCCTGTATGCAAGTACTTAATGAAGAAGTATCCGCTTAAAGAAGAAGAGCTTTGAGAAATTTTTTAAATACTATTGATTAAAAATTAAAATTTTGCTACCAATACTAAGTCGTACGGAGAGGTTCCCGAGCGGCCAAAGGGATCAGACTGTAAATCTGCCGGCTCTGCCTTCGAAGGTTCGAATCCTTCTCTCTCCATATTCCTTCCGCCTGGAAGGATTTTTTGTTTATGGAATACAGATTCGAGTGTCAGAAATGCCTTTATTGCTGTTCTTCTGAGCCTGGCTACGTGTTTCTCTCTGAGACTGAAATTAACAATCTTGCCTCTTTTCTGAGCGTTTCCAGGGAGGCCTTCATAGAGATTTATTGCCGAAAGATAGACTACGGCCTCTACTTCCTGGTCTCCTTAAAGGAGAAAGAGAATTTTGACTGCATATTCCTTTCAAAGGATGGCTGCAAGGTATACCCCGCGCGCCCCGTACAGTGCAGGACATACCCGTTCTGGCGCGGCATTGCAGAGACGGATGCAGAGTGGAAGAGCGAGAAGAGAAACTGCCCTGGAATCGGAAAGGGAAGGCTCTTCTCGAAAAAAGAAGTTCAGAGCATAATAGCCGAAAATGGAAGGGAGCACCCCTATATGATTTTCAAGAAAGGCTGATTTATTTCTTTGCCTTTTTTTCATGCTATATTATCTTAGTAGATGGAGGCTCCTGTTGCCACGTTTTTCAGATAGGACAATCGAAGAGATAAAGAACAAGATCAGGCTCTCTGATTTGGTATCAGAGTTCACTAAAACTGAAAGAAGAGGCGCCTCACACTGGGCCCGGTGCCCTTTCCATGCCAGCGGCATGGAGAGAACCCCGTCTTTCAAGATTGATGATGACAAGGGCCTATATTATTGCTTCGGCTGCCATGAGAGCGGCACCATATTCACATTCATTGAGAAAATTGAGCATATGGATTTTCCTTCTGCTGTTGAATACCTTGCAGCAAAAGCTGGTGTTGAAGTAAAGGAGAGCACAGCAGATGAAAGAAAGAGAAAGGATGAGAGCTCAGTACTCTATGATCTGTATGAAAGGCTATGCAAGACATTTAAATACATACTCTTTGATGAGAGAGCAAAGAGTGCTCTTGAGTATTTAAGAAGGCGTGGCATTACTGATGAGATGATAGAAAAGTTCTCACTTGGCTATGCTCCTAAGGAATCAACATTCTTGTATGAGTTTCTTAAGAAGAAGGGCTTTAGTGATGATATTCTTAAAAAGAGCGGGCTTTTCAGCCAGAACAGGTTTCCCTATCCGCTCTTTCGGGACCGCATTATGTTTCCTGTAAGGAATTACCGCGGCCAGGTTATTGCATTCTCAGGCCGGGATCTTTCAAATCTTGAGAATGCTCCAAAATACATCAACAGTCCTGATACCCTCATATACTCAAAGAAGATGAATCTCTATGGCATTTTCGAGAGCATCAGCACACTTAAGGAAAAGGAATCTTCTGCACTTCTCTGCGAAGGAAACTTTGATGTCATCAGCATGCATCAGGCAGGCTTTGGCTATGCTATGGCAAGCCTTGGAACGTCCTTTACAGAAGATCAGGCGAAGCTCATTGCGCGCTATACAGATACAGTGGACCTGATGTTTGACAGCGACAGGGCAGGCCAGGAGAGTACTGATAAGGCTATCGGGATTCTCAATGCCATGGGCTTTAAGATACGCATCCATCGTCTTGAAAAATACAAGGATGCAAGCGAGGCTTTAGAACTTGGCGGAAGAGAGGCTTTAGAGGAGGAATTCAAGCCTTATAAGAGCGCATATGAGTATCTTGTAGAAAAGAATCTAACGCGTTATAATATCGGAACGCCTAGGGGGAAGTCTGACTTCTTGAAATCACTTTCTTTCTTCCTTTCTTCGACTAAGTCTGAGATTGAGTATGCCTCGTACATACAGGATCTCTCTCAGCGCCTTTCTGTAAGCGAAGAGAGCGTGAAAGCGGATCTAAGAAACCTCAATCGCCCCCGGCAGATGCGCAGGATTGATCAGGACGAGGAGGAAAAGAAAAAAGACTGGCAGCTCAATACAGCAAGTATATCACCAGATCTCTATGCCATGCTGATTCTCGTGAATAATATGAATCTCTTCAAGCAGTACAGGATTCGTATTAATTTCGGAGACTTAAAGGACAGGGATGCTCAGGTGCTCTATACACATCTTGAGAATGCCTTGAGAGATGAGATTGAGTCGAAGGAACTGTTTTTATCCCTCATCAGTGACGAGAAGATTAGAAATTACGTGTCGACATCGTATGAACTTGAAGAGTTCTCAAGCGATGCAGTGAACGTACTGGATGAAATAGTAGACAGGATCGAGCTGAGAGGCCTTGAGGAAAAGAGGACTTCACTTAATTCACAGATAAAACTGCTTTCTTCTGATTTAGATGAGAGGGACATGATGGCTCTTCTTGAGAAGAAGAAAGATTTCGATAGGGAAATTTCCTTATTGAAAAACCGATTATACAGTAGTGAGGATATCTAGTTTTAATGGCTCAGGAAGATTTTAAGAATCAACCATTTTACCAATCATTAATCCAGCTTAATTTAGAAAACGGACTCGTAACTTTTGAGGACATTGTTCAGGCCATCAAGAGCTTCAAGTCCTCAGTTTATGACCTCGATGAAGTTATCGCAGCTCTTCAGAGTGACGGTGTTTCATACACTGAGGAAAATGAAGAGAGCTTCGACGTGCCAAGTCCTGAGGATATCGTGGATGAAGAAGGCTTTTCTGAGGAGATGGAAGAGACTGCGGAAGAAGAGGAGGAGGATGATGATGAGTTCATCTCTTCTGATGACTCTGATGATGTGCTTCTTGTCAGTGATGATGAGGAGGATGATGAAGAAGAAGAGGAAGAAGAGGAGGAGGATGAGTCTCACAATGAGGATGAAGAGGACCTTTCTGATGATGAAGAGAGCGAGGAGATCGGAATCAACGAATGGAAGGGCACTGATGATGACTCTGACAGCGTAGGCGAGCGCTTTATTGATATCTCCAATTTCAGTGAGCAGAGTGTGGATTACAAGAGCCACTCCTCAAATAAGATTGAGACCACGATAGACGATCCTATAAGGCTGTATTTAAAGGAAATCGGGAACGAGAGCTTGCTTTCCGGCGAGCAGGAAGTCGAGCTTGCAATGCAGATGGAAAAAGGGGCGAATATCGTCAATTCCGTAATAAGGGAAAGCGGAATTCTGATTTCTTTCTTTACTAGTGTCATCAAGCACATGCAGACCAAGATCGATGAGGAAAATGAAGATCCGCTCTCAACAGAGGACCTCAAAGAGTTCTTATCGATACAGAAGAGATACAATGCAAACTATAAGGACGCACTTGGAAAAGAAACTGCAAAGCAGATAAAGGAATACAACGAGCTCAAGGCCAAATGCATCCTTGCAGGCGATGATGGTTATGATAACGAAGAGCTATTGAAGCTGAGGGAGACGCTTTTAAACAAGCTTGGCGGACACCCGGATGAGAGTGCGAAGATCTTCAAGGGAAAGAAAAGGGAGAACTTTTCATCCCGCGAGGCCTGGATAGCCTATTGCCGCGAGCGGACCAAGAGCAGTTTAAAGAGCAGCCTTGAGGCCCAGATAAAGAAGCTCAGGAAGGATGAGGAAGAGATCAACATCCAGATAAACAAGCAGGTTGAAGAAATGGAGGCTCAGTTTGAGAAAGAGCATCCTGAGATGAAGAAATCTGATCTTGTTAAGGAGAAAGCTAAGATCCACAAGAAAACCAAGGAAGACAATAGTGCGCGTGAGCAGAGCCTTGCAAAGCGCTTTCATGATATCAACAAGGAACTCAGTGAGCTGAAGAGCGGAATCTATATCCCGATTGAGAACTGGGTGACCAATATTGTCCTTCAGCAGGAAGAGATTGATGAGCTTACAGATATCTTCATCGATGCCAAGCACAAGATCAATACCTGTATATCCAAGCGTAGAGAGATTTCTCAGAGGCTTAAGATTTCCAATATGAAGGAAATCAGGCAGCTTGGAAGGGATCTTGCGACCCGCAGCAAGGCAAGCATCATTGAAGCTGAGCTGGGACTTACTGCAGACCAGATAAAGGAAGAGATCAAGGAGATACAGCTTACTGAGAAGGAACTTAAGAACATCGAGCATGATTTTGAGTGCTCAATTGATGGCATTCTCGAGTCCGTTAAGAACATCGAATACGGAAAGAGAATCCTCAAGATTGCTAAGGACCGTCTTATCAAGGCTAATTTGCGCCTTGTAGTCTCAATTGCGAAGAAATACACGAACAGGGGACTTCAGTTCTTCGATC
>CAZHQL010000097.1:0-7393 GCA_964534915.1 uncultured Spirochaetaceae bacterium | reverse complement strand
AGTACAGATTCATTCTCCAGCCTTCCAAGAGATCCGGCCGACCTCCCGTCGCTACCCAGATCATCTCCTCTTCTGTCAGCTTGTCCTTCTCAAATGGCTCTTTTACTTCCATAACTTTCCCCGTTTTTCAGATTGAATCAATAAGAATCCCCAGGATTGGCCTGGGGAGAAAATCTTATTTCTTTAAAGCAGCTTCGAGAGTATCGAGCATGTCGCTCAACTCATTCGGCAGGTGCTTTCCGAACTTCGGATAGTGGTTCTTCCTTATATCCTCAACTTCCCTCAGCCAGCCAGCCTTATCAACTGTCAGGAGAGCCTTCATATCCTCTTCAGATACTCCCTCCGGGCGGTCGATTGCATCAACTGTAGGCATGATTCCAATCGGAGTATCCACAGTCTTGGCATTTCCGTCACAGCACTCGAAGATCCACTTGAGAACGCGGCTATTGTCTCCATATCCTGGCCATAGCCACTTTCCATCTGCTGTCTTTCTGAACCAGTTGACATAGAAGATCTTTGGAAGCACGTCCTGGCTTGGAGCAGCTGCGCCCACATCAATCCAGTGCTGGAAATAGTCTCCCATGTTGTAGCCGCAGAACGGAAGCATTGCAAACGGATCCCTTCTGATTGTGCCTGCCTGGACATCAAGAGTTGCAGCAGTTACCTCAGAGCCCACGATTGATCCAAGGAATACTCCATGATTCCAGTTCCTTGCCATATGCACAAGTGGAATCGTGGAAGGCCTTCTTCCTCCGAAGAGGATTGCAGAAATTGGAACTCCTGCAGGATCTTCCCACTCTGGTGCGATGCATGGGCACTGGGAAGCAGGGGCTGTGAACCTTGAGTTTGGATGAGCAGCTGGAGCCTGATCCTTGTTGCCCTTATCCTGGACCCACTCATTTCCGTGCCAGTCAATTAACTTGCCAGGAGCATCATAGCCGATTCCTTCCCACCAGATATCCTTATCCTCTGTGAGTGCAACGTTAGTAAAGATTGTATTCCTGCTTGCAGATACCAGTGCATTGTAGTTGCTGCTTGCGCTTGTTCCAGGAGCAACGCCGAAGAAACCTGCCTCAGGGTTGATGGCATAGAGGCGTCCGTCCTTTCCTGGCTTCATCCATGCAATGTCATCACCGATTGTCTCTACCTTCCAGCCAGGGACTGTCGGGATAAGCATGGCAAGGTTTGTCTTTCCACATGCTGATGGGAATGCGCCTGTTACATACTTTACCTTTCCCTCAGGGCTTGTAATCTTCAAAATCAGCATGTGCTCTGCAAGCCATCCCTCATCGCGTGCAAGTACGCTTGCAATCCTGAGAGCAAGGCACTTCTTGCCAAGCAGTGCGTTTCCGCCGTACCCGGATCCGAATGACCAGATCTCCCTTGTCTCCGGGAAGTGGCTGATATACTTCTTCTCCATCGGTGCGCATGGCCACTGTCCGTTGTCCTTCTCGCCTTTTGCAAGCGGCTTTCCAACAGAGTGAAGACATGGAACGAACTCGCCTGCTGTGCCAAGGATATCGAGAACCTTTACACCGACTCTGGTCATGATCATCATATTGCATACAACATATGGGCTGTCTGAGATTTCAACACCGATCTTTGAGATTGGAGAGCCGAGAGGACCCATTGAGAACGGAATTACATACATCGTACGGCCGCGCATTGAGCCCTTGTAGAGCTCTGTCATATCCTTTTTGAGCTGCTTTGGATCAATCCAGTTATTGGTAGGACCGGCATCCTCCTCTTTCTCACTGGCAATGAATGTCCTTTTTTCTACACGTGCTACATCCGAAGGATCAGAGCGGAAAAGAACACATCCTGGCTTCTTTTCTTCACTTAAACGGGTTGCAAGTCCTGCGTTTACGCATTCCTCGATAAGAGCATCATACTGCTCCTTCGATCCATCTGCCAGAACGACATCATCCGGCTCACATAGAGCTTTCATCTCGTCAATCCAGCTGACAAGCTTTGCATGCTTCAGATCTTTAATTGTCATCAGAATTCTCCTTATTAAATCTGGCTCTACCAGATATTTTAAATTTCCTTTAACAGAGTAAAATATTCACCCCAATTATGCAATATAGATAATGTATTATCTATTTATCGCTTTTCTGATAAACTCAGGCCATGATTGAACTCTCCCTTCCTGCAGGAAGCCTTGAAAATGCCATATATGCATTCAAAGGCGGCGCGGACAGCGTCTACTTCGGCCTTAAGGACTTCTCTGCCAGAAAAGCGGCCGAGAACTTCACCATCTCAGATTACAGGAAGATAAGACGCTACTCACTTGATGAGGAAAAGAAGATCTATATCACGATAAACACACTCATCAAGGACTCAGAGATCGAAAGCGTGTTCTCCCTTCTCAGGGAAATTGAGAGATACGGGCCTGATGGGATTATCGTGCAGGATTTAGGGCTTATCAGGATAATAAAGACATATTTTCCCACCATCCCCATTCATGCATCCACACAGTTAGCCGTACACACGGACTATGGCGTGAAGATGCTTAAGGAGCTTGGATGCTCTCGCGCAGTGCTTTCGCGCGAGCTCAGCCTCAAGGAGATTGATGCGATAAGAAAGAAAAATCCTGATATAGAGCTTAAAGTCTTCATACACGGTGCCATGTGCTATGGCTTTTCAGGTCTCTGCATGGCATCCCTGGAAAAAACTGGCCGGAGCGCAAACCGCGGAGAGTGCGCTCAGATATGCCGCACATGGTTTACTGATGAAAACAAAAAGAGAATCTACCCCTTCAGCATGAAGGATATGGATGCATCAGGCGATGTGCTTAAGCTTTCTGATGCAGCTCTTGATGCTCTCAAAATAGAGGGAAGGATGAAGGGAAATGAGTATGTTTACTACACAGCAAGGTACTACAGGGCCCTGCTTGATGGCACATCTGTTCCAGATAAGCACGAATTCACATTCCTTCGCGAAAGGTCAAACGGCTACTTTGACTATGAAGGAGAAAACCACAAGAATCTGATCACTGAGGACTATACAGGGCACAAGGGAAAAAAGATAGGAACTGTCAGGGAAAGAAGAAAGAGAGTATTGAAGCTTGAGCTTAGCGAGAAAATAGCAGAGCGCGATGGCCTTATGGTACTGGTGAAAAACAATGATGCGTATAAGTTCTCAGCGCACCTTATAAAAGATGATGAAGTGCTCCTTAATCATGATATCCAAGTCTCCTCTGGAAGCCCTGTATATAAGATAAGTGACTCTTCCATCCTTCTTAAGAAGGCGGATACATCACACTTAAAGGAGATGAAGAGAGTACTTCCTGCCCAGATAGAAATAAGCGCTAATGCTATCACGATAGCAACTCCTCTTTTAAAAAAGAGCTATGAAGTGAAAACAGAAGAGGCTTTAAAAGGCACAAATGATGAGATCAGAAGGATCTTTTCCCAGAGCACAACTGAAAGCATTTTGAAAGTTGAGAGAATCATAAACAGTGATGCTCTCTACATCAGGGCAAAGGATGCAAAAAAGATAAGAAGGTCCTTCCTTTCATCTCTTGAGAGCGCAGAAGAGTCTGAAAAGGAATATAAAGCGGAAGAAGAAAAGTACAGCTTTAAGGAACTTCCGGAGCGCTCTTTAATTGCTGATGGCATAGTTCCGTGGAATGAGCAAGGAGTTTTAATTGATGGAATTACATACATAACGCTCTCTCCTGTGACGTTTGACGAGGAAGAAAAGTATAGAAAGCTCCTTAAGAGGATTGAGGCTATCGGGAGCCCCGTCATGATAGGACTTAACAATATCGCAGACCTCTACTTTGCTAAAAACCATCCAGAGTTTGATTACTTTGTGGATATCTACCTCTATGCATCAAACAGAGAGAGCATTTCCCTTGTCCACGATATCCTCAGAAAAAGCTTGAAGGGCGCATATCTCTGCCCGGACTTCAACAGCTGCAGAGGGCCATGGCCGATAAAGCCAAAGGAAATTGGCAGCCTCAGCATTCCCCTCTTCATCTCACGAAGCTGCTACATGCATGACTCTCTTTCAAAGAGCTGCACCGGGTGTCCAAAGAGAGGAGAATACACAATAGAGCAGAATGGCGAGAGCTATACTGTCCTTGTTGATAAATGCTGCACAATAGTTGCTAAAAAGCCCTCCTAAGAGACTTAAGAGGGCCAGAGTAAACTATTTTGTTTATCTTAAATAAGACCGAACTTCTGCACAAATGCCTCAGCGTTCTGAATTGATCCGCCGGCAGCACCCTTTACGATATTATTCACAAGCAGGCAGAAACCGATCTTGCCTTCCTTCTTCTTGAGCCTTCCGATATATACTACCATTCCCTTCGGGTTTCCCCAGAATGCATACTTAGGCTGGGGGAATGTCGGCTCAGATGAGTATAAGATGGGCCTCTGTGGAGTTGATGGAAGATCTGGAACTGTATTGAAGCTGTTCCAGTCATTGATTATCTCTTCCTCGCTTGCATCCTTTTGCGTGTCAATCCAGACAGTCTCAAGGTGTCCGAACATGACAGGGACACGCACTGTGTATGTATAGACAACAGGATCTATTGAGAGAATCTTCTTGATTTCCTTCTCAATCTTCTCTTCCTCTCCCTTGATGAAAGGAATGCAGTTGTCCGTGATATCGAAGGAGGAAAGCCCCGGATAGCCTGCACCGGATACACTCTGGTAGCTGTTGATGGTAATAGTCTTGATGCCATACTTCTTCAAGGGAGCAAGTGCCATGGCAAGACCTGTGGTCACACAGTTTGCATTTGTTACGCAGAATCCTGTCTGAGGATAGCCCTGCTTCCTGATCAGCTCAAGCTGCTCTAAATTCGTCTCAGGAATGAGGATTGGCACATTCGCGTCATAGCGCATGGCCGCAGCATTGGAGAACACGTAGAAGCCATTTGCCCTCAGCTGAGGCTCTGCTTCCGATGCTACTGCTGCCGGAAGGGCTGAGAATACGATCTTTACTCCCGCTTCCTTCATCTGAGCGAAATTGAATTCCCTCACATCCATATCCTTGATGCACTCGGGCATCTCAAATGGCATGACCCAATGTACGGTAGCCGCATACTTCTGCCCTACTCTCGCAGCGGATGCAGTCACATAACTCAATTCAAACCAAGGGTGCTCTGAGAGCATCCACATGAAAACCTGGCCTACAGCACCGGTGGCACCTATTACAGCAACTTTAATCTTCTTATTATTTTCCATAACTTCACTCTTCCTACAAAAATAGTGCGTTAGGCACGATTATAGCTTTTTATCCACAAGGGTCAACCTCTTTTGGAAAAATTTGTTATAAATTTTACATCTTGTTAAAATAATAACATAATATACCGTTGATATTTCTCTCGAAATAGGCTATTTTACATGTGTAAACGGGGCTGTAGCTCACCTGGCTAGAGCGATTGAATGGCATTCAATAGGTAGTCGGTTCGATCCCGATCAGCTCCACTCCCAGCAACTCCCTCTAAGTCAGGGAGTTGTTTCGTTTATGACACTCACGGGGAACTTGCATTTACTTCGGCAAGTGACGTATAGTACATGCGCGATTGCATTGCCCCAAAGAAAAATTGACATTTGTCCATTTGGGTTGTAGATTTATCTTAGCTGGGAAACCAGTCAGGGGCTGGTCGATCTGACCCTGGCCCCCCTGAAAGCGGGTAAGACACCCGCTATTTTTATTGAAATAGGATCAGCTAATGAAAGAACTCAGCATATTCGTAGATGAATCCGGGGACTTTGGTTTTTAGCGCTATCGTCTGATCTGAGGATTCTTCATTGGCCCTTTGTGATGCGGCTCTCTCGGAATCTGCGGGGAGGGACTGGGGCCATGAAAGAAGGCCGTGTGATGGATGCCCGGCGAGAGCACAATCCTTACAGGGGGCTGTGGCCTGGCTTCGATTACAGCTATGCTTTCAGAGTACCTTTGTACTTCTACAACATTGCCATCAATTGTGAATGAGGTTCCGCTCAGCCCAGCATAGACTGTGATGCCTTCTGCGCGCAGCGTGTTCTCGAGCTCTTCCGGCTGAGCAGAGATTGCAAAGATTGAAGCATCTTGTGCATAAGAGCGGACTATGTCAGATGGAATGGGCTGGGAAATGAAGAAAAGAGCGACAGCCTGCCCTTCTGCTTTTTCAATCATTGCACCTATATCGTCCTTATCCGCATATTTTGTGAAAACCAGAACAGTTGTATCGTTTTCTTCAATGGCGAAGATGTTCTCCATTTCCTGCACTATAACAAGACCATTCCATGCCAGATGGTCATAGGCATCAGAAAGCGGCACGGCATCTCCATCCTTCAGTATCCGGACTGACGAGGCTGCAGTTGTTTCAATTGTGTAGCTGGCAAAAACAGACACTGCACACAGGAGAGAGATAAAAGTGATGGACAAAATTCTTTTCATAGTGAACTCCTTACTCTCCAGTTTAATAAAGAAAGGATTTAAAGGAAGAGGCCTTCAGTAAATTTCCATGCTTCTCTATAGGAAAGACACCAAGTTGAAAGGGTTTCTTCAATTGGGACCTATGGATGTTGCAAATCAAGAGAGGAGAAAGATGAGCGATGGTACTATCATTACATATCGGCGGTATACTAGATCAGATAATCTTCCTGCTGTCGATATAAACATAAGGAAAAGTACTGATTCAGGAGGGATAAAGTCGCAGAAAATCCATTTTGTAAAAGGAGGAGAGCGGAAATGATGCACGTAATAAACAGATTACTTGATGAGAATAGCATTACTTTTCTCAAAAACATGATTGGTAAGAAAATGATTTCAACAAGGGCAGATGATGAAAAGCTTTGCGATACCCATCTGATAGTTCAGATGGATCTCGACGATGGTAGTTTCTATCTTACCAACGATACAGACGTGGTTGATTATTATGGTGCACCAGAAGATGTGACTATTTTGAAAATGAATGCAGGCGCATATGAGCAACGCACTCCTGCTCTCCATTACTTTCCTGTAGGTAAAAGAATCTATCAGGTATCCCTCGTAAACTACCACATATACACCTTCAATCCGGATGTTGAAGATTCCGACTATATGTACTCATTCACTAAGGGAATCATTATTACATTCGAGGACAATAGTCAGATGTCCTTTGAGCGCCTTGATAACTTCATCGAGCTTATTATCGTCGCAGAAGGAAATAATCTGATGGATGAACTTGAACCAATAAGTGAGTACGGGAGTAAAGATGCTGATGCATGGGAAACTGAGAGAACAGTAGAAGTTAAAAACATGTCAGGACCATATACAGCAACTGCGAGCCAAAACCCTGTATTAGAAATATAGCCACTTCCGGGCTGTATTTTATTCCCATTGGTGCTAAAGTTCTTTCCATGACCATAAGATTTGCAAGAGAGGAAGATGCAGAGGCTCTGCTTTCCATCTA
>CAZHQL010000096.1:0-7568 GCA_964534915.1 uncultured Spirochaetaceae bacterium | reverse complement strand
GAATGTTGAGCAAAAAGGATGAATTATAAAGACAAGGGGAGAAATAGCTGTTATCCTGAGTTAACTAATGAAATAAAGAGTGGCCGACCCCCTTCCTGCGGTGAAAAGTTGCTGTTTTTAGGAGTTATTAAGGGAGCGGCCACAGATATCTGAACGCACTTAGGCGCTTGTTCTGATTAAAGATGCGAATCAAAATGAGTCAGCTTTCTCATATCATATTCCTGTAACTGGTTGTTAAGGCTCTCAGGGTCATCGTACTTCTTCTCACGCCTTGTATTAAGGAGCGAGTAGAGTACAGGGGACAAAAAGAGAGTCATGAAAGCTCCAGTTGTAATTCCTCCGACAAAGGTAAGTGCAATCGGCTGCATCATCTCAGAGCCCTCCCCTGGGAAGAATGCCATAGGAATAAGGCCTAAGATTGTTGTAAGGGTAGTCATTAAAATTGGCCTGAGCCTTCCGCGCGCAGCCTCAAGGCATGCCTGCCTTACTGGAACCTTCTGCCTGACAAGGCGGTTTATGCAGTCAACAAGAACAATGCCGTTGTTTACAACAACGCCTATAAGGGCGATGATGCCGACGAACGAGAAGAGCGTGAAATCGGCTCCGTAGAAGATATGCACCCACACAACTCCGATCATCAGAAGAGGAACGGTAGCGAATATGATGAAAGGATCCATCAGGGATTCAAACTGTGCTGCCATGACTGCATAGACAAGGAAGAGCGCAAGAAGGATGATCATGATAAGAACAGGCCCGTATCCTGAGAACTCGCTCATCTCTCCTGCCTGGGAAATAGTAACTCCCTCCGGAAGTACCAGGTACGCATCCAATGCCATGTCAAGCTTGTTCTGTGCCTCGCTTGAGCTTACGCCGTCAACGACATTTGCTGTGATGTGGTTGACCCTGACCTTGTCTTCCCTTGTAATCGTCCTTGGAGCCAGTACGCTTTCAAACTCTGCAATACTCTCAAGACGGATGCTTCCAGAGGAGGATGAAATCATCAGCGCCTTTAATGCGCTTATCTCATCGAGGTCTGAGTCAGCAATGCGCACAACTACATCATATGTGTTCTCACTGCTGAATGTCGTGATCTCAGTTGCAGTAAGGCCTGTGATGGCAGCAGTAAGTGTGCTTGTAATCGTGGATGCAGATACTCCGAGGTCCCTGGCTTTCTCAAAGTCGATTGAGATCTTGATCTCAGGCTGCCCGTCCTCAAGGTCATTATCGATATCGATTAATTCAGGAACATACTCATCCATAATCCTTACAATGCTGTTGGCAACAGTGCTTGCAGCTTCAGTATCATCACTGTAGATAGCTACATCGATTGGATTCGTGTTTCCCATCTGGCGCCCGGCGCTTACAACCCAGGTCTCTTCAGGATTTGTTCCTAAAAGCGGCCTTATGATGTTCTCAATATCCCTTACTGTATATATCTGCTCAGTAATGTCTGGCAGATAGAGTGTAATGGATCCTGTATTTGAGGATCCTACCTCAATCATGATGGACTCATAGGAATCCTCAGGGATTGTATCGAGTATCAGGCTCTGCATTGCAAATAGGTGCTCTCTTGTAACAGACTGCGTAGTGCCTGGTGCGAGCGTAAGATCAATTGTGAGCTCATCATCTGAATCCGACGGCGGCGCAAGGCTTATGCCGAGCTCTGCAAACTGCAAAAGAGAGAAGATAAGCAGGAACAAGAGGAATACAACAAGCACCATCCTGTGCGAGAGGAATGAGTCAAGAAGCTTTGCATACCCTTCTCGCAAGCAGTCTTCAAAGTGTGCCATTTTATCATCGATGGCCTTAAGAACCTTATTCTTAAGAGGCTTCTGAGTCCTCGTATTAATCCTCAGTATGCTTCCGCAGAGTGCCGGCACGAGCGTGACAGACACAAAGAGGGAGCAGATAAGGGAAATACATACTGTGAATGCAAGGTCCTCAAACATGACGCCCATCATCTCAAGATCATACTTATAGATTATGAACGGCACGAATACGCAGATTGTCGTAAGCGTGGATGCAGTGATTGAGAGGAACATGTTCTTGGATCCCATGATGGCTGCAATCGCGCTCTTTTCTCCCTGTGCCCTGAACGAATAAGTATTCTCAAGGATGATGATTGATGCATCTACAATCATTCCAATTCCCAGGATAAGGCCGGACATCGTCATGATGTTGACGCTCATGTCTGCAATGCTCATGACCATAAGGGTAATGAGAACGCTTATAGGCATTGAAAGCGATATGATGATTGTTGTCTTTATGCCGCGCAGGAATACAAAGATGATAAGTGCTGCAAGTATTACGCCCTGAACAAGCGAGTTATATACCTCACTCATAGTGGACTGGATCATCTCAGTTGAGTCCTGCTGGATTGTAAGCTCAACACCCTCAGGAAGAACTTCCCTGATTGAAGGAAGTGCCTCAATTACAGCCTTGGCAACAGTAGTCTCACTGCTGTCTGAGTCGTTCATGACTGCAAGCGTGATGACCTGGTTGTTATTGTAGTAGCTTTCCCTTCCGCCATCCTCTGTGGTCTCAATTACGTCAGCAACATCCTTTATGAGAACATCATAGCCGTCAATCGTAGTAATGTATGTGTTCTCGATGTCTTCAATGCTCATGTAGCGCTCATCAACTGCTATCTGATAGTCAATGCCGTCCTGAGTAATCTCTCCTGCTGTGGACTGGATATTCCTTGCTGCAATTGCCGCAGAGATATCTGTAAGTGTCAGGCCATATGCCTCGGCCCTGTTAGTGTAGACAAGGACATCGTACTCAGTATTTGCGCTTCCGAAGGCGTTAACCTGGCTTACGCCTGAAATTCTCTCAATAAGCGGAGATACAGTATCATCTGCAATAGTCTGAAGCTCAGAGATCGGCAGCGGTCCGCTTAAAGTAAGGCGCAATATTGTTGATGAGTTGACAGCGTCGAACTGAATGACCTGAGTGGATTCAACCCAGTCCGGAAGCTGCCAGGATGCCAGCGAGAGTGCAGCCTCTACATCATCTGCTGCCTCATCCGTGTCCGTTCCGTAATCGAACTCGAGAATAAAATAACAGTATTCTTCCTGACTGATGCTGGTCATCTTATTGAGGTTCTCAACGCTGCTTATGCTGTTCTCTATGACCCTTGCAACCTGCTGCTCTATTTCCTCAGGACCCGCGTCCCCGCAGCTTACGATGACCGATACTACCGGCAAGTCTATATCCGGATAGAGTGAGATATCAAGACGCGGAAGGTATACTATCGCAATGACTACGATAAGCAGGTATACCATAGTCATGAGTACAGGTCGTCTGACCGATAATTCAGAAATCGTCATACCTGCCTCCTATAAGACGGAGATGGCTGTTCCATCTGATACACTGCCTTCGATTATTACTTCTTCCCCTTCGCCAAGCCCTTCAAGAACAATCACATCAGTTCCGTTATCATCTCCGAGAGTTACATTACGCCTTGTGGCAACGCCATCAATAGCGACATAGACAACGTCCTCACCGGCAAATGTGGCAGTAGCATCTGCAGGAATCATCAGGACGTTATCAACTTCCTCTGTTACAAGGTAAATCGATACATACATTCCCTCCCTGATATCACTCATATCCTCTGTAAATGACAGCTCTACATCAACAGTCCTGTTGCTTGCGTTTACTACCGGGGAGATATATGAAATCTCAACAGGGTATTTCCTCTCCGGGTATGCAGATGTCACTACATAGCCTGAGAGCCCGTTCCTTATTGAAGAGAGATAGCGCTCAGGAATAAGCGTGCTTACCTTGACTTCCTTTTCTCCGATGATCGTGGCAATGGAGGAGGATGTTGAGACTTCCATTCCGACTGTCGTATCAACGCTTAAGACTTCTCCTGAGAGCTTTGCCCTTACAGGGCTTGCTTCATAGCTTGAGCCCGGGCGTGATGCATCAACGTATGCAATAATCTCGCCTTCTTCAACCTTATCGCCCCTCTTTACAAGGATCTGAGTAACAGTTCCTGCAGTATCAGGATAGGTAGGAACGTTATCATCAGGACTGAAGACCTCGCCCTGGAACCTCGTTTCAGCGATGAACCTGCCACGGCGAACCTGGCTTACTGTTACATTCACAGTTCCGTCATCTTCTGCTGTAACTAATTCCTCAGCCTCTCCAGGCGTGAATAGCTTTACTAAAATCGCAACAGCGAGAATTACACATAATGCGACCATGATCATGGTCGTTATCCTGTCAAACTTATTTTTACTTTCCATTTATCTAACGCTCCTTAACTGTTTTCACCATAGAGGCTTATTAAAGTGTCGTAGTCTATATCAAGGGTGAAGCAGAGGTTATATAGTGCTTCAAGGTATGAGCTCTCTGCACTGATTAGTGCAAGGGATGCATTGCTTAATTCTTCCTCGTAACTTAGCAGATCCGTTGTTGTCAGAAGCCCGGCCTGGTATGCATCAAGTGCGAGGGAATATGTGAGCTCTGCCATCTCAAGCTGCCTTGAAAGCAGCGTGACATTCTCCTTGCCCTGCTCAATATTTATAAGATTTGTCTTTATAGTGCTCTTAAGATCATCAAGGCCCCTTTTCAGCCTGACTTTTGCAATAGCAATTTCCTCATCACTGTTCTTTACAGCATTACTTCCTTCACTTCCTGGAATGTATGAGCTGATTGGAATGGAAAATCCAAGCGAGACGTAAGCGCTGTCAGAGAAAGACCATTCAGAATCCTGACTGCCAGAAATATTCCATCTCTTGAGCAGATAAGAGCTGTTAGGGTTCCCATAGTCCCAGCCAGCAGAAAGTGTGACAGTTGGAATCATATAGTTAAGTTTCGTAGTAAGGGATGTTGTTTCGCTCTGTCTTAGAAGTGCATTGAGATTCTGGATCTCATTTACGCTCTCTGAGTACTCATTGAAGAGCTCTTCTGCGCCAGGAAGAGTGAGGCGCTCTTCAGCTCTCATATCCTCAACATCGAAATCTCCCTCGATTCCCGTTATGATCCTGAAGCTCTCCTTGGCTATCTCAAACGTATCCTTCAGCGCCTTCAAGGAATACTCAGCGCTGAGAGAGGCATATTCAGCATTAGCTAAATCCAGGCTTGATGCGAGGCCGCTCTCATATGCTTCTTTTATCATTGCAAGGCTTTCCAGGCTTATCTCCAGGCTCTTGCTTGCGCTTGCAATTTCCTTCTTGCTCTGAGCAAGTGATAGATAGGATGCTGTCACGCTCTCTTCAAGAGAATCTCTTGAGGAAGCATATTCTATGTAGGCAATGCTGCGTGCAATGGCTGAGGCTGCAGCGTTTGTAATGAGATTGCTTCCAAGATCCAAGGAAATGCCAATATTCCCTGAAAGGGATGCCTCCAGGTTTTTCCCTGCAACACTCCCGCTTAGTGCGATGCTTCCATCGAGTGAGATATTAGGAATATAAGCAGAGTAGCCATTAGCATTTCTCAAGGCTATTTCAAGTTCATGTCGTGCTACTTCCATATCCGTGTTGTTTGCATTTGCTGAGGCAATGGCATCTTTTAAAGAAACTGTAGTGCCATCAGCAAAGGCAAGGCCACAGACTAAAAGTAGTAACAAGGTAATTAAAGCTTTATTTTTCATCTTTACTCCTAATTACTTTTTTACCGTCGGCTAATAAGCTAGATTTACATCAACATGAGGGAGAATGAAAAATCATCATGTGTGCAAAAATTGTAGAAATGCGTAATTTTGATGCGGTTCAAAAACCCTTAAGAAACACAATACGAAAAAGACACATTCAGATATAGAAAGTCAGGAAATAGGAAGTTTTCTAAGTTTTTATGGCGCTTCACATCACCTGGCTGCATCCAGTCTCTTGTTGTTGATGAACATAAGGATAGCCATGAGCACTATGATGAAATAGCCTGTGATGCTTAATGCATCCGGAACCTGATTAAATACGATAAACCCATATAGAGCTGCAAAGAGAAGCTGAGAGTAATCGTAGACTGAGATTTCCTTCGCAGGTGCGAATGTGTATGCAGCTGTTATTGCATACTGTCCACCAGCTGCGGCTGTGCCAGCGCACATGAGGATTATGAATTGCTTAAGCGTCATCGGATGGAAATCAAAGATGATGAAAGGAAGTGTCACAAGGCATGAAAAAGCCGAGAAGAAGAATACTATCCGGCTTCCTTTCTCTCCGCGCGATCCAAGCTTTCTGACACATGCGTACGCAAGTCCTGCGCCGCTTCCTCCTAAAAAGCCTGCCGCGACAGCAAAGAGATTGGGATTTGAAAAGGATGGCTTTGCAACGAACATGGCACCAATGAATGCGCCTATAACAATGAGCGCCTGCCTGAGGGATATCTTTTCCTTCATAAGGAATATACATCCTATGATTGCAAAGAATGGACTCATCTTGTTAAGCATGGTTGCATCTGAGAGAACAAGGTGGTCTATTGCATAGAAGTTGCCTAATATCCCTACAGTCCCTGAAAAGGAGCGAAGAAGCATAAGGCCAAAATTACCCTTTTCCCATTTAAATCCGTCCTTGCTTCTAAAAAGCAGTATGGTTGCTATTATCATGGCAACGAAGTTTCTGAAGAAGCTCTTCTCAATGGATGGCAGATCGCCTGCAAGGCGGACGAACATATTCATAGTAGCAAAGCAGAATGCAGAGCAGAGTATACACAGAATGCCCTTATACTTCGATTCCATAGGTATCTTCTTAATCCACATCTGATATCCTGTCAATAGAAATAATAGGCGCTGATAATACTGTTTACCCCGCTATAAGCATTCAAAACCTGAATTCTGTTATCGTTAAGTGCTTAGAAACACTAAACCCCTCGGGAGCCCGAGGGGATGTGATTAAATTTAATCTGTCTATTAGAAAGAAACAGATACGTATGGAGCGACTGTAAATCCAGCTTCGCTGAAGTTTGAATAAGTATCGTCGTCAGTTGCATTGTACTCAACAATAAGACCGTATGTTACGCCGCCAAACTCTCCATTGATGTCTGCTCCGACAAAGAATGTGTTTGCAAAGTCGCCTAAGTCATTAGCTCCAAGCCAGAGGCTCAGGCAGAGATTTTCAAGGATGTCTATATCTGCACCAACCTCAAGAACGTGCAGTGGCTGATTAGCACCTTCTGTGACTAAACCATACTCAGCAAATGCTGTAACGGGGCCTGCTCCACCATAGATAACTGCTGCGAGCTGGTTTCTTGTATCAGTTAACTGATAGCGGTCTGCAACAGATACGCCAACTGAGAAATCGAGGTCAAGAAGCGTTCCGAGATTGAGATCGAATGCACCAGCAATTGTATGATAGTTATCATCGTTGCTCATATCCCTGCCATAGTCACTTCCCCAGGCTCTGTCTTCTGTGTTGTAGCCATAGTTTACAGATACCTTAAGTCCGTCAACGGGTTGAGTGAGTGCAGATGCGATGAACTCAACGTCAGCCCATCCAGAGAACTCGTTGGAAGAGTAATCGCGCTCGCCAGGAGCAAATACGAATTTTGTCTGAATGAGACTGCCATAATTGACGTCAAGGTTGAATGTTGTAAGATCGTCATTAGTTCTGACTCTGTCGAGGCTGTTT
>CAZHQL010000095.1:0-7687 GCA_964534915.1 uncultured Spirochaetaceae bacterium | reverse complement strand
TTATGAATAAGGAGGAGATATGGCAGTAGACAAAAATAAGCTTGAGGCCAAATGGGCTGAGTATCTCGTGCAGCAGAGAAAGGACAATGCCAGATACATGTTGCTGAGCGCTGCTGGCATTCTCACGGTGCTGCTTATCTGGCAGAGCGTGTCCATGCTTGGTCTTGTCAATTCCCGCTTGCTTCCACCGCCGACAAGGATTCTATCATCTCTTATCGGCAAGTTTACCAATCCTGTGCCCGATGGCAATGTTCTTCTGATAAATATTCTTGCGAGCCTTCAGGTTGCCCTGACAGGTTTCTGTGTAGCAATCGTTATTGGTGTTCCCCTGGGGCTCTTCATGGGCTGGTGGAGATATGCAGACCGCTTTATCCGCCCGATTTTCGAGCTTGTCAGGCCCATTCCTCCAATTGCATGGATTCCTCTTGTTGTAGTGTGGATGGGAGTAGGGCTCAAGGCAAAGGCCCTCATAATCTTCTTTACAGCCTTCGTTCCATGCGTAATCAACTCATATACAGGCATCAGGCTTACAAGCCAGACACTCATTGATGTATCACGCACTTTCGGGGCTCCGAACTGGCTTATTTTCTGGAAGGTCGGAATTCCATCATCGCTGCCGATGGTATTTGCAGGAATCCGTGTAGCACTTGGCAATTCATGGTCAACACTCGTTGCGGCTGAGATGCTTGCAGCAAGCGCGGGACTGGGGTACATGATCCAGATTGCAAGGACTGTTGCGCGCCCTGATATCGTAATTGTTGGAATGGTAGTAATCGGTGCCATTGGAGCAATCCTTTCGGCAATACTCTCACGCTGTGAGAAATACTTCCTTCGCTGGAAGGTAAATCATTAAGGGAAGGCAAATTATGGATCGAATGAGCAATAAAGAGAAAATTATAAGAGCTGTGCTGTACTGGGGCCTTCCTGTATTGTCCGTAGCACTTATTGTAGCAGGCTGGGTTATATTCTCATCAGGACACCCTGATCTCATGCCAACGCCCTCCCAGGTCTGGGACAGGCTTATCAGGACATTTACACGCCCGATTGCCAGGACAACGCTCATAGGGCATGCCTGGGCAAGTTTGAGAAGAGTGCTTTCAGCTCTCCTTATTTCCTGGGCATTTGGAATATCATTTGGAATCCTTATCGGATGGAATAAGAGTGCGCGTGCTTTTTTTGGAAGCATTTTCGAGGTTATCCGCCCGATTCCCCCGATTGCGTGGATTCCGCTTGTAATCATGTGGTTCGGACTTGGAGAATTTCCGAAGGTTCTCTTAGTATTCATCGGAACTTTCGTTCCTCTGGTAATCAATACATCTGCAGGAATCGAGCTTGTAGACCATATCAATATCAGTGTGGGACGAGTATTTGGCGGCAAGAACACGCAGATTCTTAAGGAAATCGTAATTCCTACAGCCCTTCCCTCGATATTCGCAGGTATCAGGACATCCGTAAGCTCTGGCTGGACTACTGTGCTTGCAGCAGAGATGATGGGTGCGCAGAAGGGCCTTGGCTCTCTTGTAACAAGGGGCTGGCAGGGAAGTGATCTGTCCTTGGTTCTTGTTTCTGTTATCACGATTGCAATTATCGGAGCAATTCTTGCAGTTGTTCTTGTAAAGCTTGAGAAGGTGGTGTGTCCATGGAACAATGTGTAAAGAGAATGGAAATTCGCAATCTTTCCAAGACCTTTTTGTCAAAGGAAGGATATTTTACAGTAATAGATGACGTCAGCTTTGACGTATATGACGGGGAATTTTTAGTAGTTCTTGGTCCTGGCCGCTGCGGAAAGACCGTAATGCTTAATATCATAGCAGGCCTTGATGAGGCTACTGAGGGCCAGATAATCTACAACGGAGTGGAATGGAAGGGCCTCAATCCTGAGATCGGGATGGTCTTCCAGCGCCTGGCACTCATGTCATTCAAGACAGTTATAGAGAATGTGGAACTTGCGCTTAAATTCCGCAAGATGAAGAAAGAAGAGAGACGCGAAATTGCAAGGTATTATATCAAGCTTGTGGGCCTTGAGGGCTTTGAGGACTATTATCCGAGGCAGCTTTCTGGCGGCATGCAGCAACGCGTAGGAATTGCGCGTGCATATGCTGCGGATCCGAAGCTTCTAATCATGGACGAGCCGTTTGGAAAGCTTGATGCCCAGACAAGGTACAAGATGCAGGAAGACCTTCTAGAGATGTGGGAAAAGGAGAAGAGGACAGTAATCTTCGTCACTAACAATATTGAGGAGGCCTGCTATCTTGGAGACCGCATCATACTCCTGAGTGACTGTCCTGCAAAGGTTAAAGAGGTTTATCCGATTGATATCCCCAGACCCAGGGATATGATTGACAGGAAATTCCTTGAGCTGCGTGGAATCATCTCTGACAACACGGACCTGTCCATTTAAGAAAGGAGGTAACTTGAATGCCTGAAAAAGACAACAGACCAGTAAAAGTTAAAGTAGTTAATCTGACAAAGCGTTTTGGAGACCTCCTGGTATTGGATGACATGTCATTTGATATCAAAAAGGGAGAGTTCGTGTGCGTGGTAGGCCCCACAGGATGCGGAAAGTCCACATTCTTAAATTGCCTTACCAGAATCCACATGCCAACTGAAGGAGATATCTATATTGATGATGTTCCGGCAGACCCGAGAAAGCACAATATCTCATTCGTGTTCCAGGAGCCAAGTGCACTGCCATGGCAGACAGTAGAACAGAATATCGCATACGGCCTCAAGATCAAGAAAGTGCCAAAGGATGAGATTGAGCGCAGGGTGAACCAGATTTTAGACCTGATGGGACTTCAGGACAGCCGTAAGGCATACCCGGGAGAGCTTTCTGTATCAATGGAGCAGAGAATCATAATCGGGCGCTCATTTGCAATGCAGCCAGACCTTCTCTTAATGGATGAGCCATACGGACAGATGGATGTGAAGATGAGATTCTATCTTGAGGATGAGGTTGTGCGCCTCTGGAAGGAGCTTGGAAGCACTGTTATCTTCATCACACATAATATTGAGGAAGCCGTGTACCTTGCAGAAAGGGTTTTAATCCTTTCGAATAAGCCTGCAAAGATTAAGGAAGATGTCGTTATTGACCTTCCTCGTCCAAGGGATATCTCATCCCCTGAGTTCATTGAATACAGAAGGTATATCACAGACAAGATCAAATGGTGGTAAAAGGGAGGAAAGGATGAAAGTACTATGTATTGAAAAGCCAGGAAAGCTGGAGATAAGGGAATTTGAGAAGCCAAAAGTCAAGCCAGGATATGCGCTTGTAAAGATTGAGATGTGCGGAATCTGCGGCTCTGATGTCACAGCATACCGCGGAGTAAATCCTACTATGAAATACCCTGTAAACGGACTTGGACATGAAGGGGTAGGAGTTGTTGTGGAAGTAGGGGATAACCCTGAGGGCCTCAAGGCCGGCTCTCGTGTAGCACTTGAGCCATATGTTCCGTGCCTTAAGTGCCATATGTGCGCTCAAGAGAGGTGGAATAACTGCGCAGACATCCGCGTATGCGGAGTTCACAAGAACGGAATGATGGCTGAGTACTTTTTACATCCCACAAGGCAATGCTTTGAGATTCCTGATGATATGTCATTTCTCAATGCAGCCCTTGTAGAGCCGTTTACAATCGGCCTTCATGGCGCAACAAGAGCAAGAGTTAAAAAAGGAGAGAACGTTGTAATCTTCGGTGCCGGTGTTATCGGGCTCATGGCATCCTTTGCATGTATAAACTACGGCGCAACTCCGATCCTTGTTGACATAATCCAGGAAAGGCTTGATGAGGCTAAAAAAATGGGAGTGCCGTATACTTTCAACTCAAAGACAGGATCTGTGGAGGAATATTTAAGAAAAGTGACAAATGGAAAGCTTCCTGAGGCCATGATTGACTGCACAGGAGCCCCTTCTATTCTTGCCGAGATGCATAACTATGTATGCCATGGAGGGCGCATTGCCCTTGTCGGATGGCCGCATGACCCTGTTACAATCAACACAATACGCCTCATGCAGAAGGAAATTGATGTTCTTCCAAGCAGGAACTCAAACAAGAAGTTCCCGGAGGCAATCAAGCTCATTCATGAAGGAAAGCTTCCTGTTGATGCAATGCTTACAAAGACATGCAAGCTGGATGAGGTTGAGAGCGTGATTCAGGATATGATCAAGAACCCTGCAGGATACCTCAAGGCAGTTGTAGAAATCTGAGGAAAGAGGAAAGTATGCTCACAACAAGCTTTGAAATGATGAGAAAAGCGTATGAGGGGGGCTATGCCATTCCTGCCATCAATACGCAGGGCGGGACCTATGATATCATACGGGCTATCTGCATAGCAGCAGAGGAACTGAAGAGCCCTGTTATCCTTGCTCACTATGTGAACACTGGAGCCTACTCAGGGCACGCATGGTTTTATGAGACTGCTAAATGGATGGCCTCCAGTGTCTCAGTTCCTGTTGCAATACACCTTGACCATGGAAAGAGCTTTGACGAGTGCATGGAAATGCTCCGCCTTGGCTTTACTTCCATTATGTATGACGGCTCTGCACTGTCGGTTGAGGAGAATGCAGAGCGCACCGAGGAAGTTGCGAAAGTCTGCAGGGCATTTAAAGTTCCTCTGGAGGCCGAGATCGGAGAGCTTGCCCGTCTTGATGATGATGGAAATATCACAGGATCTTCAAACATAGCAGAGCCGGAGGTCGTGAGGAAATACTTAAGCCTCTGCTCTCCTGATTCGCTTGCAATCAGCATCGGCAATGCCCACGGGTTTTATAAGGGCCCTGTTGATATCCGCGTTGAAGTGCTTGAAGAGTGCAGGAGCTTTACTGAGACTCCTTTCGTGCTTCATGGGTGCACTGGCATGGATGATGCACTTATAAAGAGGGCAATCAATGCAGGGGTAGCAAAGATCAACTTTGGAACGCAGGTGCGCTGCAAGTATGTAGAATACTTGAAAGAAGGCCTTAAAGAAGGAAAGGATGAGGGGCACGCATGGCGCCTTTCGCGCTATGCAGAGGAGCGCCTTCGCTCTGATATCAAGGATATTATCCGCCTTGCAGGATCTGAAGGCAAAGCCTGAGGGGCAAGCTCTGATGGGAGGGACCATGAAGAAAAATGTACTTGTTGTTCACGGAGGAGGACCGACTTCTGTGATGAATTCATCGCTCTATGGCGTGATTATGGAAAGCAGGAAGCATCCGGATATCGGGTGCGTTTATGGTGCCCTTGGCGGAATGGAAGGCATATTCAGAGAAAGGTTTGTAAATCTTTCTGATGTGGATGAATCTGTTCTTTCCCTTCTTCTTGAGACTCCCGGCTCTGCTATCGGCACATCACGCTATCATGTGACAGAGGCTGACTATGCCAGGACGCCTGATGTGATGAAGAAATACAATATCGGCTATATTCTTCCAAATGGCGGGAATGGCACAATGGATACATGCGGCAAGATCTACAAGGAGTGCCTGAAGAAGGGCTACAGCGATTTACGTGTAGTTGGAATTCCGAAGACTATCGACAATGATCTAGCATTAACTGACCACACTCCGGGCTTTGGAAGTGCAGCCAGGTATATAGCAGCGTCTGTTCAGGAAGTGGGCATGGACGTGCGCTCCCTTCCAATTCATGTGTGCATAATCGAGGCACTGGGCCGCAATGCAGGCTGGATTACTGCAGCCTCGGCTCTTGCCAGAAAGAAAAAGGATGATGCGCCGCACCTTATATACCTTCCTGAGCGTCCTTTTGATGAAGAAGAGTTCATAAATGATGTAAAGGCACTCTATGAGCGCCTCGGAGGAGTTGTCGTAGTAGTAAGTGAAGGATTAAGGAAAGCTGATGGCACTCCGATTGTGGAGCCGATCTTCAAGGTTGACCGCTCAGTATATTACGGCGATGTGAGTGCACACCTTGCAAGCCTTGTAATAAAGCGCCTTGGCATCAAGGCAAGAAGCGAAAAGCCAGGGCTCTGCGGGCGCTCTTCAATTGCATGGCAGTCCCCTGTAGACCAGAAGGAAGCCATATTAGCCGGAGCAGAGGCTCTGAAGGCTGCAGCAGAAGGGCACACTGGAGTAATGGTGGGCTTCAAGCGAAGAGAAGGAGAAGAATACGCAATCGATACATTCCTCATTCCAATTGAGCAGGTAATGATGGTTGAAAAAACAATGCCCGATGAGTTTATAAGCGCTGAGGGAAATGATGTAACAGAGTCATTCATCGAGTGGCTCAAGCCCCTTGTCGGCACAGAGCTAAGGAATTTTGTGGATTTCCAGGCTGAAAACTGAGCTTTTCTAGCCTGGAAAGAACGGGAAGAAGACGGGCAGAAGAATCATGTTGACTATGATGGCAATCAGGATAAGCGGCAGTCCTGCCTTCAGATAATCCTTGAAATGGTAGCCTCCTGCAGAGAGCACCATTGCATTTGGAGCCGTTCCAATCGGGCTTGCAAATGCGCAGCTTCCTCCAATGACAGTTGCCATAAGCACAGCCTTCGGGTCGGCCCCGATCCTGGTTGCAATGCTTATTGCAACAGGTGCCAGCAATGCTGTTGTTACAGTATTGCTCATGAAGTTTGTAAGAATACATGCAGTTACGAAGACTACAAAGGTCAGAAACAGCGGGGACGGGTTGTGCCCAAGAGCGCCGATAACGGCATCTACGATTATCTGGGATCCTCCCGATTTCTCAAGTGCTTTTGCAAGGGCAAGCGTGCCGGATGCAAGGAAAATGACCCTCATGTCTATGCTCTTATAGGCCTGCTTTTCAGAAATTATCCCCCCAAGCACAAGAATGATTGCGCCGACACAGCCAGAAACATAGAGCCTGATTCCAATCCTGTCTTCAAAAATCATGGCAAGAACCGTGAAAATAAGGATTATAAGCGATGCATACTGCTTCCACTGTGGAACATCATCATCAGCTTTCTTCTCATCATAAATAGTTTCTGCGGGAACGCACTTGCTGGGATCTGGCAGGAACTTATGGCCCAGGAATGCAAAATAGAGTATGCCGCAGATTAAGAGAGGCAGTCCTGTGCATGCATATTCAAAGAAACCAAAGCTCAGACCGAGGCTGTGCTGCAGTACAGATTGTGCAATCATGTTTCCCGGGCTTCCGATAAGAGAGAGGTTCCCTCCCATTGTAGCTGCGTATACCAGCGGCAATAGCAGGCGGGACCTTGCATAGCCTGAGCGCGCGACAATGCCGATTACTACGGGAAGCAGGACAGCAACCGTTCCTGTGTTGGATAAAAAGCCGCTCATAAGGCCTGTTACACTCATGACGGCAACAGTTGTCATCCTCTCTGTCTTTGCAAAGCGTGTAACGACTGCTCCGACTTTCTCTGCCATTCCTGTGTCAAAGAACGCACATCCGATGATAAACATCGGCACGTAGATGATGACGCTGGAGTCTACAAAGCCGGCAAAGGCCTCATCCGGAGTAAGAACGCCAGTGAGAATCAGGCCGACACAGACAATCATGCTTGTAAGGGCCACAGGAATCTTTTCCCATATGAACATGATGATTGCGCCAAAAAGAAATAGCACTGTGATTACTGCTTGGCTCATATGTTCCTTACTTTCCGGATTCGCTTGATATTAGTCAAGATATGGCAATTATTAAATAAGAAATTAAGGTGTCAGCTCAATTGAGAAGGCAAGGCAACTTGCCTCTCTTGCGCATAAGATCTTCAGCTC
>CAZHQL010000094.1:2734-7690 GCA_964534915.1 uncultured Spirochaetaceae bacterium | reverse complement strand
TAATCCTCTATACTTATGAAGCTATCGGGCTGTTGCTCTCTGAAGTGACAGCCCTTCTCTATTTCTTCTTGCTCTGGACGGGAGAGCATTACAGCATATCCTTGAGCTTCGCAATATCCGCATCAGTGCGGTTGCCGTAAATCTGAATCTTAGAAAGCTCATTTTCAAGTGCCTCAAACTCATCATCGCTAAGCTCTACATCAGATGCTCCAAAGTTCTCCTTTAGCCGCTCCTCTTTCCTCATCCCGGGAATTGGTACAAGGAAATCCCACTTGTGAAGCATCCATGCAAGTGCAATCTGTGCAGAGCTTGCGCCCTTTTCTTCCGCTACACTTCGCAAGAGCTCCAGCAGTGGCTGATTACCCCTGATATTCTCTGCCCTATAGCGCGTGATTACACGCCTGACATCATCTCCCACGAAATGATCATTCTCTGTGTACACGCCGCTGAGGAATCCCGCGCCAAGCGGAGAAAATGGCACAAACCCGATGCCAAGTTCCTTGCATGCAGGAAGAACATCCTTTTCAAACATCCTCTCCATCATGGAGTACTCGCTCTGGATTGCAGTAATCGGAGTAACTGCATGAGCCCTTCGGATTTCATCCTCTTCAGCCTGGCTCTGCCCCCAGGCACGGATCTTTCCCTCCCGGATAAGTTCCCCCATTACCAGGGCAATTTCTTCTACAGGAATATTCTTGTTGATTCTGTGCTGGTAATAGAGATCCACATAGTCAGTTCCGAGTCTCCTGAGGGATGCATTGAGATGACTTCGCATTACATCGGCTACATTCCCTTCCGTTTCTGAGATATGGAACTTGGTTGCAAGAATGACCTTGCTCCGAATGCTCTTAAGAGCCTCGCCAACTAAGAGCTCATTATCCCCTGCTCCATAGCTTTCAGCAGTGTCAAAGAAAGTACAGCCCATGTCGTAAGCAGTGCGGATTAAGCGAACAGCCTCAGATTTCTCAGGGCCAGGACCGTAGCCATGGCTGAATCCCATGCAGCCAAGGCCCACAGCAGATACAGTAAGAGGATAGGTTTTACCCAAAACACGCTTTTTCGTCATAATAGATTCCCTTCTTCATAAAAACTCAGCGGTAAGATTTTCTGAGGATGTTCACACAGTCCTCATGCGTCAGCTCAGATGGATCGGCAAAGAACAGGCCTCCCATGGTTTTTCTGGCATTCTCTGCAATCTTTTCAAACTCATCTGGCGTAAAGCCATAATCAGACATCCTGAGCTGATCAACTCCGCACTTTTTCTGAAGCTCTGAGAGGGCTCTTATAAAATCCTCTGGCTCTTTTGCATCCGCCTTGCCCAGGGCCTTGGCCATTCGGATAAAACGCTCAGAACAGCACCCTGCGTCCACAAAGTGCTGGTAATAGGCAAGAGATATCATAATAAGCCCTGCTCCATGGGGAAGATTTGGATGATAGGCGCTCATGGCATGCTCCAGTGAGTGCTCGCTCGTGCAGCATCCAGTAACCATGGCATAGCCTGAAAGGGTGTTTGCAAAGGCCATGCCCTCACGTGCCTCAAGATCGTTTCCGTTCTCAACCGCCCTGGCAAGGTACGCGCCAACATTTTCAATGGCAGTGATGGCAACCATGTCGCTCATCAGATTGGCCATCTTTCCTATATAGACCTCGGTTGAATGAAAGAGTGCATCAAATCCCTGATAGGCAGTAAAGAGTGGAGGCACACTCATCATCAGCTCAGGATCGACTACTGAGAGAACAGGAAAGAGGCTGTCAAGGCCACCGCAGCCGATCTTCTCCTCTCTTTCTTCATTGTTAACTACACCCCACTGATCCACTTCAGAGCCGGTGCCTGCTGTAGTTGTAATACACACTAAAGGAAGCGGAGTATTTGATGGTATCATACCCTTTCCGCTTCCGCCTGTAACATAGTCCCAGAGATCCCCCTCATTGGTTGCCATCATGGCAATTATCTTGGCAGCATCCATGACAGAGCCTCCGCCGAGAGCCAGGACGAAATCACATGAGTTCTCACGTGCCATCTTTGCTCCTGCCATGATTGTAGATTTAAGAGGATTTGCCTGAACCTGGTCAAACAAGACTGTCTGAACGCCTGCCTTCTCCAGTTCTTCCATTGTGCGGCTCAGCGCACCATTTTCCCTCACAGCTTTTCCGTTGGAAATGACAAGAAGTGCCTTACATCCTGGCATCTTCTGCTCATGCAGGCTCTTTAGCTGCCCCGGGCCAAAGAGGACACGGGTGGGCGCATACATCATATAACTCATAGAATATCCTCCATTTTGCGATTAAAAGACTGACGGCAAGCTGCTATCAGAATCCAGATTTAATTTTAATCAGCTGAATGTAGAATGTCTAATACTTATCCTGGATTGTATATCATGCCTTTTATGTATGATTACAGAGCTTTCATCTTCTGTACATATTCCCTGAAATAATTTACGGCAGGATGGAATAGCCTGTTCTTTTTCCAGGCAAGGACATGACCTGTCGTCCGCTCAGGAGAAAAGGGGCGGAAACAGAGCTGATCATCCCCGCGAAGCATAAAGGACCCCTTCACGCACACGGGATAGCCAAGCTTCTTCCTCGCCAGAAGCGATGCATTATTGGAAAGATTGTTTCTTGCAAAAACATGAAGCTCACTGCGTTTCAGGCCGAACCATTCGGCAATATTATCCTGAACGATTTCACGCCTGGGCAAAATCAGGGGGATGGCCTGGATTTCTTCTCTTCCAATAGCCTCTTTTCCTGCCAGGGGATCGTCCTTGCTGAGCACAAGGCCCCATGTCTCCCAGTATGGCAGACGGAAAGAGTCATACTTTGCGGCTTCCACAGGCTCAAGCAGAATGCCAAGATCAAGATCTCCTCTGTCGAGTTTTTCCCTGATGTCATCTCCATCTGCGCTGTAAATCTCATACTGGATATTTGGATAAAGGCGGGAAAACGAAGCTAATACCTCAGGCAGCATCCAGGATACATTTGACTCCACACAGCCAAGCACAACCGTGCCGGCAATCAGATCCCTCTGGTTCTGAAGATCACGCCGCGTCTTTTTCATCAGCGTAAGAATTTCTTCAGCCCTCTGCTGGAACAACAGCCCGGCCTCTGTCAGCGTAACCTGCCTCTTTCCACGGATCAGTAGCTGTACGCCCAGCGACTCCTCTAAATCCGTAAGCTGGCGGCTTATTGTAGGCTGGGTCACATTAAGGCTTTCTGCTGCCTTTGTAATATTGCCGATCTTAGCAACTCTCAGAAAGTATTCTAATAATCTGAAATCCAAAGGATACGCCTCCTGTCATTCCTGATTCGTATAGAAACATTATCCTGTCGTGCTTTCAAAAACACAAGGCCAATTGCATCTTTTATGCAAAATGCTTATCCACAGTTCATTTCCTGATTCCATGTTCAAGATCAAAGCCTGTCATCCAGGCTCTTGATTTTGATGTGATGCTTCTCTATTTCTTCTTGCTCTGGTCCTTGCCTGGCTCAATGAAGAGTGACTTATCCTGGACAGTGTTTTCAAAGCTTGTAATATCTCCGATGTAGCCAACATAGATTGTGCCTGTGCGGCCATTACGGTTCTTAGCAACGATGAGCTTTGTCTGCTGTATTTTTCTGTTTCCTGAGCTGTCTGGCTGAAGCTTTGCCTGATCTTCTTCAGAAAGGTCTGTAAGGTTCGTCCTTCTATGGATGAACATTACTAAATCTGCATCCTGTTCAATAGATCCTGAGTCCCTCAGGTTATTAAGCATCGGCTCCTGCTCAGCTGTGTCACGGCTTACCTGGCATAAAACTACTACAGGAATCCTAAGCTCGCGCGCAAGCTGCTTAAGGGCCTTGGAGACATAGCCGACCTGCTCATGCCTGGGAGTGCGGATATCGAGTCCCGACTCTATAAGGCCTATGTAGTCTATGAAAAGAATCTCAATTTGCTTCTCACGCACGAGCATGCGTGCCCTGCTTCTGAGGTCGCTTAATTTCATATTAGGCTCATCAACTAAATAAAGCTGGCTCTGGTAGATTTTCTCAGCCGCATGCGTAATATGTGATACTTCACCTGATGTAAGATTACCCGTCAAGAGCTTTGTAAGCTCAACACGGCTCTGGCAAGAAAGAAGACGCGTTATTATCTGGGATGCAGGCATCTCAAGGGAAAAGAATGCTACCTTCTTGCCCTTAGCAAGCATGTTTCTTATAAGGGAGACAGCAAAGGCTGTCTTTCCCACACTCGGACGCGCTGCCACGATTATATAATCGCTCTTCTGGAAGCCTCCGTTGGTGTATTTATTGAGTAGGTCCATTCCAGTGTCGACATTGTCATTGACATACTTTCCATCCATCTTCTCAAGCATTATGTCTATGACTTCGGTAAGACGATTGGCAACGTTATAGCTTTCTGCTGTATCCGGATTGGAATTTATGCTTATCTCGCTGAGCTTTCTCTCGCTGTCTTCTAAAAGCGAGAATACGTCTATGCTTTCTTCGAATGCATCGGATGAGATATTAACTCCCGCCTGTATAAGGGCCCTTCTGACACTCGTTTCCTTTATGATCTTCGCATAGTACTCAATATTGGCATAGATTGTATATGCATCGCTTAACTCGGCAAGGTACCCGGCTCCCCCTGCCTTATCTAAAAGGTTCTTCTTCTTTAAGTAGTCATACAGGGTTATCTGATCAACAGCGACAGTGTTGACTATCTTCATGTCATTGATAGCTGAATAGATAACCCTGTTTGATGCATGATAGAAATCGGAAGCGCTTATTATGCCTCCAATCTTATCATAGGCTTCCTGATTCATTAACAAGGCACTGAGGACAGACTTTTCTGCCTCATTATTGTGTGGAAGGGTCTTCCTGTCCTCGTTTGCCATTGTTTTATTCCTCTGATGCCTCGCTGGAAGCTTCAGCCTCTTCTGATGCTGCTTCTTCATTTTCCTCTGCAGGAGCATTCTCTGC
>CAZHQL010000094.1:0-2634 GCA_964534915.1 uncultured Spirochaetaceae bacterium | reverse complement strand
GCTTCCCTCTGTGCCTTTTCAGCAGCCTTCTTCTCCTCAGCTTCCTTTCTGGCTCTCTCTTTAAGCTCAGCCTCGCTTACAACACTGAGCTTGATCTGGCTGAACTCATTCTCATAAAGGTGAACAATGATCGTATAAGATCCTGTCATCTTGATTGCGTGCGTCTGAACTTCAATCTTCTTTCTCTCAATGGCAAAGCCAAGCTTGCTAAGAGCTTCCTGTACCATGATGGAAGTAACAGATCCGAAGAGCTTTCCAGATTCTCCGGCTGGAACCACGATCTCGAGCTCTAAGGCATCAAGCTTTTCCTTGAGGCTTGCAGACTCAGCTCTCTTCTGGATCTTCCTCTTCTCAATAGCCTCAGCACGGCTGGCAAAGATAGCAGCATTAGCCTTGTTATAGATTACTGCTGCCCCTGTAGGAAGGAGGTAGTTCCTTGCGTATCCGTCCTTGACGACTACGACATCTCCTTCCTCTCCGAGATTAACGACATCCTGATTTAGAATAATCTTCATCTTTCTCTCTCCTACTTTCTTAATTCAAAGAAAGTCTCAAGGACCCCAAGCAATGGAAGTCCTGCTATAACTATTAAGTTTATCCCCGGAACAAACAGGCCTATAGCCGCCAGGACCAGGAAAAGCGAGTAGCTTTTCAGTCCCCTCCACCTTTTCCTCATGTTGTAATACAGGACTGAAAAGCCCTGGATTAAATACCCTAAGGTAAAGGACAGTGTAACGTTAGATAGGGCTATACCTGCTACAGTAGGTATGGAAATAAAGCGAGTAAGAAGCACCATCAGCCATAAGGCCAGAAAGATCCAGATAGCCTTGGCGTCCAACTCGATAAGAGCTACCCTTTCTTCCCAATCGCTTTCTCTTGAATGCAGCAAGCTTTCATAAGTAAAGCATGTTGCACAGACGAAGCACAGTACTATGGGCAGTAAAAGCGAGAGAAGCCCGAGAAGAAGTATGTAGCTGAAGAAGCTTAAGAACTCCTTGTCAAGCATCCCGCTGTTTACAAACGGCCCAAGCAGTGCTTCAAACGCATCCTGATAGTATCTGACGATATTATCAAAGAGCGCCGCATCCTGCCCCAGATACACAAAAATGAGGATATAGAGAAGAGAAGCAGGGATTAATGCTATAAAAAGCCTTATTCCAATGCTTTTCCTCTCTGTAATGAGCCATGCAGCTCCTGCCGCTAACAGCGACAAAGGGATATATGTTTCAAATAAGAAAAATGGAATGCTCAAAGCGCTGCCTGCGCCATGGGACCTGTAGAGGTATATCAGAACCAGCAAGGCCTCAATGAGCAAAGAAAGTGCTGAGAGGCTTTTTCCATGTTTTCTGTTTAGCAGAAGGAGTGGTAAAACGAAGATGAACTGCCCGAAGCCGATATAGAACAGAGCAAATGATGCTGCTAGAGCTACGGCAGTATCCCTGAGGGACAGAGCACTTTCCTTGTTTTCCACTCTCAATCTCCTTCCTTATTTCTTTTCAAACGGAAGGTATGCAAGAACCCTGGCTCTCTTTATTTCCCTGTTAACCGCTCTCTGATGCTTTGCGCATGTTCCTGTGATGCGCGCAGGAAGGATCTTGCCGCGCTCTGTGATATAGCGCTTTAAAGCATCCGGGTTCTTATAGTCTGCTGGTGCTGCTCCCTGGCAGAATTTGCAGACTTTCTTCTTGAAGCTCTGCTTGCGCCCTCCCATCTTCCTGTCCTTGAGAGCGCCCTTGTCCATCTCGTTGAAATCTTTATCTTCACGCATTTTATTATCTCCTAAAAATTAAAATGGAATATCATCATCCTGGAAATCCTCAGGGCCATCAGAGAGCTCTGCAGGATTAGGAATATTCCTCTCTTCATTTCTATTGAAAGCCTGGCCTGGATTCATCTGTGATGAGTCCCTTCCAGAACCCAGCAATGAAAGATTATTGACAAAAATCTCAACCCTGCTTCTCGTCTGTCCTTCCTGATCTGTCCAGCGGTTCTGTCTGAGCTCTCCGTGTATTGCTACCTGCCTGCCCTTCTCCAGATACTGGCGAACGCTGTCAGCACTCTTTCCAGCATAGAGGCAGTCAAAATAGCTTGGCTCATCGGACCATGAACCGTCAGCATTCCTTCTGTTGCGGTTAACAGCGATGGAAAAGCGGACCATAGCGGTACCGGAATTCGTATACCTGACTTCAGCTTCCCTTACAAGACGGCCAACGAGGGCGACGATGTTAAGATCATTTGCCATAATAGTTTCCTTCTACTTCTTCTCTGGGTTAACAAAAAGGAACTTATATACCATCGGGCTGAGCTGGAAAATCCTTGAAAGAGGCGTAATTGCCTGAGTATCCAGACTAAGCTCGAAATACACGTAGTATCCTCTGTTCTGCTTAGAAATTTCGTATGCGAGTGTCTTGACTCCCAAATCTTCCTGCTTGGTGATTGTAGCACCAGCCTTCTCAAGCTCTGCGCGAACAAATGCAGATGCTTCTTTCATCTTCTCCTCGTCCGAGGGGAGGATGACGGTGAACTCATAATTAGCTATCATGGTTCCTCCTTATGGTCTTAGATTTTTTCTCATCTTCTGATCCGATAACATCGGATAAAGAGGCTCTGATAATCTAGCATTAAAAGGCAAAG
>CAZHQL010000093.1:0-7716 GCA_964534915.1 uncultured Spirochaetaceae bacterium | reverse complement strand
CCTTATTGAAAACACATGTTTCAAACAGGCTCCATGCCTGAGGCATGAAATCTGTTTGCTTTGTGCTGTTGTGAATGAAATAATTTGACAAAGTTAGAAAAGGGTCTGATACTATTAGTAGTTAAACGTTTAGATGATTGAAGAGAGGTTATATGAAGAAGGTTGTTGAAAAAAAGGAGAATAAAAAGCTTAAAGCACTCAAGGCAAATCTGAAGGGGCATTACGGGCTATATCTGATGCTGCTTCCTGGACTTCTGTGTATCATAATTTTCTCCTTTCTTCCTTACTACGGCATTACCATTGCATTCAAGGATTACAATATCTTTACTTCCTCAAATCCTCTGAAGGCCATTGCAGAAAGCCCATGGGCAGGGCTTAAGCATTTCAAGAGGATAATGGGAAGCTCCACGTTCATAAAGGTATTCATGAATACCCTTATAATTAATGGCCTGAAGCTTCTCTTCGTTTTCCCGATCCCGATAATAGCATCGCTGTTTGTCAGTGAGATACGAAGCAGGGGATTCAGGAAGTTCACGCAGACAATGATGTTCGTTCCTTACTTCTTCTCGTGGGTAATCATATTTGGAATCTTCAAGTCTACTCTTGGAACGTACGGCATTGTGAATACGGTCCTGATGAAGCTGGGCCTCTCATCTCCTCTTGCATTCTTTACTGACTATGGCCTCTTCAGGTTCGTAATCGTATTCACGGACGGCTGGAAGAATGTCGGTTACAATATGGTGATATTCCTTGCGGCAATCCTTGCTGTGGATCCCACGCTCTTTGAGGCTGCGAAGATAGACGGGGCAGGGAAGTTCCGTCAGATGTGGATGATAACCATTCCCTCAATCCTGCCTACAATCATCCTGATGTTCATCCTGCGCGTAGGAAGGATTCTTGATTCAGGCTTTGAGCAGATGCTCGTATTCTACAATGCCTCTGTATATGAGGTTGCGGATATCATAAAGACATATGTGTACAGGATGGGAATAGGAAGGCTTAACTTCTCTCAGGGAACCGCGCTGGATCTGTTTAACTCAGTAGTTGCGTTCATCCTCATTGTCGGCTCGAACTGGATATCGCGTAAGACGCTCCATAAGAGCATATGGTAAGGAGGGCACCATGAGAAAAAAACACGTCAGTGTCAATCGCGACAGGACAGAGATAGCAGCAGAGACGATTGCCTTCTGCATGGCATTCCTCTTTCTCTTCGTGATTATCATTCCCGTAGTTCACACTATTGCCAAGGCATTCAGCGTGGGAAACGCTGAGGTAGCAGGAAGGGTATTTTTGCTTCCGATTGACCCGCAGCTCACTACTTTCCAGGCAATCCTCGAAGAGACATCCTTCATCAGGGCTCTTTGCAATTCCATATATGTCACCGTCGTTGGAACTCTGCTCAGCCTGATTGTCTCAACGCTCTTTGCATATGCTCTCAGCAGCAAGTATCTGAAGGGAAAGAAGATCTTCATCATGATGTGCATTGTCTGCATGGTCTTCAAGGGAGGAATGGTTCCTACATACATGGTCATAAGCGGCCTTGGACTTATAAACAGTTTCTGGTCACTCATCCTTCCTTCGTGCATGAACATCTTCAACATGCTCGTGATAAGAAACTATTTCGATGGCCTTCCCGAGAGCGTGATAGAGTCTGCAAGCATAGACGGAGCTAGCGATTTCAGAACCCTTATCTCAATCGTGCTTCCCATGTCCGTTCCTTGCATTGCAACCGTTGGACTTCTTTACGGCGTATCCTTCTGGAACAGCTATATAGCACCATCGCTGTACATAACGGATGCATCAAAGATTACCTTGCAGATCCTTACAAGGGATCTTGTAAACCACGCAGAGACTCTTGTAGACCAGCTTCAGCGCTCTACTGATATAGGCGGCCTCATATCCAACGGAACGGTAGGGGCTGCGGTGACAGTACTTGGAAATATTCCAATCATCCTTTGCTATCCTCTGATTCAGCGCTATATGACAAAGGGCATGACAGTAGGATCTGTGAAGGAGTAGGAAGGATTGTTTATACAAAAATAGGAGGATGATTTTATGAAAAAACTGATAAGCCTGTTGCTGCTTGCCGCGCTGTGTTCTGTGCTCTTTGCAGCCGGCTCAAGCGAGAGAGATCAGGATTCTGCATCTAAATACGAACTTGCAGACCCTCAGCCGGATCTGAAGATTCTGATGGCGCCTTCTACATTCGACTATAATGAACGTCCTGAGGCCAGGGACATTGAAAGACTCACGGGATATCATGTCATCTATGACCGGCTTCCATCTGAGAATACGGATCAGGCCCTTGCATTGACACTTGCATCGGGCAATGACTATGACATGGTGCAGTTCAGCTCAGCATCCACATTCAGCAATCTTATGACGAGCGGCGCGCTTCTTCCTCTCAATGACTATATTGATAACATCGCACCAGAGTTCTGGGATGCACTTCCCTCTGAGTACTGGTCAGGAGTATCGGACTCAAACGGAGTTGTATATGGCCTTCCATATACTCATCCGCGCCCGACGAACATACTCTCAAATTTCGTTGTCAGGATGGACCTCTTAAGAGAAGCGGGAATTAACGAGCTTCCTGTTACTCTGAGCGAGTTCTACAACCTCTTGAAGACTCTCAAGGCTTACTACGGAGATGAGTACATCATCCTTACAGGCCCGTTCTGGCGAAATGCGTATGGAAATGAGTTCCCTGTTGATATGTGTCTTGCATCTGCTTTTGGAATCTACAATGACTGGATGGTGGATGATGATGGAAACGTAATCTACATGACGGAGCATCCGAGGTTTGCTGAGATGATTGCTTTCTATCGCCAGCTGATAGATGAGGGACTTTTAGACCCGGATTTTGCCATAAACTCATACAGGGATACCAACGAGAGGCTATCATCCGGGAAGGCCATCATAGCATTCAACGGAACTACAAGCGGAGTAAACACAGTATATCCGGCACTTCTGAATCTTGGCCTTACTGATGATGACATCGCATTCCTTGGCCCGCTTGAAGGAGACGATGGAACATGCAAGATCCAGAACACGTTCACTATCGAGAGATACACGGTCATTCCTGTGAATAACCGCGGTTACACAGCAGACCTCTTCAACTGGTTCAAGCTCAAGCTTGAGAATCAGCACGAGATCACAATCGGAACTGAGGGTGTACATTACTTTATCGATACCGATGGATACCCTGCTCCTATTGAGCCGACTTTCAATGATGAGAAGAACCAGGGATATGTCTACCTGACGCTTGTTGATTACAACATGTATGCAGAGGACTGGCTGCTGCGCGCGAAGAAAACATACTACTACTGGAGAGACTATGAGGAAGTCACGATAAGAGCCAATGACGAAAGGCCCTGGATATTCGTTCCTGCATACTTTGCACTCTGCAATACAGAGGCCTATATGGAGAACAAGGGAGCGCTGAGCAGCAACCTCTGCGACTACCTGTTGCAGCTCATCGGCGGAACAAAGACCATCGAAGGCTCGCTTAGCACGTTCATGTCCGATCAGAGGAATGAAGGACTTGAGGATGTAAGAGCTGAGCTTCAGCAGTGGTATGAGATGAACTACGCTGAATAAAACCTGTATCCGGGCAAACTTTCTTGCCCGGAGAGAAAAGGGCTGGTAAATAATGAATGCCAACAGCTATGCAGAGAAAGAGCACAAACTCACAGTATGCTTCATAAGCCATAAGGGTATTTTCAGGAGATCCGATGCCTTTTTAATGGATCTGGACGGATCTGTAATCCTTTTGGATGCCGGCCTTATGGAATCTCCCTTTGCCCTGGCAGAGCTGATGCGCATCAGGGGCCGGTATCTGAAAGACCACATAGAGCTGATGGAGAACAAGGATGTAAAGCTCTCCGTTACATGGGTTGTCTCGCATATGCACATAGATCATGTGGGGGCATTCCTTTCAGGGATTGCTGAGAGCCCGTATATTGAAATCGAGAGAGCATACCTTCCTCCAAAGAGCGTTTTTTATGACGCGCTTTATTCGCGTGAGTATGACGGGGACTATAAGTACAGGGCAAGGATAGATGAGAAGATAAGAAAATATCAGAAAGGATGCGAGGTTATAGACATTCCTTTTGGCCCTCTGCCTCACAGCTTTGCTTTTGCCTCAGCAGAAGTACATCTTCTTCCCCCTGTTAAGGACTGGGGGTCTGAAGAGAGGGCAGTGTATTTAAAAGAGTTATACCCTGATGAGAAGCCATCGTCCCTTCCTGTTGAGGTGACGAACTCTAATTCAATGTGGCTTCTTCTTGAGTACAAGAAGAGGAAGTTCCTCTTTACAGGGGACACACTCAAGAAAAGATATGATGGGAAAACAGAAAGCCTGGATGAGATGACAGAGGCCTGGCATGAAACATATAAAGGTGTCGATGTCGTTAAGTACCCGCATCACGGATATCTGCGCGATGCCGCAGCCCCTCTGATAGCAGGAATGAAGCCTTCATACATCGTTTTCAATGCAATCGGGGCAAGCGCTTCAGATGCTTTGAAGGGCGTTGACAAAGATATAGAAAAGAAGTGCACGCTTCTTTCAAGTACATATGAGGATGTCATTTTCACAGTCGATGAAAATGGTGTTTTAGACAGGAAAAAGGAGGGGCAGCAATGCATGATGTAGTACAGAAATCTTATGATATCGCAGTTGTAGGAGGGGGCCCGGGCGGTCTTCCTGCAGCGCTTGCGGCAGCAAGAAGGGGACACAGGGTAATCCTTGTTGAGCGCAATGCTTTTTTAGGGGGAGCCGCAACATCAGGACTTGGCATCCTTGGCTTTTTGGATAAGGAAGGAAAACAGGCTCTTGGAGGAATAGCTGAGGAGATAGTGATGCGCCTTAAGGCTATGCATGGCGCTCTCGGGCACTACCGGTGTCCTGTGCATAACTCAATCAGCTCAATATCCCCTGAATGCTTCAAGATCGTTGCTGTTGAGATGTGCCAGGAAAGCGGTGTTGATATCCTCTTTAACAACGAACTCGTTGACGTACAGGTAAAGAACAACAGGGTTTCAAAAATTGCTGTTTACGGAAAGTGCGTGAGAACAGAGATAAGCGCACAGGTATTCATAGATGCCACAGGGGACGGGGACCTGGCATACATGGCCGGAGCCGAGTACATATCAGGACAGGATGAGACAGGCATAATGCAGCCCTCAACGCTCATGTTCACTGTTACGAACTACAATCTCGATACATTCCTTGATTTTGCTGAAAGGAACCCGAGTGAATATGGCATAAAGGAAGATTACTCAAAAGGCTATGATCCCGCTTTCTTCCGCTCTACGCCAGGGCACTGCTTCATCGGGCTTACAGAGATGATAAAGAAAGCTGCGGCGAATGGGGAATTCGACATACCAAGGAACCAGTTCATATATATCACAAGCCCGACAGAAGGAGAGCTTGCAATAAACACATCGCGCATCACAGACATAGATGCAAGCGATGTCTATGAGCTTTCGGACGGACTTGTCAAAGGCTATATGCAGATAAAGCAGCTTATTGAGTTCCTGAATAAATACGTGCCAGGATTTGAGAATGCCCGGATATCATCGATTTCTCCAACGCTTGGAATAAGGGAGACAAGGCACTTCAAAGGAGTATACCGCCTTACAAAGGAGAAGATGTACAGCGATGAGGCAAGAGAGAACGCAATTGCGCAGAGTGCCTATAATGTCGACATCCACAGCGGACAGGCAAGCCACATAGACCTTTATCCTGTGACAAAGCCCTTCCCGATTCCCTATGGGTGTTTAGTTCCCAAGGCGCTTGACGGACTGCTTTTAAGCGGAAGGACCATATGCCTTGATACTGTAACTTACGCATCTGCCCGTGTCATGGGGCCATGCATCGCAGTAGGGGAAGCCTGCGGCACGGCAGCATCCCTTGCCGTTGAGGAAAAAAAGAATGTAAGGGATTTAAAAGTGAAGGAGATCCAGAAGATCCTTAAAGAGAATGGGAATATCTTCTAAAGGGGGCCAGCTGTGTTAGATTTCGTCGCGTTTGGTGAGATGCTTATAGATTTTACACCATCGGGTACAAATTCCCTGGGATGTCCCCTCTTTGCAGAGAATCCGGGGGGAGCGCCTCTTAATGTGCTTGCAATGAGTGCTAAGCTCGGAGCTAAGACTGCGTTCATAGGAAAGGCGGGAAAGGACAGCTTCGGCGCTTTTTTAAAAAAGACAGTTGAGTCAGCTGGCATAGACACATCATTCTTCTTAGAAGATGAAAGATATAACACGACGCTCTCCTTTGTCTCCCTTGATGAGAGGGGGGACCGTTCCTTTTCCTTTTACAGGGAAAAGGGAGCAGACCTCATGGTAGAAAAAGACGATGTAGAACTCCCTGAAACCCTTCTCTTTCACTTCGGCTCTGTTTCCATGACAGCTGAGCCTGCCAGAGCAACCACAGAGAGCCTTGCAAGGGAGGCAAAACAAAGGGGAAGCATCATAAGCTATGACCCTAATTACCGCGCACTTTTGTGGAAAAGCGAGGAAGAGGCAAAATCTGTTATGAAAAGAATGCTTTTCTATGCAGACTTGCTCAAAGTTTCATATGAGGAGATGGTGCTCCTTACAGGAAGTAATGATATAGAGAAGGCAAGTGCGATGCTCTCTGATGCAGGGCCCTCTCTTGTAGTTGTGACGCTTGGCCCAGAAGGAGCCTTCATCAGAAAAGGAGACTATACAGGGGCCTTCAGAACATACGATGTGAAAACCATAGACACTACAGGCGCTGGGGATGCCTTCTGGGGCGCATTTTTATATACTCTCTTTCTGGACTATGGCATCAGGAAAAAGGAAGAAATTGCAGCGCTCGGCATAGAGAAGACAGAGTACTTGATGAAGTTCTCAAACGCAGCAGGAAGCATGGCAACGATTAAGAGCGGAGCAATTCCAGCGCTTCCTGAGAAAGATGAAATCATTGAATGCATGAAGAGCGTTCCTCTTCTATAAGGATGGTGAATATGAGAATCTCAGATAAGAGCTTAAGTGAAATAAGGAAAGTGGGAATCAGTGTTCCTCTTTATGAGAGGGCTTCTCTAAAGAGCGCAAGTGTCCACATAGGGCTAGGACACTTTCACCGCGCGCACTTCTTAAAATACATGGATGATTTAATCGCAAAAGGCGAGATAGAGAGCGGCGCGTTTGAAATTGACACTCTCCCAGCAGCGCCTTATGTGAAAGATTTAAAGGAGCAGGACTATCTATACTCTCTTCTTTCTCTTTCTCCGGATGGCAGAGAGGAATTAAGGATAATCGGATGCATCACAGGCTATGCAAACTTAAGAGAGGATCCTGAGGAAGTAATGGCGGCCCTCACAAGTGAAGAGACTTCCTTGATATCCCTTACGATAACAGAAAAGGGCTACCACTATATTGATGACAAAGGCACTCTCGATTTTGATGATGAAGAGATTATAAGGGACTTGAATTCAGGAGAGGCCAAAACTGCGATAGGACTTCTTGCAGATGCTCTTGCAATAAGAAGCAAGAAGAACAGGCCTGTAACAGTCATGAGCTGTGATAATATCCCTGAAAACGGCAGGGTCTTAGAGGCTTGCTTACTCCAGTATGCTGAGAAGAAGCACCCAGGCTCAGCAGAGTGGATTAAGAAGAATGTCTCCTTTCCCTGCACGATGGTTGACCGCATTACGCCCACTACAAGGGATGAGGACATTAAATACT
>CAZHQL010000092.1:0-7823 GCA_964534915.1 uncultured Spirochaetaceae bacterium | reverse complement strand
GTTGATAGAGGTTCTTTAGCCCTATCTTATGCGCAAGAGAGGCAAGTTGTCCACTGTTCTTGCATGTTTTGAAAGGGCCAGAATGTCTGGGAGAAAGCCTCTCTTTCAGATTGACAGCAACAGCATTAAAAAACTAAAATGAAACCACGTTTCACAAAATTGAAAATGATGTGAAAAAGAGCAAATGAAAAGTCAGGAAATAGGAGAAAATGAGATGCAGGCAATTCAGGAAGTAACAAAGAGAAAAGAGCGCCCTGTCAAGGCCATACAGTTCGGAGAAGGCAATTTCCTAAGGGCCTTCGTTGACTGGCAGATTGATATCCTCAATGAGAAAACGGATTTCAACGGGGATGTGATCATGGTACAGCCTCTTGAGAATGGCATGTCGGATATGATCAACGCACAGGAGGGCTTCTATACCACGGTTCTAAGGGGAATCGAGAACGGCAAGGAAGTTGAGGACTACAGGAAGATCACATGTGTGCGCGGATGCATCAACGCATACACAGAGTACGACAAGTACATCGCTCAGGCTGATAACCCCTCCCTTCGCTTCGTATTCTCAAATACGACTGAGGCCGGAATTGCATATGATGAGAGCGTAAGGCTTGATGATAAGCCACAGGCCTCATTTCCTGGAAAGATCACTGCATTTCTGTACAGAAGATATAAGACATTCAATGGAGATAAGGACAAGGGCCTTATATTCATTCCCTGCGAGCTTATAGACAAGAACGGAGATACTCTTAAAAAATATGTCCTCATGCATGCTGATGCATGGGGTCTAGAAGATGGCTTCAAGGCATGGGTAAAAGATGAGTGCGATTTCTGTAACAGCCTGGTAGACAGGATTGTCCCGGGCTACCCGAGAGCAGAGGCAGAGAAGATTCAGGCAAAGCTTGGCTATAAGGACAATCTTCTTGATGCAGCTGAGAGCTTCTTGTTCTGGGCAATCGAGTACAAGAACAAGAGCCATGAGGATGAGCTTCCAACCGGGAAGGCAGGGCTTAATGTCGTATGGACTGATGACATGACATTCTTCAGGACAAGGAAAGTCAGGATTTTAAACGGTGCACATACAATGAGCGTGCTTGCTGCATACCAGACAGGACTAAATACAGTTGAAGAGTGCATGAAATCCCCTCTCATTTCCTCATTCATGAAGAGAGGACTCTTTGATGAGATCATCGAGAGCATGGATGGAGACAAGAGCCTCTTGACATCCTATGCTGGCAGCGTCCTTGAGCGCTTCCAGAACCCGTACATCGTGCATCTTCTTCTCTCAATAAGCCTTAACAGCACGTCAAAGTTCAAGACAAGGAACCTTCCAAGCATCCTTGGCTATATTGAGAAGAAGAAATCTCTTCCTCCTGTTCTTACATTCAGCCTGGCAGCCCTCATCTCATTCTATGAGGGGACTGTGATTGAATCTGATGCTCTTAAGGGAGAGAGAAACGGAGAGGCCTATGACATCAAGGACAGTGCCGGCGTTCTCAAGAAGTTCCAGTCTCTTTACAGCGCAACATACGCATCAGTGAAGGAAAAGAGTGAAAAGATAGCAAATGCAGTTCTCTCTGATGTATCATGGTGGAATCAGGACCTTACAAAGATTGAGGGCTTTGAGAGCCTTGTTGCAACGGACCTTGAGGCAATCTGGAGTAACGGAATGCAGAAGGCAATGGAAAAGCTTCTGGAGAACAACTAATGGCAAAAAAGCTTATCAGGATAACAGGCAAGGACAATGTTGCAGTAGCACTCTCAGCGATTGTGAAGGGGGATGTGCTCAATATTGATGAGCTTACCATTACTTCCACTATGGATATCACGGCAGGGCACAAGATAGCTCTCTTTGATATCAAGAAGGGTGAGCCTGTTATAAAATACGGCTACCCTATCGGGTATGCAAAGGAGAATATCGCAGCAGGCACTGCCGTACACACATTCAATGTAAGAACCGGCTTAAGCGAAAGCGCTGAGTACTCATACGATGAGAGCATGGCTAGAGAGTGCGTCCTTGAGATGGAAGAGAAAAAGAGAGCATATACTCCAGACAGGATTCCGACTGTGAACGCTTATGAGAGAAAGAACGGGAAGATCGGAATCCGCAACGCACTCTGGATCGTGCCTACAGTCGGATGCGTGAACCAGATCTCAAAGACCTTAGAGGCCTGGGCAAATGAGAATCTTGGCCTTGAGGATGGCGTTCATGCATGGACTCATCCCTTCGGATGCTCCCAGATGGGAGGAGATCATGAGAACACAAGGCTGATCCTTGCAGACCTCGTGAACCATCCGAACGCAGGAGGAGTTCTGGTAATAGGGCTTGGGTGTGAGAACAATACGATGCCTGAGTTCAAGGAGCTCTGCGGGGATGTGGATTCAGAGCGCATCAAGTTCATGGTAGCTCAGGAGTATGAGGATGAGCTTGAAGAGGCCAAGAAGCTCCTTAAGGAAATTGCTGATGCAATGAAAGAAGACAAGAGGACGAGCGTTCCGATATCGCGCCTTGTAATCGGCATGAAGTGCGGCGGCTCTGACGGCTTTTCAGGAATTACTGCAAATCCGCTTGTCGGGCGCTTTACAAATGAGCTCGTTGCCGCAGGAGGAACTGCAATACTCACAGAGGTTCCCGAGATGTTCGGAGCCGAGCAGATCCTTATGAACAGGGCAGTCTCCAGAGATGTCTATAACGATATCGTGGACATGATAAACGGCTTCAAGAGCTACTTTACAGCACATGGCCAGGTAGTATATGAGAACCCGAGCCCTGGAAACAAGGCTGGAGGAATCACAACGCTTGAGGACAAGAGCCTTGGCTGCATCCAGAAGGGAGGAACAGCTCCCGTCTCTGGCGTTTTAAAGTACGGTGAAAGGGTCAAGACAACAGGGATGAACCTCCTTACAGGGCCAGGCAATGACATCGTGTCCACAACCGTGCAGAGCGCAGCAGGTGCGCACATGATCTTATTTACAACAGGACGCGGCACTCCTCTTGGAGCCCCTGTGCCGACTGTAAAGATTGCAACCAATCCTGAGATTGCCCAGAAGAAGGCAAACTGGATAGACTTCAATGCAGGCGCTCTCCTCACAGAGGATCCTGATAAGGTTCTCACTGCTTTCATAAAGCTCATAATAGCGATTGCGAACGGAGAGAAGAAGACTAAGAATGAAGAGAACGGCTACGCAGAGATATCCATATTGAAGGATGGAGTCGTACTATAAAACGGGAGGAGAATATGAGAAAATTCATGGATGATAATTTTCTGCTTGAGTCCAAGATGGCAGAGACGCTGTACCATAAGCATGCTGCAAAGATGCCGATCTTTGACTACCACTGCCACTTGATACCATCACAGATTGCAGAGAACAAGAGATTCACTACAATCACTGATGCATGGCTCGGCGGGGACCACTACAAGTGGAGACAGATGAGATGGATGGGCTTTGATGAGGCCCTTATCACAGGGGATGCAGATCCGTTCGATAAGTTCATGGCATGGGCTGAGACCATGGAGAACCTTATCGGAAACCCGCTCTATCACTGGACGCACTTAGAGCTTCAGAGGTACTTTGGAATTTACGATGTGCTTTCAAGAAAGAGTGCCAGGAAGATCTATGATGAGGCAAATGAGAAGTTTGCAACTGATCCTGAGCTCTCTGTATTCGGAATCATGAAGAAGTTCAACGTATATGCTGTCGGAACGACTGATGACCCGGCAGATAATCTTGAGATGCACAGACTAATCAGGGGAGAAGGAAACTGCCCTGCAAAGGTCATTCCGTCATACCGCCCGGACAAGGCAATCAATATCGACAAGGAAGAGTATTCATCATACATTGAAAAGCTTGGTAATGCTGCTGGCGTAGAAATCCGGAGCGTTGAAGACATTGTAAAGGCCCTTATCAGGAGGCTCGATTACTTCGTTGAGCTCGGATGCAGGGCAAGTGACCATGCACTCATTACATGCCCTCACACGTTCTGGGAAGAGAAGAACGTGAACTTCATCTTTGAAAAGAAGATGAACGGCACGCCTCTTACGGATGATGAGGTTGATGCATACCGCACATACATCCTCTTTGAGCTTGCAAAGGCATACAGCGAGAGGAATATCGCGATGCAGCTTCATTTTGCAGCAATCAGGGACAATAACGGTCTTATGTATAAATCCCTTGGCCCTGACACAGGATATGATGCAGTGGATGACAAGGATCTTGCTGAAGGCTTTTCCCAGTTCTTCAGCCGCTTAACGGACACAAACAGCGTGCCAAAGACCATCGCCTACTCCTTAAATCCTAAGGATTACTACACGATCATGACGCTGATCGGCTGCTACCAGGGCGGAGGCGTTGCAGGAAAGCTCCAGATGGGATCTGCATGGTGGTTCTGCGACCACAAGGACGGCATGGAAGAGCAGATCAAGAGCTTTGCAAACCTTGGAACCCTTCCAAAGTTCATCGGCATGCTCACAGACTCAAGAAGCTTCCTCTCCTACCCGAGGCATGAGTACTTCAGGAGAATACTCTGCAACGTAATCGGATCGTGGGCTGAGTGCGGGGAGGTGCCGTACGATGATGAATACCTTGGCAAGATAGTTGAGGATATCTCATTCAATAACGCTAAAACTTATTTCGAGGGTTAAGTGATGGCAAAGCCGAAGGAGGATGAAAAGCAGATGAGTGCGGTACTGCGCACCATCAACATCCTTGAGACACTAGCTGAATGCGAATCAAGCAATTTAGAGAGCCTTAGCAAGCAGACAGAGCTTCCTAAGGCTACGCTCCTTCGCTTTCTCTCATCCCTTTCAAACCTTGGCTATGTATACCGTGATTCATCAGACCGGTACCACCTTACGCTCAAAATGTTCTCAGTCGGGTCTCATTCCCTCAAGTACATCGACTTAATAAGCACAGCTCGTCCCTTTGCAAAGGAGCTAAGTGATACTCTTGGCGAGACAGTGCACATGGGAATTCCCCAGGATGACTATGCAATATATGTACTGAAAGAGGAGTCATCATACACGCTGAGGATGTATTCGCGCGTTGGCAAGGTAATTCCCCTCTATTGCACTGCAATAGGAAAGATATTCCTCTCTGAGATGAGTGAAGATGAGCTTGCCTCATATCTTTCGAGAAATCCCTTAAAGCCCTATACGATGAAGTCAATAAGGAGTGAGGAGGCCCTCAGGGAAGAGCTTGAAAGAGTAAGGGAGAGGGGATATGCAGTCGATGATGAGGAGCATGAGGAGCAGACAATGTGCATCGCATGCCCTGTAAGGGACCATGAGGGCAAGGCAGTTGCCGCAATAAGCGTTTCCTGGCCAGTCTTCCGCTTCAGCAAGGATGATTTTGACACTGCAATGAAGCTTATAAAGAAGACTGCCAATAAGATCTCAGATATCTTAGGATACCTCGAGTAAGGATAACCCCTCAAGCAAGGCCGTTTTTTTACGCCCGCACAAAAAAATGAGGTATCCCGGAGGATACCCCGCATGAAAGCGCTTTTTCCTTAGCGCTGTACTCTTCCGCTTCCGTCTCCCTTTGCAAGAGCTTCTACCTCGCTCTTGCGCGTGAGGTTGAAGTCTCCGCTGATTGAGTGCTTGAGACAGGATGCTGCTACTGCAAAATTGATTGCAAACTCCTCATCCTCATAGTGGCTGAGGCCATAGATGATTCCAGCTGCGAAGCTGTCGCCTCCTCCTACCCTGTCAACGATGTTGTGAATGTCATAGTGTCTTGAGAGATAGAATCCCCTGGTTCCGGAAAGGGCAGCTGACCATCCGTTGTAGTCTGCGCTCTTGCTCTCGCGGAGAGTAACTGCAACGTATTTTACATTCGGAAACTGCTTCTTGACTTCTGCACAGAGATCCTCATATACCTTTGTATTGAGCTCGCCGGATGTGACATCGCTATCTGCCTCGATTCCAAGGCACATCTGGATATCTTCCTCGTTTGCAATGATGACATCAGCATACTTTGCAAGCTCCCTCATTACCTCGGGTGCCTTCTTTCCATAGTTCCAGAGCTTCTTGCGGTAGTTAAGGTCAATGGATACTGTAGCTCCAGCCTTCTTTGCAGCCTTCATGGCCTCAAGGGCACACTCTGCAGCTCCGGCGCTGATAGCAGGAGTAATGCCGGTTGTATGGAACCATGTGGCACCCTTCATGATCTCAGAAAAGTTGAAATCTGAGGCCTTTGCAGTTGCTATTGCGCTCTCTGCTCTGTCGTATACGACAAGGCTTGGCCTCTGGTTGGCGCCAGTCTCCAGAAAATAGATTCCGAGCCTTGAGTTCTTGACCTTGTTTATATGATCTGTCTTTACGCCATATTTCATGAGCTCTCTCTCAGCAGCTTCCCCCACTGCGTTATCCGGGAGTGCTGATACGAACTCTGCGTTCTCACCGAATATTGAGAGGGATACTGCTACGTTGGCCTCTCCGCCTCCGAATGTTGCTTCAAGCTCTGGCTTCTGGAAAAGCCTTTCTCTTTCATTGCTTCTCAAGCGAAGCATGATCTCACCGAATGTTACGTACTTATTTTCCATAGAAATGCTTCCTCCTGTTTGATTCCTAGGCCAATTCTATTTCGTATGAAATCATTAGTCAATAATTTTTCGGAACAATGTTTCATTTTTTTGATTTTTACTATTCCCTTCACCTTTCCCTCATGGTATAATCACAAACAGCAAATGCTAATTTGCAATTAAACAAGGAGTTAAGAGATGACGAAGGAAGAACTATTCAAGACTTTCCATGATATCGGACTGGTTCCCGTTGTAAAGATTGATGATGCATCAAAGGCTGAGCGCCTTGCAAAGGCCATGATTGACGGAGGCCTTCCATGCGCAGAGGTCACGTTCAGGACTGACGCGGCTGAGGAGGCCATCAGGAGGATGACAGAGGCTTATCCTGACATGCTCGTAGGAGCAGGAACTGTTATAAATCCAAAGCTTGCTGAGAAGGCTGTAAAGGCAGGTGCAAAGTTCATAGTAAGCGCAGGATTGAATCCTGCTACTGTTGAATGGTGTTTAGAGCATGATGTTCCTGTAACACCGGGAGTTGCTACCCCGAGTGAGATTGAGAAAGGCCTAAGCTACGGCCTGAACGTTCTTAAGTTCTTCCCCGCAGAATCATCTGGAGGCATCGGCATGCTCAAGGACCTCTCAGGCCCATTCAGCCAGGTAAAGTTCATGACAACCGGAGGCATCAATATAAATAACCTTCCAGATTATGCAAAGGCATCCAATGTCCTTGCAATCGGCGGAAGCTGGATGGTAAAGGCAGACCTCATTGAGAATGAGAACTGGGACGAAATTACGCGCCTTTGCAGGGAGGCTGTTATAAAGCTCCAGGGCATACAGCTTGTTCATGTCGGAATCAACACGCCAAGCGAGAAGGACGCTCTCTCTGTTGCATCCGGCTTTGCAAAGCTTGGCTATGAGACACATCCGGGCAACTCCTCAGTATTCATGGGCAAGGATATTGAGATAATGAAGTCTGCTTACCCTGGAAAGAATCGCCATCTTGCATTCAAGTGCTATGACATTGAGAGAACAGTATACTTCCTGAAGAACCAGGGTTTCACTGTAAACGAAAGCTCAGTAAAGTACGATGCAAAGGGAAAGATGAAAGCCGTATACTTCAACGAAGAAATCGGCGGCTTTGCATTCCACTTGATTTAATAAGCACAAGTCTCTCCCTCCCCCTGAAACGGGAGGGATTATTATTTCCTGACTTCAAACACGAAACATAATCCAAAAGTTAACCAAGTGAAAATATAGTAGGATAATTTCTTCATCTCGTTTTTTAACAGAAAACCCCTCTCCA
>CAZHQL010000091.1:0-7859 GCA_964534915.1 uncultured Spirochaetaceae bacterium | reverse complement strand
ATGTGGCTTTAATCTAAAAACTATTCTGTCGCTGTGATTTCCTCTTCTAAAAAGTCCTTATCTTGTCTATCATCCCATAGGTATGAAGATAGGTCTTTTTGTTTTCTCAGGAACTGGCAATACGCTGAAGGTATCTGAATACATCTCATCGCTTCTAAGCAATAAAGGGCATGATGTGAGCATTGTCAGAGTGAGAAAGAAAATGGATCTGTGCGATACATCGCTCTACGATACTCTGATCTTTGCATACCCTGTTCATGCATTCAACACGCCCCTTCCAATGCTTAAGTTCATTAAAGCCCTTGACGAGGGAAGAAAGAGGAAAGCATATCTTGTGATGACATCGGGAGAAGCACTGGCTCTGAATAAGGCAGCTGCAAGGGATGCGCGGCGTGCATTAGTAAAGAAGGGATACTCTTTTTCCGGCGCATTTCACTACGTAATGCCATACAACATCATATTCAGACACTCAGAGAAGATGGCATCACGGATGTGGAGGGATGCAAAAATAAAAGCAGAAAAGGATGTAAGCAGCATTCATAACGAAGAAACATCAGAATTTAAGATCAGTCTTATTGCCAACATAGTCTCCCTTGTTCTGAAAATAGAGCATCCTGCAATGCCTTTAATCGGCATGGGCTACCGAGCAAGCAAGGACTGCAGTGCCTGCGGCCTGTGTGTGCGCCTGTGCCCTGCAGAAAACATAGAGATAAGAAAAGGAAAGGCAAGATTTAAGCACTCTTGCACAGGATGCATGTCATGTGCGTTCAACTGCCCGGCGGACGCAGTAAGGATTTCAATACTCAATTCATGGCGCGTTAATGGCAAATACTCGTTCTCTTCCGATGTGGCAGGCGATGATGAAGTCTGCTCATATTGCCACAAATCGTACATAAGGTACTTTCACCTGATAGAGGATAATCTTTTAACCTGACATGTGGTAATATCAGGGAAGAAGGAGATATATGATGGCAAAAAGTGATGTCTACTATTCAGATTTAAGAACGGGTTTTGATAACTCTCTTCTGGATAAGCTTAGACGCCTGATAAGGAAGGCAGGCATTGAAAATATAGATTTCAGGAACCAGTATGCAGCTATAAAGATGCATTTCGGAGAGCCGGGGAATTTAGCATTCCTCAGGCCAAACTGGGCCAGGTGCGTTGCTAATGAGATAAAAGCGCTTGGCGGAAAGCCCTTCCTTACAGACTGCAACACGCTCTATGTGGGAGGACGGAAGAACGCGCTTGACCATCTTGAGAGTGCCAATTTAAACGGCTTTAATCCGCTTTCTGCCGGGTGCCAGATAATAATTGCTGACGGCCTTAAGGGAACTGATGATGTGGATGTGGCGGTAAATGGCAATTACGTAAAGAATGCACATATTGGAAGAGCCATAATGGATGCAGATGTATTTATCTCGCTTACGCATTTCAAGGGCCATGAGTCAACAGGCTTCGGAGGGGCTTTAAAGAACATTGGAATGGGATGCGGCTCAAGGGCCGGAAAGATGGATATGCACTCAGATGGAAAGCCCGTTGTGAATGAAGAAAAGTGCATCGGGTGCAAGCGATGTGAGAAAATCTGCGCACATGGCGCTCCTCTTTTCAACAAAAGGAACAAGTGTTCTATCAATCCTGACAGATGCGCAGGATGCGGGCGCTGTATCGGAGTCTGCCTCGCAGATGCCATAGAGAGGGGAGAGAACAACAGCAATGAGATCCTTAACTGCCGCATGATGGAGTATGCAAAGGCAGTCCTTCAGGACCGACCGTCATTTCACATATCAATTGCAATTGACATTTCTCCCAACTGCGACTGCCATGGAGAAAATGATGCGCCGATAGTCCCGAATGTCGGTCTTTTTGCATCATGCGACCCTGTTGCTCTCGATCAGGCATGTGCTGATATGGTCAATTCAATGGAGGCCTGCACTCTCAGCATGCTCTCTGAAGCATTGTCTCATACAGGGGACCATTTTCATGACATCCATCCTGATACATCATGGCAGCAGGGACTAGGATATGCAGAGTCAATCGGGCTTGGAAAGAGGGAGTATAACCTGATAAAAGTCAAATAGCAACTTGCCTAACAGAGTCTATTTTCTTAACTTAATATGTGATGTTAGAAGATAGTACTAATACTAAAGTCAATTTGCTTATAGTGAACGAACGTCCTCTTTTCCCCGGCGGGGTTACAACGCTTGTAATCTCACGGGAAGAGGAGATGCATTTAATAGAACAGCTTGCCAAGAGCAGCAGCGAATTCGGAGTTGTGCTGCGAAGGGATGATGGCATGGCTAATCCGGACTCTGCCTTTATTCCGATTTACAGCGTAGGAACGCTTTGCAAGGTAAACAGGTACGTAAGGCTTCCAAATGCAACGCTTCATGTCTTTGTGAGCACCATCAAAGCATTCAGCATCCAGAGCTGCTGGAGAAGCGGACAGCTTATTGAGGCATACATAGCAGAAAGAAGAGAAGCAGAGATTAACCCTCGCTACGTAGCTCCTTATATGAGACTCTTAAGAAAGACTCTTTCTGAGCTTGTTCCCCAGAGCCCCATATTCTCATTTGCAACGGATGTGAACATAGCCAACATAAGAGAGCCTCTTACACTGGTAAATTATGTTGCATCTTCTATGAAGGCCCCGAAGAATACGCTCCAGGCAATACTCGAATCTGAGAGCATCAAGGAAAAATACGAGATTGTACTCTCCTATTTAGAGAATGAGAAAAGCATCCTCATAATGCAGAACCAGATAAGAAGCGAGCTCTTTGACAATGCAAAGAGAAAGAACCATGAGGCGGTGCTCAGGCAGCAGATTGCACTCTTGCAGGAAGAGCTTGACCAGATAACGAACAACACTCGCAACAAGGATGTTGCACGCCCGGGGATGGTATACCCGCGTGCAGCTGCCAAGGACGGGGATGTAAAAGAGCTTACAGACAGGTATGAAAGCCTTAAGAAAATCCTTCCGAAAGATTATCATGAGACTATCGAGAAAGAGCTTAACAAGCTTGGGATGTGTGAGCCCACGAGCCCCGAGTATCTTATATGCCGCACATATCTGGACACGATATTTTCACTGCCATATCCGCAGAAGAATGAAAAGCCCAAGTATGATACATCGCGCGTAAGGGAAATCCTTGACAGGGATCACTATGGCCTGAAGGATGTAAAGGACAGGATCCTTGAGTTCCTGGCATCGCGCCAGCTCGCAGCGAGCAGCAAGGGCGCTATAATCTGCCTTGTAGGAGCTCCGGGAGTTGGCAAGACGAGTGTCGGAAAGAGCATCGCAGAAGCTCTTGGCAGAAAGTACTACCGCTTCAGCGTCGGAGGAATGCGTGATGAGGCTGAGATAAAGGGGCACAGGAGAACCTATGTCGGAGCACTCCCTGGAAAGATTATCCATGGCATGCTCGATGCCAAGGAAACAGATCCTCTGTTTTTAATCGATGAGATAGACAAGATCGGCTCAAACTACAGGGGAGACCCTGCAAGCGCGCTTTTAGAGGTTCTTGACCCGGAGCAGAACAACCGCTTCACAGATCTCTATCTTGATCTGCCATATGACCTTTCAAGGATTTTATTCATAGTCACTGCAAACTCACTGGATAATATCCCGATGCCGCTTCTTGACAGGATGGAGATCATAGAAGTTCCTGGATACACACCGAATGAGAAGCTTAATATTGCAAAGAATTACCTTCTAAAGCGCCTTATTACAAAGAACGGGCTTGGGAGGTGCAATATAGACATATCTGATGAGGCACTTTTATCAATTGCCGAGGAATACTCAAGAGAAGCAGGAGTCAGGAACTACGAGAAGAACCTTGACAAGATTCTTCGAAAGCTCAGTTTAAAGGTTGTTGAGAAGACATATGATGATGCTTCATTCAGCATTGAGAAAAAGGATGTTGAAGAATACCTCGGCAAGCCAAGGTTTGACCTTAATAACCGCGTTGTTGCAGATGTTGCGGGAACTGCTATTGGCCTTGCCTGGACAAATCTCGGAGGAGATGTGCTCCTGATTGAAGCCGAGAGCCTGCCAGGCTCCCAGGAGTTCAAGATCACAGGACAGCTTGGATCTGTGATGAAAGAGTCATGCAATATTGCACTTTCCACAGTAAAGCACGAGTGCTACCTCAGGGGCCTCGATCCTGCATGGTTCAAGAGAAACAGCATACATCTTCATATCCCTGAAGGCTCAACGCCGAAGGACGGGCCTTCTGCTGGCATAACGCTGACATGCGCACTCTGGTCCATGATAACAGGAGTAACAATCAAAAAGGATCTTGCAATGACGGGAGAGCTTACACTCACTGGAAAGGTCATGCCGATTGGCGGCCTGAGAGAAAAGATCCTTGCAGCAAGGAGAAACCATATAAAGGAGATAATCATTCCAAAGCGCAACCAGAGGGATTTAGACCTTCTTGATGCTGAGGTCAAGGGAAATGTGATCTTCCATCCTGTCAGCACTATTGAAGAAGTGCTTTCCATTGCATTCCCGACAGATGAGACAAGAAGACTGTCAAAAGAGGAAGCTGATAAGAAGCTCACAGAGTACCTGGAGAAAGAGAAGAAGGAGAAGGATAAGAATGCCTCTTGAGCTTTTATCTCCTGCTGGAAACATAGAAAAGCTCATTACTGCCATTAACTATGGAGCAGATGCCTGCTACATGGGCTTCAAGGAGTTCTCGCTCAGGGCCAATGCAGGAAATTTCAGCTCTAGCGAGATGGCCAAGGTAAGGAAGATCAAAGAAGAGAGCGGCAAAAAGCTTTACTGCACTCTGAACGTGCTTTTCAAGGAAAGCCAGATAGAAAAGCTTTACTCGATGAAGGATGAGATTTCATCATGGCCCTTTGATGCCTTCATAATCTCTGATATCGGCCTTGTGGATTTCTTCAAGAAGTACATGCCGGATAAGGATCTGCACCTTTCCACGCAGGCATCGTGCATCAACAGCAGCAGCGCAAAGGCATACCATGGCATGGGCTTTAAAAGGATTGTCCTTGGCCGCGAGGCAAGCCTTGATGAGATTAAAAGGATAAAGGACAAGGTTCCGGAGATCGAGCTTGAGTGCTTTGTCCATGGCGCGATGTGCATGGCATACTCAGGAAGGTGCATCCTCTCTGCATACCTTACAGGCCGAAGTGCTAACCAGGGCGACTGCGCGCACACATGCAGATGGAACTACAAAATGTATGCCATCGAGGAAGAAGAGAGAAAGGGCCTTTACATGCCCATTGAACAAACTGATGAGTACACTGCAATCCTCTCATCAAAGGATTTGTGCATGATAGACCACATTGATGAGCTTAAAAATGCGGGCATAGACAGCCTCAAGATCGAAGGCAGGATGAAGAGCCTTTACTACGTTGCAGTAGTTACACGCGCATACAGAAAGGCCATAGATAAGGATAAGGATGCAGAGAAATACAAAAAAGATCTCTTTGATGTATCGCACAGGGAGTATACTACCGGATTCTTCTTCTCATCAAACGCAGTTGAGGAAAAAAATGATGTATCGCGCCCGACATCGTATGGATATGAGAGAGCATATACATTCCTCGGCACTGTCCTTGATAAAAAGGAAAATGGCAGGTATGTAATTGATGTTAAGAACCAGATAAGAAAAGGTGATGCCTTAGAGTTCATAGGACCGGATGTCCCCCTTCTCTCTGATTCTTCTTTCAGGCTCTATAACTCAGAGGGTGAGGAGATATCTAAAACAGACCATGGGCACTATACAGAGCTTGAGACGAGCCTTGGCCTTAAAAAAGGATACATACTCAGAAAGGAAAGCGAGGTCAGGATAGTAAACTGATTTCTCCTTGCCCGAAAGAGAGAAAAAGTAATATTGTATAGATTAGTTGAGGTAATAATTATGAAAAGGAGCATCTTTGGATTGTTTTTCTCTCTCTTTCTTGCATGCTCTGTCTTTGCCTATACGGACTCATTTACCTCTATGACACAAGATGAGGATTTCCTTTCTCTTATGTATGTGCTGAAGAACGGAAAGAGCTCTGATGAGGCAGAAAGCGCTTACCGGATGTACATCAATAAGGACATATCCACGCCAGAGCGCTCTCGCACTGAATACCACATGGTCCGCTACTTTATGGATAAGGGGGACAAGGAGAAAGCTATAGAACATCTTGAAAGAGAAAGGAAGGCCTATGAAGAGATTTCTCCAGGAGCTACGGAGATCGAAAAAAGGACAGCAGAGGCAGACCTTGTTTCTGCAGATTATTACATAAGCGGCAAGATGGGCAAAGGAATGGAAAGCAGCAAGCTCACCAAGGCCTTGTATAAGGACTATCCTGATGAGTTCTACGCAGCGCTTCAGGAAGCATTCCGCTTGCTCTACACCCCACCTATTGCAGGAGGCTCAGTAAAAAAGGCAGCATCCATCATCAATGATATCGAAAAAAACAAGGATGGCATCTCGCTGCCTGATTACTACTCCCTTTTAATTGCAAAGGCCATGGCACTGTCTAAAACGGGTGAGTATGATGAAAGCGATGAGTACCTTAAGAAAGCTGCAGAACTTTATACATTTGACCCTGCTATCGAAGAGATAAGAAGGGACAATGAAAGAGGGAGAAGGGCAAGATGATTACGTACCTGAGGATTTTCTCTTTCGCTATGTGCGCTCTCGGCATCTATGCCATTTTAACAACGCTTTTAAACCAGAGGCATTTCAGGAAGCTTGGAAATGTTAAGACTATGCTTGAAGGTCCCCTTATTTCCATAATCATTCCGGCTCGCGATGAGGAAAAGAACATTTCGCGCCTCCTTGACTCGCTCATATCCCAGAGCTATGAGAACATTGAGATCCTTGTTATAAACGACCAGAGCTCGGACAGAACCGGAGAGATAATCAGGGAATACGAGAAGAAGGATAAAAGAATCTGCTACTATGAAACTGACATTTCCAGGAGCCTTAGCACGAACGGGAAGATAAACGCACTTCTTCAGGTAATCGAACACGCAAGGGGTGAATATATCCTGGCAACCGATGCAGATACTGAGCATAAAAAGGACTCGGTGGCACACGCATATTCCATCATGAAGGAAAATAAGCTTGATATAATCTCCGGCTTCCCAACCGAGATCTGCCCTTCGTTCATGGGAAGCGTGAATATATCTTCAATACTCTTTACATCCATCCTTATACCGCATTTTCTTGTCTATTACCTGCCCTCCTCCTCTGCATCCTTTGCAATCGGACAGTTCATAATGATGAGAAGGGATGCCTATATGGAAAGCGGCGGATATGGGTGCATAAAATCCAATATCTGCGATGATGTGGGCCTTGTAAGGCTCTTTGTCAAAAATAAGAAGCGCTATGCATTTGTTTCCATATCAGAGTATGTGAACTGCTATATGTATGAAACAGCAAAGGAAGCATTTTCCGGCATCGAAAGATCGATTGCGGGAGTATTTCCTCCAAAGGCTGTGACATTTCTTCCTCTTTTTGCGCTCGTATTAATACTTTTGCATCTTTCTCTTGCACCCCTTATTGCCATTCTCTTAAGGCTTGCACTCGGCCCTGATCCACACCTTGTTGTGCTTATCACAGGCTGGCTTCTTTTCTATCTTGCATGGTACAAAGGAGCCAGGAACATAAACTTCAGAAAGACAATCGGCCTCTCAGCTCCTCTGACGCTTTTCCAGATTGCTCTGATGTATCTGCATGGCCTTTACAGGGGCCTCTCGGGAAAGGGCTTCGTCTGGAAAGGGCGCAAAGTGATAAATAAATAGGAGGGGAGGATGAAAGCTAAGGGAAGGCATTTACTTCTATTGCTGCTTTTTCTGTTTCTTGTCACTTCTTTCCTTTTTGCAGATGCAAGAA
>CAZHQL010000090.1:0-8016 GCA_964534915.1 uncultured Spirochaetaceae bacterium | reverse complement strand
GTATAAAAGCGCTTTTTATTGCATTAAAAGGGAAAGATTATCTAAAATCACTATATATGAAAAAAATTAAGCTTTCCAGGAAGATGCGGCAGATTGTAAAGCTTTCAGATAAGCTGTTCATCCGATCTGAGGACCGTCCTTCGGAAGAAATGATAGATCAGGTAAATAATATGAGCCTGGACGGGAAAACACTTAAGATCCTGCCAGGGAAATCCAAGAGGATTCTAACAAACTCCTTCATAATTCCCGTCTCATCGGGAGCCGTTACAGGATTCCTGTTTTCTGATCCCCAGCTTACTGCCACAGGCCTCTCTCCCCTGATTGTCTATTACCATGGAGGTGGCTGGACATTCGGCAATATGGAACTGTATGCACAGTATCTCTCACACCTGGCAGATGTCACTGAGGCATGCATACTCAGCATCGACTACCGCTTATCCCCGCGCTATAAATTCCCGACTCCCGTTGAGGACTGCTATGATGCCCTTTTGTGGGCAGCAGAGGGAAGCAAGTACTGGAAGATAGATCCTGACAGGATTTTCGTCGCTGGCGACAGCGCAGGAGGAAATCTTGCTGCTGTTGTATCCATGCTCGCGCGCGACAGGAAGGGCCCGCCTCTTGCCGGGCAGATTCTTTTATACCCGATAACCGATGGACGCCTGAGAACGCTCTCGTTTGAAGAGCATGCAGAAACTCCGATGATCAATGCCAGGCGCCTTGGCTTTTACATAGACATGTATGCTCGTGAGCCAAAGGACATACTCTCTCCTGCCTTCAGCCCCCTTCTGGCTCAGGATAAGACACGCCTTGCACCGGCGCTGATCATAACAGCAGAGAGGGACCCTCTTATGGATGACGGATGCCTTTATGCCATGGAACTTGAGAAAGCAGGAACCCCGGTAAAGGCCTTCACAGCACCGGAGGCATACCATGGCTTCATGCTCTATCGCCACGCAACAGGAAGGCTGGAAAGCGAGTGTGCCATACGGCAGTTCGTATCTGGAAGGAATTTAAAGAACGTTCAGTTCATCTCTGAAAGCGTCTTCAAAAGCGAGCAGAAGGTGCAGCATCCCTCGCTGCTCGATGAAAAGGATGAAAAGAGCAGGAAAAGGCCCTCTCAGGAAGGCCTTGATGATTAGTCTGTAATATCTGTGCCGAAGTATTTTATCGATATCGCGCTCAGCTCTCCATTTTCCCTGAGCGTCTCTATTGCACTGTTGAGTGATTCCAGAAACTCTTCTTCCCCTTTTCTCACGGGAATTGAGATCATCGATGCATCCTCTGTTGTTGCTACAATCTTAAGAGGAGCATCGGGATGGACGCGCAGGTAGTCATAGAAAGAGACATCAGCGTTCAGCGTCGCATCGACCCTTCCCTGCTCGACTAAGAGAATCGTATCTGTAAGGGTATCAACTCCCCTGTTATTTGCTCCATAGCTCTCAGCTAAAAGCGCGTAAGTGGACGCAAGTGTATTTGCAGTCCTCTTTCCTTCCAGATCCTCAAAGCTTTTGATGCTCTCGTTATCATCACGGACGACCAGGACCGTGCTGCTATAGGCATAGGGAAGGGAGAAATCATAAGTCAGCTTTCTCTCCTCTGTAATCTCTACCCCGTTTGCCACGATATCATAGCGGCTTGAATTAAGGCCTGCAAAAAGGCCATCCCATTCGCTCTCGAAAAACACAGGTTCAAGTCCGAGGAGCTCTGCAATTCTCGTTGCAACCTCAACATCGAAGCCGACGAGAGTATCGCTCTCATCATGGTATGTCCAGGGAGCCCATGTCCCCTCAGTCCCTATATACAGCTTTCCTCTGGAAGTAACCTCGCCAAGCAAGCTGCCCCCAGCTGTTTCATTTTCTCCAGATGATGATTTTCCACCCCTTGTGCAGGATGAAACAGAGAGCAGGAGCGCTGCTATCAATAATATGCTTAATATTTTCCTCATTTTATCCTCCCAGACTCTGCTATAGCCATTTATTCAGTTTCTTCTCCCCATAGCTCTGCAGCCTTGTAAGGACTGTGCAGAAAATGAGGTAGATAAAAGCGACTTCCAGATACAGAAGAAGCGGCTCATAGGTTCTGGCAACTATCCTCTGCGTCGCCATGAACATCTCAAGCACGGTTATGTTGGAAGCAAGGCTCGTGTCCTTTACCATCCCGATAAGTCCGTTGAAAAGGGATGGAAAAGCGATGCGGATGGCCTCCGGGTAAACTATGTACCTCATGACCTGGAAGAAATTCAGTCCAAGTGAGAGCCCGGCTTCCCTCTGCCCGTCCGGTATTGCCTCAAGCGCTGCCCTGATGGTTTCGGATGCATACGCTCCTTCATTGAAGGAGAACACGATTACGGCAGCCATGAAGGGATCGAAGACTATCCCGAGGCTCGGCAGGCCGTAAAAGACCACATAGAGCTGCACGAGGACAGGAGTGCCACGTGTAATCCAGATATAGAATCTCACGATGTCCCTAAGAACCCTTACCCTTGCATACTGCACAGTCGCAGTAATGATTGCAATCACGAGAGCAAGGGAGAATGAGATTACTGTAAGAGGAATCGTCATCGTAAGGCCCGGAACAAGTATCCGGGAAAACGATGATGTCAGGATTTCTATCGTTCTGCTGTCCAATTTCTCTCTCCGTGCCCTAACTCTGGCTTTCCATTATGAAAATAGCCAAAAACTGAGTTTTGTCAACTGACCTCATCAGAGTTCTGAGAGCACTTCATCCATTATCCTGAGAGCCTCATCGATATCTGGATAATCTATGACAAGCGGCGGAACGAGGCGCAGCACTGTGTAGCCGGCAGACCCTACAAGAAGTCCTTTCTCACGGCACTTTTTAATCACATCGCCTGGCTTTATATTCAAATCAAGTCCAAGCATCAGTCCAAGTCCCCTTGCCTCCAGGCACTTGTCACTGTGTTTCTTCTGAAGGCCCTCAAGGCCTTTCCTGAAGTACTCACCTTTCTTCGCAACTTCTTCTGCAAGGCCATTCTCAAGCTCTTCAAGCATCACCAGGGAAAGCGCTGTAGAGAGAGCATTTCCTCCGAATGTAGATGCATGGTCCCCGGGAGAGAATATGTTCTCTGCCTTTTCAAAGGCAACGGCAGCAGAGAGCGGAAGACCGCATCCAAGTGCCTTGGCAAGCGTCATTATATCAGGCCTGACTCCGTAGTGCTCGAATGCAAAGTTCCTGCCGCTTCTTCCAAGGCCGCACTGCACGCAGTCAAAGATCAAGAGCGCGTCTTTCTCGTCACAGATCTTTCTTAAAGCCTTCAAAAAATCGGGATCTGCAACTATTATTCCGCCTTCTCCCTGCACGGGCTCAGCTATGATTGCGCAAACGCTCTCGTCAAGAACAGATAAAACTGAAGAGATGTCATTGTACTCTGCGTATACTACATCGGGAAGAACAGGAAGGAAGCTGCTTTGGTACTTGCTCTGGCCAGTTAGCGTAAGCGCGCCATATGTTCTTCCGTGGAAGCTGTGAGTAAAGGAAATAACCTTGGTCCTTCCGGATGCAGATCCGTACTTCCTTGCAGCCTTTAAAGCTGCCTCATTTGCCTCAGCTCCGCTGTTTGCAAAGAAGACTTTTCTTCCTCCTGAGAGCTTATTCAGCTTTTCAGCCGCAAGGGGTGCCCATTTATTGTAATAGAGGTTCGACATGTGGAAGAAGCCATCGCGCATGACCTCTTCAATGCGCGCATTTATCCTGGCATTATTGTAGCCAAGTGCGTTAACGGCAATTCCTGCCATCATATCCAGATAGCACCTGTTATCCGTGCCATAGACCCTGACGCCATCTGCCCTTTCTATGCAGAGATCCATCTGGGCATATGTATTCATGAAGTTCTCTTTTGCTATCTTTATATAATCAGTCATCCTCATCCTCCTCGTGTTCGATCATCGTCCCGATACCTTCACTTGTAAAGACTTCAAGAAGGATCGAGTGCGGCCTCCTGCCATCGAGTACGTGAACGCTCCTCACGCCCTTTTCAATTGCATCAAGACAGCACTCGGTCTTAGGAATCATGCCGCCCTTTATAATGCCATTCTTAATATACTCGCGTGCTTTATCTGCGCTCAGGCTCCTGATAAGGGAAGCCGGGTCATCCTTGTCTGAAAGTATTCCCTCAACATCCGTCATGAACACGAGCTTCTGCGCACCCAGTGCTCCCGCAATTGCAGATGCTGCATAATCAGCATTTATATTGTACGTGTTTCCTTCCTCATCCACTCCCACAGGGGATATAACCGGGACAAAATCTGCATCAAGAAGAGTATCGATTAATGTGGGGTCGACTTTCTTGACGCTTCCGACATAGCCCAGATCGCGCCCCTTCTCATCTATTTTCTTCTCGCTTAAGAGCGTATGCCCGTCCTTTCCGCTGATTGAGCATGCGTGAATTCCTACAGCCTCCAGATCATCGACAAGGCCCTTTCCGATGTGCCCTGAGAGGACCATCTCAGCAACATCTGCAGTCTCCTTATCTGTTACGCGAAGCCCGTCCATGAAGACGCTTTGCTTTCCAAGCCTGTCCAGAAGTGCAGATATCTCCTTGCCGCCCCCGTGCACTACTACAGGATAGAGCCCGATGTACTTGAGCATCGCAATATCCGTAATAACAGCTTTCTTCAAATTCTCATCCAGCATCGCAGAGCCGCCGTATTTAATGACTACTATGCAGCCCCTGAATTTCCTGAGGTATGGAATTGCCTCAATCAAGACTTCCGCTTTCTTTATATATGGATCGTAATTCATCTTTAACTCCTGTAGTCTCCGTTGATCCTTACATACTCGTATGTCAGGTCACATCCCCATGCAACTGCCTTCTCTTCTCCTTCCTTAAGAGCAGCCAGTACCGTAACGCTCTTCTCGCTGAGTATCATCTTGGCCTTTTCCTCGCTGAATGCAATTGGCATTCCGTTCTTAAGCACTTCAATCGAGCCTTTGTCAGATGAGAAGATTAGATCTACTTTCTCAGGATCAAAGTCTGCTCCGCTGTAGCCCATGGCACAGAGTATCCTTCCCCAGTTTGCATCAGCTCCGAAGAACGCTGCCTTTACAAGGTTTGATGAGACTACTGCGCGGGCAAGGATTTTCGCATCCTTTTTCGTCTTAGCGCCCTCTACCTTTACTTCAATGAATCTTCCGGCTCCCTCGCCGTCCTTCGTAATAAGGCATGCAAGCTTCATCAGAACATAGTTAAGTGCCTTCCTGAACTCTTCTTCATCAGCGCTTGCTTCCTTAATCTCAGGAGCGCCGGATGCGCCGTTAGCAAGGACGATGCACGTGTCGTTTGTGGAAGTGTCCCCATCGACGCTTATCATATTGAAAGTATCTTCCACACCTTCTCCGAGCATCTTCTGAAGAAGCGAAGAGGAGATCCTTGCATCCGTGATGATGAATGCAAGCATCGTTGCCATGTTCGGGTGAATCATCCCCGATCCTTTTGCAAAGCCTGAGATTGTTACATTCTTTGATCCGATTCTGATGCTGACAGACACTTCCTTTCTGAATGTGTCAGTAGTAAGGATTGCTTCCGATGCATCCATCAGGGCCTCATCAGAGCCCCTCAGGCTCTCTGAGAGCTCCCTGATGCCCGCTTCTATCTTCTGCATTGGAAGAGGAACTCCGATAACCCCTGTTGAGCAGACGTAGAATGAGTCCTCCGGGCATTTAAGAAGGGATGCAGACAGATCTGCCATTCTCCTGGCATCCTCAAGCCCCTTTTCTGATGTGCATGCATTTGCGTTCCCGCTGTTTACTATGATTCCTCTCTTAGGAGCTTTCATTATTGAGATATCATATTTAACAGGAGCTGCCTTTACTCTGTTGCTTGTAAAGGTTGCTGCACTTGAGCACTCAGAAAAAGAGTATATAAGGGCCATGTCCTTCCTGACCCTCTTTATTCCTGCGTGCAGCGCAGAGGCTGCAAAGCCCTCAGGCATCTTAATTTTCTTCTCTACAATCATATACCAGCCTTCCTGTCCAGGCCTTCGCACTCATCAAGCGAGAAGGCAATGTTCATATTCTCAACAGCCTGTCCGGCTGCTCCCTTTACAAGATTATCTATTGCTCCTATTGCGATTATGCGCCCCGTTCTCTTATCAAGGGAGAAGGAGATGTCGCAATAGTTTGTGCCCCTTGTATAGCGCGTCTGTGGCATTACATTCAAAAGACGCACAAAGGGTTCATTTTCGTATGCATCCCTGTATGCCTTCTTAACATCCTCAACAGTTGCGCCTTCGCTGAGCTCTGCATAGCATGTTGCAAGTATTCCCCTCTGCATCGGAACAAGATGGGGAGTAAATGAGAGCGTGATTTCTTCTTTTGCTGCAAGCGAGAGCTCCTGCTCGATCTCCGGTGTGTGCCGGTGTGTTGCAACAGAGTATGCCTTGATGCTCTCGTTTACTTCACAGAAGAGGTTGTCTGTTTTCTCTGCCCTTCCTGCTCCGCTTGTCCCGCTCTTTGCATCGATTATTATGCTTTTAAGATTTATGAGCCTGTTCTTTACAAGCGGATAGAGCGTAAGGATTGAGCATGTAGTATAGCAGCCGGGGTTTGCAATGAGATGCGCATCCCTTATCTCTTTCCTGTGAATCTCAGGAAGGCCATAGACAGCGCTCTTTAAAAGATCTGGAGAACCGTGGCTGCTCTTGTACCATGCTTCATACACATCCTCTCTCTTAAGGCGGAAGTCCGCTCCGAAGTCTATGACTTTCTTTTCCTTTACAAGCTCCTTTGTCACAACCTTGCTTGCAAGTCCATGTGGCAGGCAGAGAAATATTACATCGCTGTTCTTTCCTGCCTTATGAACATCATCCTCATCAAGAATCATATCCACGCTGTTAAAGAACGCTGGATAGACATCCGAGTATTTCTTTCCCTGATGTGAGTGCGATGCAAGATATGTAAGGGAAACATCCTTATGCGAAGAAAGGATCCTTATAAGCTCAGAGCCTGCATATCCAGTTGCACCTATTACTGCTGCTTTTATCATAATATACTCCCGTGCGGGAATAATTATACAGAAAACGGGATAATAATCCATAGTTTTTGCATAAATATGTAAGAAAATCCGTCATAAGCTGAATTTATATCGAATTCAGAGCTCTCGCTACCGTTAAAAAGGCAGGCCATGAGTGTTGAAGAGACAGGAGTAAAGAAGTAGATTACAGATATCTATGAGTGAGATAGTAAGAATAGAACATGCAACAGTCAGGCGGGATGGGAAGGCAATACTCAAGGATGTATCCCTGTCCCTTTCTGAGGGTGAGCATATTGCTATAGTCGGTGCAAACGGTGCAGGAAAATCCACGCTTTTAGATGTGATTTCAAGAAATGTATACCCTCTTGCGCTCGATGAGTATAAAAGCGTTCTCTTTGGAAGCGAGAGGTGGGTCCGCAGTGAGCTTGAACGCCTCATCGGAGTTGTATCAGAGCGCAATGCATCCTTTCTGAACACCTCTTACCACGTAAGGGACATCGTATGCTCTGCGCTATACTCATCCCTCGGCTTTGATTTCCATCATGATGTAAGGGATGAGGATAGAAAGAGGGCAGATGAGGAGCTTGAAAAGGTAGGACTCTATGAGAAAAGGGAGAGGACTATGGAGAGCCTTTCAAGCGGAGAGAAAAGAAGAGCACTGCTTGCGCGCGTAAACATTACGAGCCCGAGATTGCTGCTTCTTGATGAGGCTTCCTCTGCCCTGGACTTTCCATCTCGTGCGTCTCTACGGCGTCTTATCAGCACATACACAGAAAGCAGCACAATCATAATGGTGACTCATGAGCTCAGTGAGATAATCCCTGAAATCAAGAGAGTGCTGCTCATGAAGGATGGCATGATCGTTCATGATGGCCCTAAAGAGGAAGTATTGACTGAAGAAAAGCTTTCTGAGATTTTCTCTGAGCGCGTATACTTATCGAAAAGCGGTGAGATTTACAGCGCATTCTGCTAAAGAATTTCACAATTTCATTCCTTTCTGCTGTACAATTAGGCTAAGAAAGGAG
>CAZHQL010000089.1:0-8048 GCA_964534915.1 uncultured Spirochaetaceae bacterium | reverse complement strand
GGGAGTTCGAGTCTCCCCACCTCCATGAGGCCAGGGCAATCCTGGCTATTTGTATAATGCCTGAGGGGAGTTTTGTAGCAGGCAGATATCAGTAGTTCAGCTCCTTAAGCTGTCTTCTTGCATCTATCTTCATGTCCTTTTCCTTTATTGCATCCTTCTTGTCTCTGACGTTCTTTCCTCTTGCAAGTGCGATTTTCATCTTTACAAGGTTGTTTTTGAGGTAAATCTCGAGCGGGACTATTGTAAAGCCTTTCTCATTTACTTTTCTCTGGAATTTCCTTATCTCCATCCTGTGGGCAAGGAGCTTTCTGTTTCTGCCTGACTCGTGATTAAAGATATTTCCATGGCTATATGGCTGGATGAGAAATCCAATGAGAATGAGTTCACCGTTCTTTATCTGGACATAGCTGTCAGAGAATGAGCATTTTCCTTCCCTTATGCTCTTTACTTCAGTTCCGACAAGGGAGATGCCGCATTCAAGTTCCTCAAGGATCTCATAATTGAAATATGCTTTCTTATTCTTCTGAATAAGCTTTGTCTTTTCACTCATTTAACTATCCTGAAACCTGTGTAGTCACTGCACCTTGCCTTGCTCATAAGCCCTGTTGTATCTGCTGAGATAACATCAGCTGAATTAATGTAGGATCCGCCTTTGATGACTACATCGTCGTTTTCTATCGAATAGCCATCATAACCTAAAAGGCGGGATAGGGGAACATATTCAGTTTCTGTGAATTCCCAGATGCCTCCCATCATCATCTGAGGCTTTGTTAAGTCCATATCAGCCCAGTTAAGGCTTGTTGCGTAACGCTTTTCCTGTACAGAATATGCAGCATAGCTCCATTCAGCCTCACTTGGAAGCCGGTATTCAATTCCATCCTTTTCACTCAGCCATTCTATATAAGAGGCAGCTGCATAGTAGCTGATGTTCCTTATGGGGCGAGAGCTTATGTAGTTTGTTGAAAGAACTATACCTCTTAAGTAGTTCTCATCAACTAAGCCTTCTTTTATAAGATTATCCTTGTTATTAACGCTCCACTCAGGATTCTCCTCTGTAAAGAGCGCATACTCATACTCGCTTACCGGGCGAAGCGCTATTGAAAACTTTCCTGTGCTTACGCTTATTCTCTTCTCATTTATCAGCGGATAGCTATCTCCCAAATAAGATCCCATTTCGAATTCTGCAGGGCCATATGTTACAAATGATTCATCATATGCTGCTGGCTTCGTACTATCATGATATCTGTTGAATTGGGGGGCAGTATCCGGTGTGAATATAGAGCCGTCAATTATTGGATTAATACTCAATATCTCACATGCTTTTATGTAGTCATCAAGCATCTCAGCACTTGATATATGCATTACAGCCTTCATCCAGATCTCATCGTCCAGGGCCATATTCAGCTCTGTTATGTCCTTTGCGTAGTTTGTAAAGATTGGTGGAAGTGTAACAGGTGCTTTGAACTCTGTCACCTTAGACCACGCAGAGACTTCCCTGAGAAAAGCTCTGTTAATTGAGTTTTTCAGTTCACTGCTATCTGTATAAACAATTTCAATATCTGAAGAGGGGTGTGAAAAGAGTGTAAAGAAAACAGGGCGGGAGATGCGGATTCTCTCTTCTCCTATCTTGATTGAGTTCTTAACATACACTACATCGTGCTCGCCCGATGTTATGTAGTACCTGCTTCCTGCACTCGATCCGAGGTAAGTGCCATCCAAATACACTCCGACTTCAGTCAGAGGAGAATTAAATGAGACATATTTTCCCCCCTTTAGGAGGCCTGGAAGCATGCACAGGAGGAAGAAAAGAAGAACAATGCTTAGTGTAAATATGATTAATAGCGCCTTTCCTGCTCTCATGCCGAATATGGGCCCTAGCTTAACTGGATCTGCTTCCAAAAGCTCTCTTTTTCTCTTCATACGCTAAAATTAATAATCTCAGCTGTCACTTGTCAACTTATATTAATTCGTGTAATTTCATTTCATATGGATAAAGTATTCACTTTCATCGAAAGAAGAGCCGAAAAATACCTGACCAGGCGTAAGAGTGTAAGGGAATACAACAAGAGCCGGAAAAGAACTCTTTTAAGTGAGATCCTCTCCTGGGTTGATGCCCTGGTCTTCGCTATTTTCTGGGTAATAATCATCAATCAGTATCTCTTTCAGTTCTTCTTGATTCCTTCCCCGAGCATGGTCTCTACTCTCAACGTAGGGGACCGTGTTGCCGTAGTCAAGAATGCATACGGCACAGAGCTTTATCCTGCGGGAAATAAGATATGCACTGAAAACAGGCGCGTAGAGAGGGACGATATCATAACGTTCTATAATCCCGAGTATGACTCCAAGGGCCCTTTCTTTGACATCCTTTCCCAGGTTGTTTTCATGGGCACGCTCTCGCTGGTAAACATAGACAGGAATGCTGATGGCACTATGGCAGAGCGCCTTTATGTAAAGAGGGCAGCAGGGCTTTCAGGCGATGTTATAAAATTCAGAGAGGGCAATGTCCTCATAAGGCCAAGCGGGGAAGATTACTTTATCCCGGAAGAGGAATTCAGAGAAAATAATAATCTTTCAGCAGGACCTGGCAGAAGCGTTGATATGGATGAGTATGAGTGGCTGAAGGCATATGGTGCTCTCCTTGCATACTCTGAGCGCGGCATTGCACCTCCTGCATACCTGCAGGAAGCATATAGAAAACGCGATGCAGGCTCCACTCTTGCAGACTTTTATGAAGCTGAGCACCAGAGAGCGCTTGCAGAGACTAAGATAGATCCAGCTGATATGAGTGCCCGCAGTGCATTAAGCAGCTATGAGAACGGAATCTACGTGCCGGAAAATCATGTGCTACCACTTGGAGATAACCGCGATAACTCGCGCGACGGAAGGTATTTCGGGCCTGTTAGTGAGGAAAGGATAAACGGAAAGGTTGTGTTCCGCTTCTGGCCATTAAGTGATATTTCCCTTCTTACGGATGAGTAATGGAAGGCCTTTGCAAAGAAAAAAGCGTATCCCTTTATATCCACATCCCGTATTGCACTAAAAAGTGCTCTTACTGCGCATTCTATTCGCTCCCAAGATCCTCATGGCATAAAAGTCCTGATGAATACTCACTATTGATAATGGAGGAAATAAGGGAAGTAATGAAAAGCGTGCCTTCCTTCAAGACCCTGTATTTTGGCGGTGGGAACCCGGGACTTTTAAGCGATCGCGCTATAAAGAGGATAGTTGATGAGGCATCAAAAAATGAGATGCCTGATGAGATAACAATAGAGCTTAATCCTGAAGAGGTAAGGAAAGCCCGCATTGCTTCTTTGAAAAGCCATGTAAACAGGTTCTCCGTTGGCATTCAGAGCCTTAATGAGAAAGCTCTGAGATTACTTGGAAGAAACAGCACGAGGGAAGAAAATATCAAGGCACTGACAGTTTTTGCAGAAAGCGGCGTTAACTACAGTGCAGATTTGATTACAGCGCTTCCTGGAACTGGTGTTGAAGAGACGCTTGAGGATATTAATAACGTAGCTGGATTTAATCCAGGCCACATTTCTTTTTACTGTCTCACATATGAAGAAAATACAGAGCTTTATAAGATGCGTGATAAAAGATGTGAGGATGATGAAGTACTCTTTCTTACATCCGGATGGAATGAGCTAAGGCGCCTTGGCTATGAGCACTATGAGGTTTCTAATTTTGCGCGCGGAGGTTGCCAGAGCATGCACAACCTGAATTACTGGGCACTTGGACAGTACATAGGGCTCGGGCCAGGAAGTGAATCAAGTCTTGGATATGAGGACGTATACTCATACCGCGTGAAAGAAGATTTAGAAGCATATTTTGAAAAAAAGGAAGCAGTGTGTGAGCATCTTTCAAAAGAAGAGGCAGCTTTAGAATACCTTATGGTCTCGCTCAGAGGTAAAAAAGGGCTTGATAAGAAAGAAATGCTCAAGCGCTTTTCAATCGATTTTGATTCTGTATTCTCATCGGCTCTCAAGAAACTTGATAGTGCATTATATATAAACACGGAAGAGAGATTTTTCCTAAAAGAGAAAGCCTGGCTGATTCTTGATTCAATCATACTCACCCTTGCTTGCGCTTATTGACGGGTAAAAAGACATTATGGTAAATTTTCCCTAGTTCCAAGTAATTCTAATAAGATAAGAGGTTTATATGTCAGGCCACAGTAAATGGGCAACAATCAAACACAAGAAAGGCGCACTCGATGCAAAGCGCGGTCAGAAATTTACGAAACTTATCAAGGAGATTTCCGTTGCCGCCAAGATGGGCGGGGGAGATCCGGATTCAAATGCAAGGCTCAGAACTGCCATCCTGAAGGCGAGGGCAGAGAACATGCCCAAGGATAATATCGACAGGGCAATCAAGAAAGGAACAGGGGAGCTCGGGCAGACAAGCTTCTTTGAGCTCACATACGAGGGCTATGCTCCTGGCGGAGTTGCAATCATCATAGATACCCTTACTGATAACAAGAACCGCACTGCAGCAGACGTACGCTCCACGCTGAGCAAATTAGGAGGCTCCCTTGGCTCCACAGGATGCGTAAGCTATATGTTCCAGACAAAGGGTGTTATCACATATGATGCTTCCAGGTACAGCGAGGAAGAGATCTTTGATGCAGCGCTTGAAAACGGTGCTGAGGATGTTTCCACTGAAGATGGAATCATTGAAGTAACTACTACTGCAGCAGATTTCGCATCAGTTCTTGAGGCTATGCAGAATGCCGGCTTCGAGCAGGAAAGCGCAGATATATCAAAGATAGCAGACCAGAGGGTGACACTGGATAATGAGAAGGCCAATAAGGTTCTTAAGATCGTAGAGCGTCTTGAGGAGCTTGATGATGTACAGCAGGTTTCTACAAACCTTGAGCTGCCTGATGATTTTGTTGAGGAGTGATAATTGTTTATTCTTGGAATCGATCCAGGACTAGCTACAACAGGCTGGGGCGTTGTTGAATATACTAAACAGGGGCTCTGGCCTGTTTCTTTTGGTATAATCAGGACAGGAAGCAAGGAGCGTCTTCAGGACAGGCTCTTTACGCTTGCAAATGATGTTGCATCAATTGCTGAGAAATACAAAGCAGATGCCTGTGCGATGGAAGATATCTACTTTGCAAGAAACATCACTTCCGCTGTCCCTGTTGCCAAGGTTATCGGAGCAGTCACTTATAAGCTGATGTCGATGAATGTTCCTGTGAGCTATTACTCGCCGCTGCAGGTAAAGATGGCAGTTACAGGCACCGGAACTGCTGACAAGCACCAGGTACAGGAGCTTGTGCGCCTGCATCTGAAGCTTGATAAGATTCCCCGCCCTGATCATGCAGCAGATGCTCTTGCAGACTGCATCTGCTATGTATCATATAATTCAGGCGATGTCCGCCTCAGGAGAAACTAGTTTGATTAACGCTATATACGGTTCTCTCTCAGCTTTCAGCGAGAGCAATATCTATATTCTCACACCCTCCGGTGTTGAGTATTCAATTGAGATAAGCCTGATTGATCTTGAGACTATCCTCTCAAAAAGCGATGAGGAGAAAAGGAATCTGAAGATCCTTACATATTTAGTGCATCGTGAGGATGCGATGCTTTTATATGGATTTCTTCGCGAGGATGCGAGAAAATGCTTTACTGAGCTTTTAACTGTCAACGGAATCGGTGCAAAGCAGGCAATGAAGGTCCTTTCGAGCATGAGCCTTGAGGACTTCCTTGTTGCGCTGGATAAAAGCGATGTGAAGAAGCTTTCAAAGATTCCCGGCATGGGCCCTAAGACTGCACAGAAGCTTATATTGCAGCTGAGGAATGTCCTTGTGCTTGATTCAAGCACTGATGCTTCTTCAAGCGTAAAGAAGACTCAGAGTGACTACCAGGACTTAATTGATGCCTTTGTTGAGATGGGGCACGAAAGAAAGATCATAAAGGAAAAGATTGACCGCCTCTTAAGAGAAAATGAGCTATTATTATATGGTAAGAGCAAGGAAGAAAAGGAAAACTTCATTTTCCAGACTCTGATAAAGGGTGCCTATGGTAGTTGATTTTGAATCTGAGATAAAGGAGCTTGAAGGCTTTAATCCTGAAAGCCTTATGAGGCGCGAATTCATGGAAAGTGAGGACAGGCAGGAGAATCTGTTGCGGCCCCAGTATTTGGAGGATTTTCAGGGCCAGAAGGCGCTCAAGGAAAACCTCGATATCTTTATAAGGGCAGCGCGGGCAAGAAGCGAGGCACTTGATCATACTTTCATCGTCGGGCCTCCCGGGCTTGGCAAGACAACGCTAGCAAGCATTATTGCAAATGAGATGAGGAGCGACATACGCATGACAAGTGCTCCCGCTCTTGATAAGCCCAAGGACCTTGCAGGAATTCTTACGAATTTAAGTGAGAACTCAATATTCTTCATCGATGAGATACACCGCTTAAAGCCTGTAATAGAAGAGATGCTCTATATAGCGATGGAAGACTACGAGATTGACTGGGTCATAGGGCAGGGCCCTGCTGCACGCACGATGAGAATTCCTCTTCCTCACTTTACTCTTATCGGGGCAACTACAAAAGCAGGAAGCGTTTCCTCTCCCTTAGCAAGCAGATTCGGCATCAATTTACATATAGATTTCTATAACGATGAGGAGCTTGCCTATATCATAAAAAGGAGTGCGCGCATACTTGGAGCTGAGATTGACGAGGATGCGCTTAAAATGCTTGCGCACTCATCGCGGGGAACCCCGAGAATTGCAAACCGCCTCTTAAGGCGGCTTAGGGACTTTGCACTGGTACTCTCGGACGGAAGGACTACAAAGGAAACTGTAAAGACAGGACTAGAGAGGCTTGGAATAGACAAAAATGGCCTTGAGAAGATGGACAGACAGATTCTGAAGACCATTATCGAGTTCTATGACGGTGGACCAGTTGGCGCAGAAACTCTCAGCATTAGCGTTGGGGAAGCTGTTGAAAGCTTAGAGGATTTCTATGAGCCATACCTTATTCAGCAAGGGTATTTAAAGAGAACTCCAAGAGGACGCTGTGTTACAGGCAAGGCTTATGAGCTTTTGGATATAAAGGGTAAAAGCGGTGCTGACCAGGGAATACTATTTTGAACTTCCCGAGAATCTCATTGCTCAGTATCCGAGCTCAGAGAGGGGGCACGAGCGCTTAATGCTCCTTGATAAAAAGTGCGGGGAATATAAGGACTTCATGGTCTCAGATTTTCCCTCCCTGCTTGATGATGAGAGCGTACTTGTTCTGAACAACAGCAAAGTCAGGAAAGCCCGCGTATATGGCACCAGCGAGAGCGGAGGGACTGTAGAATTTCTCTTTCTTTCTGAGAATGCTGATGGCACATGGAATGCCATGACAAGCAAGGCAAAGAGGCAGAGAAGCGGAAAGAAATATGATTTTATCCTGCCATCAGGAGAAGTATACATAAGTGCCCGGATAGAGAAAGAGAATGCAGACGGCACAAAGAGAGTCTCTTTTTCACGCCCTCTGAAGAGCGAGTTTTTCTCTCTTCTTGGCCACGTTCCGCTCCCCCCTTATATAAAGAGGGAAGATGAGTTTTCTGATGAGACAAGATACCAGACAATATATGCAAAGAAAGAGGGCTCTGTTGCGTCTCCCACTGCGGGCCTTCATTTTACAGCTGAGCTTTTAGATCAGATAAGGAAAAAAGGAATCAATATCTATGAAGTAACTCTTCATGTCGGCGCAGGAACATTTCTTCCCGTGAGAAGCGAAAAGATTGAAGAGCACAGGATGCACACTGAGCATTTTGAAATAGATGATGAGACTTTCAATGCCCTTAATGAGGAAAAGAGAAAGGGAAAGAAGATAGTATCAATAGGAACTACAAGCTTAAGGACGCTTGAAAGCAGTGCAGATGAATCCGGCTTTCTTTCCAAGAAGGAAGGATCTACAGATATCTTCATATACCCGGGATATTCCTTTAAGTTCGTGGACTCACTCTTTACGAATTTTCACACGCCTGAGTCAACGCTTTTAATGCTTGTCTCTGCACTTGCGGGAAAGGAAAGCATCTTCAAGGCATACAA